>CAJFTA010000004.1 GCA_904419835.1 uncultured Pseudoflavonifractor sp. | reverse complement strand
GCTGAATTCCACAAAAGCGGCTCCTTTGAGCCGTTTTTATGGAATTGTGCGGCTGTGCCGCACGAATAAACCGCAAAGCGGTTTATTCAGTAGACATTAATATAGTCCCAGAATGTACCGGAACGCCAGCCGGCCCAGCCGGCTGCGGCTCTGGTCCGCCGCGTCCGCGGCCTGCTCCGTCAGGGTGCGGGCGGTCTCCCGCTCCGGCTCCGTCAGTACGTGGGCGCTGAAGGCCGCCTTCTTGGCCAGGGCCTCCAGGGCCGGGTCCACGGCGCCGCCGGTACGGGCGGCCACCTTCTCCATGTAGAGGTACATCTCAATCACCGCCCGGTTGAAGTCGGCCTGGCCGAACTTCCGGGCCCTGCTCCGGGCCGCCAGACGGCGGCGGAGCACCAGTCCCGCCGCAGCCAGCGCCAGCACAGCCGGAATGGCCAGCAGCCACAGCCAGGGGCTGAGGGGCTCCCGCTCCGGCTCCTCCGGCCGCTCTGCTTCCTGGGTGGGCCGGGGCGCCTGGCTGTGAGTGGGGGCGGGGGTGGGCCCGGCTGTCTGGGTCTCAGAGGGCTCCGGGGTCTCCTCCGGCTCCCGCTCCCAGGCAAAGGTGCCGTCATAGCCCGGCGTCACCTCCACCGGCTGCCAGCCGTACCCTGCCAGATAGACCTCCACCCAGGCGTGGGCGTTGTAGTCGGGCACGTCCACCCACTCCCCCGCCGCCGTGTCCGCCACGTAGCCGGACACATACCGGGCGGGAATTCCCATGCTCCGCAGCATCAGGGTGGCGGTGGTGGCGAAGTGCATGCAGTAGCCCCGGCCCTCGTCCAGAAAGTGGGTGACAAAGTCCGTCCCCTCCGGGGCGGCGGGGGTATCCGGATCGTAGACCGCGATGGAGGCCAGGTACCCGCCCACATGCCGGGCCAGCAGCAGCCGATAGGGCGTGCCCGGCTCCGCGGAGACGGCCTGTCCGTCCCACGTCTCCATGTTCTCCACCAGCGCTGTTATCTCCTCCCTTAGCTCGTCGGGGAGCTGGAGGTAGTTCTCATAGACGAAATACCGGTAGTTCTGCTCCATCTGGGCCGCATCCCCTGTGAGCCGGGCCCGGAGGGGGCTGGCCGTCTCCCGGGCGTAGAGGATGTGGGTCCACACGCCGGTGCCACGGGCCAGATAGGCGTCCCCCACGAACTCCGCGCCGGTCATCCGGTCGGGGGTGGTGCTCAGCTGGTAGGGGGTGTACACGAACCGGTCGGCCGCCCCCACGTTCTCCACCTCGATGCGGACAGAATCCGCATTGGCGTCCGCCATGGCGGGGAAGTTGATGGGTTGATAGGCCCCGATGCCGTCTATCGGCACTTCCGTGCCGCTCTTCAGGGAGGAGATGGCCGCCGTATCGGGCACGGTAAAGGTCCAGCCCTCCCGCATCTGCTGGTACACCTCGTCGGACAGCTGCTCCCAGCCGCCGCCGGTGTAGACGGCGGAGGAGAAGCCCCGCAGGTAGATGTGTCCCGTGGTTTGACTGCGCACCCGGAGGGCCGTATCCCCGTCAAAGCCCAGGGGCCCCACCCGGCTCAGGTCAATCTGGTCGGAGCCGGAGGCCAGGCCCAGATCCGCCCCGGCGCTGGCCGCGCCCCGTCCCACCGCCGCCAGACGGTCGATGATCTCCAGCCGGGCCTCCGCCGCCCAGCCGGTCTGCTCGTAGTCCTCCCGGGGCAGTACCGCCCCCAGCCCTGTCAGCAGCAGTACGCACAGGGGCAGCACCATGAGCACGGTCTTGGCGCTGCCGGACAGGTCGGTCTTATTGGTCTGCCGCACCAGCAGGCCCACGCCCCAGAACAAAAGCAGCATCAGCAGGGGCACCCAGCCCGGGGTCACAGTCACAGACAGGGGCAGCGCCAGCAGCGGGAAGGTACCCCAAAAGGTGAGCCAGAAGGACCGCATCCGCTGCCACAGCCACCCGATCCAGAAGGCCACAGCCACGGCCAGCAGAAGGAACAGGGCGGTGATGGCCGCCGCCTCGTCCCCCAGGGTGGTCTCCCCGGTCAAAACGGTAATGTCCAGGGTCACGCTGCTGCCCAGGGCCCAGGCGAAGGTGTTCACCACCTGCCGGGCCAGCACCAGGCCGCCCAGCGTCAGCAGATCCAGCCAGCGCCAGGCCGTCACCGCCACTGCGGCGGCGCAGCCCAGGTAGAGGGCCGCTCTCGCCCAGTACCACGGCAGGGCGAACACCGCCGTAAAAAGGGGCGCGCACACCAGGCAGGCGGCAGTAATGGTCTGGTAATCCACCGGCAGGTGGAAGGCGGTGATGAGGCAGAACAGCGTGCCGTACAGGCCCAGGAAGAGCATCAGGCAGTCGGAGAGCGCCACCGCTGTGCGGCGGGTGAGGGTGAGGTTCTCGTTCATCGGGCTCCCTCCTCTCCCCCGCTGTCCTCCGCTGTAATGTGGAGGCTGCGGACCAGGCTGCCGCCGCTGTTTCCGTTCCGCCCGCCCGCTGAGGTGTGCCCGCCGGCGGGGGCGGGCGTGGAGAAGATCTCCCACTGGCAGGCGCGCAGCTCGGTCAGGCTGGATATCTTCCGCTCCCTGACCCGCCCGGCCCCCTCCTCCAGCCAGCGGACGGCGTGGGGCCGCTCCCGCTCGATGAGGGCCCGGGACACCGCGTCCAGCCGGTCCTGAATCCGGTCCAGCTCCTCCGGCGTGCCGAAGTGGTCAAAGCTGAGGACAATGACGGCCTTCTGAGGCTCCAGGGTCTCCCGCACCACCAGGGAGTCCACCTTGGTGGACAGCTTCCAGTGGACCGAGCGGAGGGGGTCTCCCGCCCGGTAGGGCCGCAGGTCGTAGTCCTCGCCGGGGCCGCCGCCGGGGCGGGGGCGCATGACCTGGTTCTTCTCCGCCCCCAGCAGCGCCGGCACCGGCTCGGGGGGCAGGTCCAGGGGGAGCACAGCCAGCTCAGCCGCCGGAGGGAGGGGCCGCCGGAGGGCGAACAGCCCCAGCAGATCGCACACCCTCACCCGGAGCGCCCGGCATCTCACCATGCCGCAGTGGCCGGTGGGGAGGCTCTCCCGCCGGACAGCCCCCAGAGACGCCCCGGACAGCCTGACCCGGGTCCGGCCGGACTGGCCGTTCATGGCGTTGTCCCACCCTAGGTCCGCCGTCAGCCGCCCCACCGGCAGGCGGCTGCGGCTGACAACGGTGAGCTGGGCCTCCGCCGTCTCGTTCCGGCGCACCGCCCGGGCGGACACTGCCAGCTCCACGGTGCACCCCAGCATCCCCGGCAGGCTGACCAGCAGGGAGAACAGGGGAAATACCAGCGTGAGCACTAAAATATAGAAGGAGAAATAGCCGTTAAAGCAGATGAAAAAGAGTACCGCCGCCCCCAGCGCCAGCAGATACCCCACACGGCACCGGGCCATTACCGCACCCTGGGCGGCGCCACCGCCCGCAGCACGTCCTCCAGCGGGTCGTTCTCCCCGGCCCTGGGGGAGAGGATGAGCCGGTGGGCCACCGTGTCTTTGAACACCAGCGTCACGTCCTCAGGCAGCACATAGTCCCGGTTCTGGACAAAGGCGGCGGCCTTGGCCATGGCGGACAGGGCCAGAGAGGCCCGGGGGCTGGCCCCCTGCTCAATCATGGGGTGGACCCGGGTGGCCCCCGTCAGGGACACCACATACTCCAGCACCTGGTCGGACAGGTGGACGGCGTCCACCTGCCGCTGGAGGTCCAGCAGGCCGCCGTGGTCCACCACCCGCTCCACGCTGTCCAGGGGGTTGCCCCCCTGCCTGCGGCGGAGCATCTCCTTCTCCGCCTCGGGGGCGGGGTAGCCGATGGACAGCCGTACCATGAACCGGTCCATCTGGGAGTCGGGCAGCAGCTGGGTGCCCGCGGCCCCCGCCGGGTTCTGGGTGGCAATGACGATAAAGGGCCGGGGCACCGGGTGGGACATGCCGTCCACCGTCACCTGCCCCTCCTCCATGGCCTCCAGCAGGGCGGACTGGGTGCGGCTGGTGGCCCGGTTAAGCTCGTCGGCCAGGAACAGATTGCACAGCGCCGCGCCGGGCTGGTACTCCATCTTCCCTGTCTCCTTATTATAAAGGGAGAAGCCGGTGATGTCCGACGGCATCACGTCGGGGGTAAACTGCACCCGGTTATAGTCCAGGGACAGCGCCCGGGAGAAGGCCAGGGCCATGGTGGTCTTGCCCACGCCGGGGATATCCTCCAGCAGGATGTGCCCCCGGGCCAGAATGGCCAGCAGAGCACGGGCAAGCACCTCGTCCTTGCCAACCACCGCTTTTTTCACTTCCTGCAAAATACGTACTGCCTGGTTCATGGTTTTTCTCCTCATTTCCTCCCACTGTGTGGAATCCTGTCTTGAGATTATTTTAGGGGCATTTTCTATTTATGTCAACGCGGAAACGCCGGCGTATCCCCCCTGCCGTCCATTTTCTCTGTGATGATATCGCATTAAAGTGAAAAAATGTTGCAGCTGGCCGGCCTTTTCCGCCGCCCTGCCTCCTTCCGTCCATTTTGCCCCCCTCTTCCCCATGAAAAAACACGGAAAGCCCTTGCAATGGAGGACATTCCGTGGTATACTGCGTATGATAGTAGAGGTAGTATGGTGAGAGTGGGGCTTTGCTCCGCTCTTTATTATTGAAAAAAACCGGTTTGGTTTTTTCTTACATCTTGTACCGAAGGAGGCCCCTATATGGCGAAAGTCACCGAGCTGGTCCGGGCGCTGGCCCAGCCTATCGCGGCGGAAAACGGCTGCGGCATCTGGGATGTGGAGTATGTGCGGGAGGCGGGCACCTGGTTTCTCCGGGTCTATCTGGACAAGGAGGGCGGCGTGACCATCGACGACTGCGAGGCCGTGTCCCGGCCCCTGTCCGACGCCCTGGACGAGGCCGACCCCATCGAGGGCAGCTACACGCTGGAGGTCTCCTCCGCAGGCATTGACCGGGTCCTCCGGCACCCGGAGCACTTCGACGCCTTCCTGGGCGCCGAGGTGGAGGTCCGCCTCTACCGCCCCGTGGAGGGCCGGAAGGACCATGTGGGCCTTCTGAGAGGCTATGAAGACGGCGATGTGACGGTAGAGCTCCCCACGGGAGCCGTGACCTTCCCCAAGAAGGACGTGGCCCAGGTGCGGCTGTACGTCCGTGTTTGATTCCCGCCGGGAATCCGTAATGGTATAAGGAGTTTGATGAAGGATTATGGCTAAGAGAAATGCAAAGGCTCAGAAGAGCAACGAGCTGGACGGCAAGGAGTTCTTCGCCGCCATCGGCATGATCGAGCAGGAGAAGGGCATCCCCAAGAGCTACATGCTGGAGAAGATCACCCAGGCCCTGATCAGCGCCTACAAGCGGGACCACGAGGGCGCCGGGGACAACATTGTGGTGGACGCCAACGAGGAGAAGGGCGAGGTCCGCATGTTCGTCAAGAAGGACGTGGTGGAGACCGTCGACAACCCCTTCACCGAGATCAGCCTGGCCGACGCCCGGATGCGCCTGCCCCACATCCAGCTGGGCGACGTGGTGCGCGTGGAGGTCAAGACCAAGGATTTCGGCCGCATCGCCGCCCAGACCGCCCGCCAGGTCATCATCCAGGGTATGCGGGAGGCCGAGCGGGGCATGATCTATGATGAGTTCAGCTCCAAGGAGCACGAGCTGCTCACCGGCGTGGTCACCCGCATCGATCCACGCACCGGCTCCGCCAGCCTGCGCATCGGCTCGGGCAACGAGGCCACCGACGCCTTCCTGGCCGCCGGCGAGCAGGTCCGGGGCGAGACCTTCCGCGAGGGCGACCGGCTGAAGGTGTACGTGGTGGAGGTCCGCCGCTCCACCAAGGGCCCCCAGGTGCTTATCTCCCGCACCCACCCCGGCCTGGTCAAGCGCCTGTTCGAGCTGGAGGTGCCCGAGATCTACGACGGCACCGTGGAGGTCAAGTCCATTGCCCGGGAGGCGGGCAGCCGCACCAAGCTGGCCGTCTGGTCCGCCGACCCCAATGTGGACCCCATCGGCGCCTGCGTGGGTCCCCGGGGCCAGCGGGTGAACAACATTGTGGAGGAGCTCAAGGGCGAGAAGGTGGACATCATCAAGTACTCCGACGACCCCGCCGAGTACGTGGCCGCCGCCCTCTCCCCCGCCGACGTCATCAGCGTCACCACCCTGGACGACGGCAAGAGCTGCCGGGTGGTGGTGCCCGACGACCAGCTGTCCCTGGCCATCGGCAAGGAGGGCCAGAACGCCCGCCTGGCCGCCAAGCTCACCGGCTTCAAGATCGACATCAAGCCCTCCTCCAACCCCGGCGGCGGCGAGGACGAGGAGACCGGCGAGGTCCTGGCGGACGACGCGTCCGCTCAGGCTGCTGAGCCCGCCGAGGCCGGCGACGAGCCCCTGGACGTGTAATTTGACTCTCTGATTTTTCCCGTGGAAAGGGGGCGCTTGTCCCATGCCCAAAAAAATTCCCCTGCGCCAGTGCCTGGGCTGCCGGGAGATGAAGCCCAAGAAGGAGCTGATCCGGGTGGTCCGCTCCCCCGAGGGCGAGGTCTCCCTGGACTTCAAGGGCAAAAAGCCCGGCCGGGGCGCTTATGTCTGCCCCAGCCCAGAGTGCCTGAAAAAGGCCCGGAAGGCCAGGGCGCTGGAGCGCGCCTTCTCCGCCCCCCTGCCCGACGAGGTCTGGGAGGCCCTGGAGGCGCAGATGAAGGAGGCCCCCGATGTCTAACGCCATTCTCTCCCTGATCGGCCTGTGCAAGAAGGCCGGGCGGCTGGAGGTGGGCGAGGAGCCGGTGGGCGCGGCCGCCCGCGCCCGCCACGCCAGGCTGCTGCTGGTGGCCAGCGACGCCGCCGCCAACACCCGCCGCCGCTGCGCCCATTTTGCCGAGGCGGGCGCCGTGCCCTGGGCGGAGCTGCCCTTCACCAAGGAGGAGCTGGGCGGTACCGTGGGCCGCAGCTCCTGCGCCCTGGCAGCCGTCACGGATATCGGCTTCGCCTCCTCCCTGGCCGCCAAGCTCTCCGCGCTGAATCCGGAGCGGTACGGCGACCTGGCCGCCGCTCTGGATGTCAAGGCCCAGAAGGCCCTCCAGCGGCAGAAGGAGCAGCGGCAGCACGAGAAAAATCTCCGGGAGGGCAAGCGCAAGCCCTGGGCCCCGCCTCCCGGGGAGAAGAAGACGGGCAGCGGCTCCCACAAGGCGCCTGTGCGGGTTTCTCCCCCTCCCCCGGGCCGGCCCAAGGCCCCCAGAGGCAAGATCACCATCAAGTTCCGGCCCGGCCGGGACCCCAAGCCCAGGACATGAACAGGGCTTTCCCGCCGCCGCGGCGGTTTTCCATAGAGAACGTATCCGTTTCGAGCAGAGAGCTTGTTCCAATAAGAAAGCGCAGGAGCGCCCTGCCTGCGTTTTCCTATTGGTGCAGGCTCCACAATGGAGGTGGCTCATTTGCTGAACAAATACCGTGTGCACGAGGTCGCAAAGGACTTCAAAATGAACTCCAAGGATATCGCCGATATCCTCACCAAGTACGCGACCACGCCCAAAAACCATATGCAGGTGCTGGAGGACAGAGAGCTGTCCATCATCTTTGAGTATCTGACCCAGCACAACCAGGTGGACAGCATCGAGAGCATTTATGCCGATGTGTACCACGAGCCCAAGAAGGCGGAGGCCCCCAAGGCCGCGCCCGCCCAGCAGGCTCAGCCCCAGCAGGGCGGCAAGCCCGGCAAGGAGGCCCCCAAGGCCCAGTCCCAGCAGCAGGGCCAGCGGCCCGCGCCCCAGCAGAACCAGAATCAGCCCCAGCAGCAGCGGCCGCAGCAGCAGCCCCAGGGCGATCGCCGTCCCACGACCCGGGTCCCCGAGAAGAAGGTGGTGGACACCCGCAAGAGCGGCAACGTAAACCTGGATAAATACGACGAGCGCCTGGAGTCCTTTACCTCCGAGCGCCAGCAGCAGGGCGGCGGCAAGCAGAAGTTCCAGGGCCGCAACCAGCGCCGGAACAACAGCTTCCAGGGCAGCAAGCGCCGGGCCGAGGAGCAGGAGAAGATGCGCCGGCTCCAGGCGGAGATCGCCAAGAAGCACCCCACCGTGGTCAAGATCCCCGACGAGATCGGCGTGGGCGAGCTGGCCAGCCGGATGAAAAAGACCGGCGCCGAGGTGGTCAAGTGCCTGATCAAGAACGGCGTCATGGCCTCCCTGAGCGACATCATCGACTTTGACACCGCCGCCATCATCGCCGAGGAGATGGGCTGCAAGGTGGAGAAGGAAGTCATCGTCACCATCGAGGAGAAGCTCATCGATACCGCCGAGGACAAGGAAGAGGATCTGGTGCCCCGCGCCCCCGTGGTTGTGGTCATGGGCCACGTGGACCACGGCAAGACCTCCCTGCTGGACTATATCCGCAACTCCCATGTGGCGGCCGGCGAGGCCGGCGGCATCACCCAGCACATCGGCGCCTATCAGGTGGACGTCCAGGGCAAGCCCATCACCTTCCTGGACACCCCCGGCCACGAGGCCTTCACCGCCATGCGTGCCCGCGGCGCCATGATCACCGACGTGGCCATCCTGGTGGTGGCCGCTGACGACGGCATCATGCCCCAGACCGTGGAGTCCATCAACCACGCCAAGGCCGCCGGCATCCCCATCATTGTGGCCATCAACAAGATGGATAAGCCCACCGCCAACCCCGATCGCATCAAGGAACAGCTCACCAACTACGAGCTGGTGCCCGAGGAGTGGGGCGGCGAGACCATCATCTGCCCCATCTCCGCCAAGACCGGCGAGGGCATCGACAACCTGCTGGACATGGTCATCCTGACCGCCGAGATGCAGGAGCTGAAGGCCAACCCCAACCGCTCCGCCCACGGCGCGGTCATCGAGGCCCGGCTGGACAGGGGCCGCGGCCCTGTGGCCACCCTCCTGGTGCAGAACGGCACCCTGAAGCAGGGCGACATCATCATTGCCGGCACCGCCGTGGGCCGTGTCCGCGCCATGACCAACGCCCGGGGCGAGAAGCTCACCCAGGCCGGCCCCTCCGTGCCCGTTGAGATCATCGGCATGAGCGAGGTGCCCGGCGCCGGCGACGATTTCCACGCCGTGGCCGACGAGCGCATGGCCCGGGAGCTGGTGGAGCAGCGCAAGCACGACCAGAAGATGGCCGCTTCCGGCGGCGTGAAGCAGAAGGTCAGCCTGGACGACCTGTTCAGCCAGATCCAGCAGGGCGAGATCAAGGACCTGAACGTCATCGTCAAGGCCGACGTCCAGGGCTCCGCCGAGGCGGTGAAATCCTCCCTGGAGAAGCTCTCCAACGAGGAGGTCCGGGTGCGGGTCATCCACTGCGCCGTGGGCGCCATCAGCGAGAGCGACGTCATGCTGGCCACCACCTCCAACGCCATTATCGTGGGCTTCAACGTCCGCCCCGACAACAACGCCAAGGACACGGCCGCCCGCAACAAGGTGGACATGCGGATGTACCGCGTCATCTACGACTGCATCGAGGAGATCCAGACCGCCATGAAGGGCATGCTGGCCCCCAAGTTCAAGGAAGTCTTCCTGGGTCAGGCCGAGGTCCGCGAGGTGTTCCGTATCACCGGCGTGGGCATGGTGGCCGGCTGCTACGTCACCAACGGCAAGATGCAGCGCGGCGCTCAGATGCGTCTCCTGCGGGACAATATCGTCATCTACGACGGCTCCATCGCCTCCCTCCAGCGCTTCAAGGACAGCGTGAAGGAGGTCGCCCAGGGCTACGAGTGCGGCATCACCTTTGAGAAGTTCCAGGACATCAAGCAGGGCGATGTCATCGAAGCCTTTATCATGGAGCAGATTGAAGTGTAATCCTCTATCCCCGATTTTACAGACCCCAAAAGCAGGGCGGGCGTTTTCGCCCGTCCTGCTTTGCTTATGAACAGGAGGTCCCATGAGCTGCGTGTATCTTCTGGCCGCTTCCCACCCCCTGCCCCTCTATGATTCCGGCCTCCGACGCCTCCGTACCGTGAAGGCCGGAATCACAGTCGCCACGGTGGAGGAGGACGGGTTTTCCGTCATGGAGCACAGCTATTACCGCCATGCGGTGGACGACCTGGGCCTGGACATGCAGCCCTGCCGGTACGAGCTGAACCTGGCTCCCACCGAGGAGGACGCCGCGCTGCTGCGGGCCTATCTGGAGCAAGCCTGCGCCCATGGGGAGACCGTGGAGCTGTGGCATCTGTGGGTGGGCGGCGAGGCACACCGGGTGCGCCGCTTCTCCGGCCCTCTGTCCGCCCTGGAGCGGGACACGCTGGAGCAGCTGGCGGAGCATCCCCAGGCCTGTCTGACCATTACAATATAGCGCGGAGGTCGTGTCTTAACATCCCTCCGCCCACTTATCTGAAAGGAGATCCGATTATGGCGAGCAATCGAATCGGACGCATCAACGAAGAAATCCAGCGGGAGCTCTCCGGCCTCATCCGCACAGTGAAGGACCCCAGAGTCCACGGGCTGGTCTCCATCACCGCGGTGGACACCACCACTGACCTGCGGTACGCCAAGGTCCACGTCAGCGTGCTGGACAAGAGCGACGTCAATGAGGTGGTCAAGGGCCTCAAGTCCGCCGCCGGCTACCTCCGCCGGGAGTTGGGCGCCGCCCTCTCCCTGCGGTACACCCCGGAGCTCATCTTTGAGAAGGACGACTCCATGGCCCAGGGCGCCCACATTCTAAGCATGCTGCGGGACCCCGAGGTGGTCAAGCCCGCCAATCCCGCCAACGCCCACATCAATCTGGACAGCGAGGAGTGAAGCCCCATGACCTATACCGAAGCCGCTGAGCTGCTGCGGCGTCAGGACAACATTCTTATCCTTACCCACCGCCGCCCCGATGGGGACACCATCGGCTGCGCCGTGGGCCTGTGCGCCGCCCTGCGGGAGCTGGGCAAAACCGCCTGGCTCCTGCCCAACGCCGACGCCACCGCCCTCTTTACCCCATATCTGGAGGGCTATCTGGCCCCCGACGGCTTCTCCCCCGCCTTTGTGGTCAGCGTGGACATAGCGGGCCGGGGCCTGTTCCCCGAAAACGCCCGCTGCTGGCTGGAAAAGGGGGTGGATCTGGCCGTCGACCACCACGGCTCCAACGAGGGCTTCGGCAAGGAGAACTGCGTGGACCCGGGCCGGGCCGCCTGCGGCGAGCTTATCTACGACATCATCCGCCAGTGGGGCCCCGTCTCCCCCGCCGCCGCCCTGCCCCTGTACCTGGCTGTGTCCACAGACACGGGCTGCTTTGTCTACAGTAACACCACCCCCGACACCCACCGGGTGGCCGCCGCCCTGATGGACGTCGGCATCGACTACCGGCGCGTCAACAAGCGGCACTTCCGCACCAAGAGCTTCAAGCGCCTGCGGCTGGAGAGCATGATCACCCAGGATATGGAGCTCTTTGACAACGGCGCCATTGCCATCGCCGCCGTCAGCCTGGACATGATGAAGGCCCTGGACGCCCGGGAGGAGGACGCCGAGGACATCGCCGCCTTCGCCGGACAGGTGGAGGGAGTGGAGACCGCCGTCACCATCCGGGAGCTGCGGCCCGGAGAATGCAAGCTCTCCGTCCGCACCGCCGCCGGGCTCAATGCCTCGGCGGTGTGCGCCCTGCTGGGGGGCGGCGGCCACGCCGCCGCCGCCGGGTGCTCGGTGGCGGGCTCGGTGGCCGACGCCAAGGCCGCTATTCTGGCCGCTATCCGCCAGATTCAGCAGAGCTGAGGAGACGGTCATGGCAAACGGAATTATCGTCATCGACAAGCCCTCCGGCTGGACCAGTATGGATGTGTGCGCCAAAATCCGGGGCGTGCTCCACGAGCGCCGGGTGGGCCATGCAGGAACCCTGGACCCCATGGCCACCGGGGTCCTGCCCGTCTTTGTGGGCCGGGCCACCCGGGCGGTGGAGTTCGCCGCCGAGGGGGGCAAGGAGTACGTGGCCGGGCTGCGGCTGGGGGTTGTGACCAACACCCAGGACACCTCCGGCACGGTGCTGGAGGAGCGGCCTGTGGCCGCTGACCGGGCCGCCCTTGAGGCCGCCCTGGCCCCCTTCCGGGGGGACATCCTCCAGATCCCCCCCATGTACTCCGCCATCAAGCGGGACGGCAAGAAGCTCTACGAGCTGGCCCGGAAGGGCCAGGAGGTGGAGCGGGAGCCCCGCCCCGTGACCATCTACGGCCTGGAGGTGGTGGAGCAGGCCGGTCCCGCCGACTATCTGCTGCGGGTCCGGTGCTCCAAGGGCACCTATGTCCGCACCCTCTGCCACGACATCGGCCAGGCCCTGGGCTGCGGCGGGTGCATGTACTCCCTCCGCCGTACCGAGGCGGCAGGGTTCTCCCTGAACCAGGCCGTGACGCTGGACGCCCTGCTCTCCGCGGAGGACCCCCAGCGCCTGCTGCTGCCGGTGGACGCCTACTTCTCCCGCCATCCCGCCCTGACCCTCCCCCCTGCCGGAGAGAAAAAGGTGCGCAACGGCACTGCGGTGTCCCTGCCCCGGGCGGCCGACGGCCAGTACCGGGTCTACGGTGAGAGCGGCGCCTTTCTGGCCCTGGGCCAGGTGAAAAACGGCCGTCTCACCACCATCAAGAGCTTTTTCGAGGTGTAAGCAATGGAGCAGAAGAAACGGGTCATCGCTCTGGGCTTTTTTGACGGCGTACACCGGGGCCACGGCGCCCTGCTGAGCCGGGTGGCCCAGGCTGCCCGGGAATTGGGCGCGACCCCCGCCGCCGTCACCTTTGACACCCACCCGGAAAACCTGATTCTGGGCAGTCCCATGCCCCTCATCAGTTCCCCCCTGGACCGGGCCGAGCTGATGCGCCGGTATTACGGCATCCAGGAGGTCATTATCGCCCACTTTGACGACCGGATGATGCACATGCCCTGGCGGGACTTTGTCACCGAGTTCCTTATCCGGGAGAACGGCGCCATCCATCTGGTGGCGGGCCACGACTTCCACTTCGGCTACAAGGGCGAGGGCAATCCGGAGCGGTTGAAGGCCGTGTGCGCCGAGATGGGCATTGGATGCGACATTATCCCAAAGGTGGAGCTGGACGGCATCACCATCTCCTCCACCTACATCCGCACCCTGCTGGCCCAGGGAGAGATGGAGCGGGCCAACTACTTTCTGGGCCACCCCCACACCCTGACCGACACGGTGGCCCACGGGAAGAAGCTGGGCACCACCCTGGGCTTTCCCACGGTGAACCTCCGCTTCGCCCCCGGCGTACTGGTGCCTGCCCGGGGTGTGTATGCCACCCGGGTATGCTTTGAAAACGGCAACAGCCGCCCGGCGGTAACCAATATCGGCGTCCGCCCCACAGTGGACGACCACGGCGCTGTCAATGTGGAGGGCTTTATCCTGGATTTTGACGGGGACCTGTACGGCCAGACCATCCGGATGGAGTTCTACCACTATCTCCGCGGAGAGCGGAAGTTCCCCAGCCTGGAGGCCCTGCGGGATGAGGTCATGCGCAACGCCGGGCAGACCCGGGCATACTTTGCCGCCCATCCCTGGTAAACTGCATAAAAACTGACGCGCGTCCGTCTGCTGTACAGACGGACGCGCTTCTTTTTTGTCACTGGACCTGGAACATGTTGGTCATGTCCATGGTGATGTCCGTGGTATAGGGATTGAGGTAGGTGTTGATAATCTCCAGAGACTCCTCCGGGTAGTACTGCCAGCACCAGTTCCAGCCTTTGTAGCTCACCTCGCCGTTGCCGGGGAAGATGGTGGTGGTGACGTTGCCGTCCATATCCACATAGATGGCCCGGGTGGCAAAGAACACCAGGTCGCTGGCCGACATGTTGGTCTTTACATTCTCTCCCACAATCCCGGCAAACTCTGTGATCTTGGGGATGCTGTTCCAGGAGATCAGCTTCCGCGCAATGGCTACCATCAGCTCCCGCTGGGTCTGCTCCCGGTTGGTGCCGCTGCCGGCGTACACGTCATAGACGTTGTCGGGATAGGTGCCCGGTCCGTCGGAGTTCTTGCGGCAGCGGGCAATCTCCAGCACCTGCTGGCCGGTGAGTCCGTAGTGCATGCCCTTGTCGTAGTGGATGTGGAGGTTCTGGTCGTCGGCGTCGTAGTTCATATCCACCGGGACATAGAAATCCACGCCGCCCACCGCGTCCACAATCTCCACAAAGGCCTTCAGGTCCACCGTCACATAGAAGTCGATGGGGATGCCCAGCATGTCGGCCACCACGGCCCGCAGCTCCTCAATGCCGCCGTAGGAGTAAGCGGAATTGATTTTGTAGTACCTGTGGCTGCCGTACTTGCCGTTGACCAGGGTGTCCCGGGGGATGGATACCAGCGCCACCTTCTGGTTGGGTACGTCGTAGGACGCCACCATGATAGTATCCGAGTTGCCGCTGACCTGGTCGCTGGCGGCCAGGAGGAAGGTATAGAACTGCTCCTTCCGCTCCAGCGTCTGCTGACTGGGCGAGGCCGTGCTCTCGTCAACATCCGGCGTATCCGGGTTGTCGGTGGGGTTTTCCGACGCGCTTGCGGTGGGCGCCGGCGGCTGCTCCACCGTGGGTGCGGGGACAAGAATCTGGAACAGCGCGTAGGTGGTCACAATGATCGCGGAGAGCACCACGACTGTGGCGTAAAGGGTGCGCAGCGCCCTGCCCAGAGGTGAGCCCCTCCGTTTCTTCTTTTTCTTCCGTGCTCCCGCCATGGGGTATCATCACTCCCGTTTTCTTGTGCGTTATGTCAACAATCGATATTATATCGGATCAGACGGGCGGGAGCAAGGAAAAGTTGCGGAACTTCACATTATTTTAAGGTCCACTGTCACAGCTTGGCCAGCAGCGCCGCCGTCAGGGCGTTGACCGCCCCCAGCAAATCCACCAGCAGCTGATTCTGGCTCACCGACAGCTCCACCAGCTGCTCCAGCAGGGCCTGTTCCTCTCCCCGCCCGCAGCAGCCGCCCGGTGTACGGGTGATCATGGTATTGGGATTGATGTATCGGTTCATGGGCATATTCTCCAGGCGCTCCATGGTCCGCTCGCTCCGGGCGGAGGAGCGCCCGGAGCCCCGGCACTGGGCCCGGTACCTGCATTCTGCCATCTGCATTACCTCCATTTCTCTGCCCCCATTCTATGCGTCCTCCTCCCTTCCTGCGCCGAAAGGTGCTTGACTTTTCCCTAAAAACACGGTATTCTGAAAACTGTATCAAATGAGACAGTTTTTGGAGGTGGCGTATATGGCAGAGCTGGACCGGTCCGAGCTGGCCCTGCTGGCCAGTACGCCGCTCTTCCAGGGACTGCCCGAAACCCTGGTTCTCCGGGCGGCCGCCGACCGGCGTTCCACCCTGGCAGAGGCTGCCCGCGGGGAGACCATCTACACCCCCCATGCCTTCTCCCGCAGCCTGGGGGCGGTGCTCTCCGGCAAGGTGGAGGTGCGCAAGGGGGAGCTGATTGTCAGCGTGCTGGAGCCGGGAGACCTGTTCGGCGCGGCCGCCCTCTTCAACGACCGCACGGACTACGCCGCTCAGCTCACCGCCCGCACCCCCTGCCGCCTGCTGCTCCTGCCCCAGGAGCTGGTGGAGGAGCTGATGGCCGCCTCTCCCGCTCTGGCCCGGCAGTACATCCGCTACCTCTCCGGCCGCATCCGCTTTCTGGAGCAGAAGATCAACAGCCTGGTGGCCGGAACGGCGGAGGAGCGGCTCTCCTGCTTCCTCCGCGCCCAGGCCCGGGACGATCTGGTCCCCCTGGGCTGCTCCCTCACCGGTCTGGCCGGACGGCTCAACGTGAGCCGTGCCTCCCTGTACCGTGCCCTGGATGCCCTGGAGGACCGGGGCGCCATCCAGCGGGAGGGGAAGGCCATCCGGGTGCTCAGACCGGAGCTGCTGGAACCAACACTGTGAACCATCCTATTTCAATCAGAAAGGACAGGAATCCCATGAAGAAGAAATGTCTCGCACTGACCCTGGCGCTGGCCCTTGTGCTGGCCCTGGCGGGCTGTGGGCCCCAGAATCCCCAGACCTCCGGCTCTCCCTCCCCTTCCGTCTCTCCCTCGCCCACTGAGAGCGTGGAGCCCTCCTCCACTCCCTCCCCCGAGGTGACCCCCACTGATGAGCCCACCGGCGACCGGCCCCAGGTGTCCCTGGCCGTCCTCAGCGGCCCCACCGGCATGGGCGCGGCCAAGCTTCTCTCCGACAACGACGCCGGCACCACCGCCCTGGACTATGACGTGACCATCGCCGCCAGCCCTGACGAGATCACCGGCAAGATCATCAACGGCGACCTGACCATCGCCGCCATCTCCACCAACCTGGCCGCCACCCTCTACAACAAGGACGCCGGCATCAAGATGGTGGCCCTCAACACTCTGGGTGTGCTCTACATTCTGGAGAACGGCGAGAGCGTCCAGTCCATGGCCGACCTGGCCGGCAAGACCCTCTACGCCCCCGCCAACACCAAGGGCTCCAACCCGGAGTACGTGCTCAACTACCTGCTGGAGCAGAATGGCCTCACGCCCGGTGAGGACGTGACCATCGAGTGGGCTCCCGCCGAGGAGATCACCACCGGCATGGCCGACGGCTCCATGAGCCTGTGCATGCTGCCCGTGCCCGCCGCCACCAGCGTGCTGATGCAGAATAAGTCCACCCGCCAGGCCCTGGACCTGACCGAGGAGTGGGACAAGGTGACCACCGACAACAGCGTGCTCACTATGGGCTGCCTGGTGGTCCAGGCCGACTGGGCCGAGGAGAACCCCGACCTGCTGAACACCTTCCTGGAGGAGTACGCCGCCTCCATCGACTACGTGACCAGCAACCCGGACGCCGCCGCTGAGCTTATCACCCAGTACGGCATCACCCCCAAGGCCGCCATCGCCAAGGCCGCCATCCCCCAGGCCAACATGGTGTGCATCACCGGCAAGGACATGATGGAGGGCATCCAGGGCTACTTCGATGTGCTGTGGCAGGCCGATCCCACCTCGATCGGAGGGTATATCCCCGATGACGCGTTCTATTACATCCCCTGACAATCAAAAAACGCCCGGCCGCTCCGTGGGCCGGGATATCCTGCGGGCTGTCATACCCCCTGCCTTCTGGCTGGGGGTGTGGCAGCTTGCCGCTATGTGGGTGGGCCGGAAGGCCATTTCCGCCGCCTGGGCGGCCGGAGACGGCGCTGCACTGGTCAAGGCTGTCATAGAGGGCAAGGCCCTCCTCCTCCCCGGGCCTCTGCTGGTGCTGCGCACTTTGGCAGAGCTGGCGATCACCCCCCTGCTGTGGCAGAGCGCAGCATTGTCCCTGGTGCGGATCTTCTCCGGCTTCCTGGGGGGCGCTGTGCTGGGCGGCCTGCTGGCCGCCGCCTGCGCCGCCTTCCGTCCCGCCCGGCTGCTGCTGACCCCCGCTGTGGGCGTCATCCGGGCCACCCCGGTGGCCTCCTTTATTATCCTGCTTCTGCTGTGGGTGACCACAGGGCTGGTGCCCGCCGTGTGCGCCGGGCTGATGGTGCTGCCGGTGGTGTGGGGCAACGTGTACAAGGGCATCGTCCAAACCGACCCGCTGCTGCTGGAGGGGGCAAAAACCTGGCGCTTTGGCCGTCTGAAAACCCTGCGGCTGGTGTACCTGCCCTCGGTGCTGCCCTACTTCGCCAGCAGCTGCTCCACCGCACTGGGCCTGGCCTGGAAGGCAGGCGTGGCCGCTGAGGTGCTCTGCGTTCCCAAGCTGGCCATCGGCTCCCAGGTGTACTACTCCAAGCTCTACCTGGAGACTCCCTCCCTCTTCGCCTGGACCATCACGGTGCTGGCCCTCAGCTTCCTGCTGGACAAAATGTTCGGAACCCTGTTCCGCCGTATGGAGAGGGGGCGGGGCGCATGAAGGAGCTGCGCATCACCGGCGCCACCGTCCGCTTTGGGGATAAGACGGTGCTGGACAACTTCTCCCTCACCCTGCCTCTGGAGGGCATCACCGCCCTGTCGGCTCCCTCCGGGTCCGGCAAAACCACCCTCATGCGGGTCATCGCCGGACTCCAGTCCGGGGAATCGGGCACTGTGGACGGCCCCGCGCCCCGGGACATCGCCGTACTCTTTCAGGAGGACCGGCTCCTGCCCTGGCGCACCGTGGAGGAGCACATCACCGACCTGCTGCCCCCCAGACGCCGCCAGGAGGCGGAGCGCTGGCTGGCGCTGGCCGAGCTGACCGGAGAGGAGAATTCCTTTCCCTCCGCCCTGTCGGGCGGCATGTGCCGCCGTCTTGCCCTGGCCCGCACCCTGGCTCTGGGTGGAGAACTCTATCTGCTGGATGAGCCCTTCAACGGGGTGGACCCGCCCCGGATTGGCCGGATGCTCTCCCGCATCCGGGAGCTGGGGGTGCCCGTCCTGCTGGCCAGCCACGACCGGGAGGTGCTGGACTTGGCCGACCGGGTCATTGTGCTGGACGGCCCTCCCCTGCGGGTGGTCCCGTAATACGAAAAACCGCCCCTGTCAGCGTCAGGCTGACAGGGGCGGTTCGTTTTCTTACCGGTGGTAGAGCTTGTTGGTCTCGTACTGGGGCTCGCAGGTCAGGTGCATGCCCAGCTTGCTGTAGGTCACGCTGTCCGCCGGGGAGAGGATGACGCTGGAGTGGGCGTCGCAGCCCCGGAGGGCAGAGAGCTGCTCCAGTGCGGCAGCGGCCAGGGGGTCGGCAGCGGCGGAGATAGCCAGGGCGATGAGCACCTCGTCGCTGTGGAGCCGGGGGTTGGTGGATCCCAGGTGCTTGACCTTGACGGTCTGGATGGGCATGATGGCCTCGGGGGAGATAAGGTGCTTCTCATGCTCAATGCCCGCCAGGCGCTTGAGGGCGTTGAGCAGAGTGGCGGAGGAGGCGCCCATCAGGCCGGTGGTCTTGCCGGTGACCACCTCGCCGTCGGGCAGCTCGATGGCGGCGGCGGGGTTGCCGGTCTCCTCGGCCACCTGGAGGGCAGCGTCGATGACCGGACGGATGGCGGGGGTGATCTTGGCCTGCTGCATGATCAGCTCCAGCTTGTACACCGTCTCGTCCCCGTTCTGGTTCTGCTTGCGGTCACAGAGGGCGGCGTAGTACCGGCGGACAATCTCCTGACGGGCGGCGTCCTGGACAGCTTCGTCGTCAAAGATGCAGTTGCCCGCCATATTCACGCCCATGTCGGTGGGGGACTTATAGGGGCACTCGCCGGTGATCTTCTCAAACATGGCGGACAGGACGGGGAAAATCTCCACGTCCCGGTTGTAGTTCACCGTGGTCTCGCCGTAGGCGGACAGGTGGAAGGGGTCGATCATGTTCACGTCGCCCAGGTCGGCGGTGGCGGCCTCGTAGGCCAGGTTCACCGGGTGCTGGAGGGGCAGGTTCCAGATGGGGAAGGTCTCGAACTTGGCGTAGCCCGCCTTGACGCCCCGCTTGTACTCGTGGTAGAGCTGGCTCAGGCACACAGCCATCTTGCCGCTGCCGGGACCGGGGGCGGTGACCACCACCAGGGGACGGGTGGTCTCGATATAGTCGTTCTTGCCGTAGCCGTCGTCGCTGACGATGAGGCCGATGTTGTGGGGGTAGCCGGCGATGGGATAGTGGAGGTAGACCTTGACGCCCAGGCTCTCCAGCCGGGCGCGGAAGGCGTCGGCGGCGGCCTGGCCGGCGTACTGGGTGACCACCACGCTGCCCACCATCAGGCCCTCGCCCCGGAAGGCGTCAATGAGACGGAGCACGTCCACATCGTAGGTGATGCCCAGGTCACCCCGGACCTTGTTCTTCTCGATGTCGCTGGCGCAGATGGCGATGACAATCTCGGCGGACTCCCGCAGCTCCTTGAGCATGCGGATCTTGCTGTCCGGCTCAAAGCCGGGCAGCACCCGGGAGGCGTGGTAGTCGTCAAAGAGCTTGCCGCCGAACTCCAGGTACAGCTTGTTGCCGAACTGGCCGATCCGTTCCCGGATGTGGGTGGACTGCATTTCCAGGTACTTCTTGTTGTCAAATCCGATCTTCTTCATCGTCCCGGCCCGGCGCGCCGCCGCGCCGCGCCCTCCCATCCTCTCTGTTACATCTAAATTCACATGTACGCTTTCCGTTCAGAATACATAACTAAATTAGTATATCACATCTCATTCCAAAGAACAACGCAGCTTCCCTTCCCGCATCTCAATTTGTCAGAACGCCCAATGGAGCCGCCGGATTTTGTGCGCCTTTCGGATACCGGTGCCGCCCTTTATCCCAGATAAATCCAAAACAGGAGCTCTGAGCCGCCGCTCAGAGCTCCTGCCGTTCTGTCACTGTGCCTCCGCGATGATGACCCGGATGCGGCCGCCCTGGTCCTGGGCCTTGTCGTACCAGCCGGTCAGGTCGTAGCCTCCGCCGGATACCCGGCTCAGGTCGGAGAGGTAGTAGGTATTGTCCCGGTACTCGTAGACCGCCACGCTGTCGGAGATGGTCCAGGCCTGGGTGCCCGCCATGGCGGTCTTGCCGTCCACAGCGGTCAGCTCCGCGCCGGTCAGGTTGTAGATCCGCTCCACCGCTTTGCCGTCCGTCCGCACCTGGCAGGGACCCTCCTCCAGGTTCCAGATGGCGGTCTGGCTGGTAGACACGCCGGGCACGCCGGCGATGTCATAGACATAGCTGCTCATGAGCACCATGCCAAAGGACTGCTCGGTCACGTCGGTGAGGACGCCGTACTGGTGGAGATCGCCGGTGACGTCGTTGAGGATCAGCCGGTCGATCTCCCCCCGGGTGTTGGTGGAGTACCAGCGCACCATGCCGCTGGTCAGGTTCACCCCGGCCAGACGGCTGGGGTAGACCCGGAGGGCCTGGGTGTCGCCATAGGTGTCCAGAATCTCCGCCCCGGCCGCCAGAGGATTGCTGCCGATGGCCGTCCCGTCGGCGCTCACCCTGCCGGTGAGGGAGGCGGAGCTGAGGCGGCTGACCTCCGTGCCGCCGGTGACCTGAACCAGGTCGCCGGGGTCAAGCATGCTGTCCGCGTTGTCACAGCGGTAGCTGTACGTGCCGCCGTCGGTGGCGGTGAGGGTGATGGTGTCGGCGGTGTAGCTGCGGCCGTTCTCATCCTGATAGGCGGCGGTGCCGATGGCGGTCACCACGCCGCAGACCGTGCCGCCGCTCTCGCCGGGGATTCGGACGGCGGCCACGCCGCCGGAGCGGCCCAGCAGCAGCGTCACGTTGTCCCCCACCCGGAAGGACCCCAGGTCGGACAGGTCGTAGGCCGCCGAAGCGGTCTCAATGGCATAGGTCTGGCCGCCCACTGTTACGGCGGTGGGGTTGGCCGTGGTGCTGATCTGCTGGATGGCGCCGGTGGCCTTGCCCGACCAGGCCCAGACGGTGTGCATGGGCTTGGAGTAGTACACCACGTCCAGGGTCTGAATGTCCGCGGGCTGGGCCGCCTTGCCGTCCCGGTACACCGCGGCGGTGGTCAGGGAGAAGGGCACAGAGGCCTGCCAGTCCCCCTCCGCCACCACAGGCCCCTCCATGGCGGAGTTGATCAGGGCCACCCGGTCAATCTCGCCGGAGGCGGTCAGGCTGTGCCCCAGGGTGGTCAGATAGATCTGCCCGGTCTTGGTGGGCGCGGTGAGCAGATTGTAGAACAGCCACAGGGCGTCCTGCCGGGTCATGGGGTCGTTCTTACCGGCGGTAACCCCCCGGTCCAGATTCAGGGCCTGGTACTTGGCCATCTGGCCCGAGCCCCAGGCACCGGAGAAGTCCTCGTTGGTGTACCCCAGCAGGGAGAGCACCATGGACACCCCCTCCACCAGCTGGATCTGGCTGTCGGGGCGGAAGGTACCGTCCAGATAGCCCCGGACCATGCCCTTTTCCTGGGCCACCTGGATATAGGGGGCCGCCCAGCTGGTTCTGGGCACGTCAGGGTAGGGGGAGATGCTGGCGGCAGGACCCACGCTGCCGGCGTAGGCCGATGCGGCCACGGTCAGCTTGGTGAACTCCGCCCGGGTGACGGGCCGGTCCAGGTGGAGGTCGCCGTTTTCATCGCCGGTCATAATGTCCAGGGCGGAGAGCACCTGGGCGGCCTCGTCCACCGTGACCTGGGCCTGGGCGGCAAAGGCGGGCGCGGCCAGCCCCAGCACAAGGGCGGCGGCCAGCAGCGCGGAAAAGATCCGTTTCTTCATCTTATATGCTCCTTTACTCGTAGCGCAGGGCGTCAATGGGGTTGAGCTTGGCGGCCTTGTTGGCGGGCAGATAGCCGAAGAGCACGCCCACCGCCAGGGACACGCCAGCCGAGATAGCAATGGCGGACAGAGACGCCTTGGCGGTGATGCCCACAAGGTTGCCCGCCACCGTGGCCAGCGACACGCCCAGCACAATTCCGATGACGCCGCCCAGCACGGAGGTGGTGCCCGCCTCAATGATAAACTGCCTGCGGATATCCCTGCCCTTGGCGCCCAGGGATTTGCGGATGCCGATCTCCCGGGTTCGCTCGGTAACCGACACCAGCATGATGTTCATAATGCCGATGCCGCCCACCAGCAGGGAGATGGCGGCGATGGCCACCAGGACGGTCATCACCGTGCCCTGGATATTGCCCATCATGTCCATCATCTCGCTCATAGAGATGACGATGTAGTAGTCGTCGCCGCCGTAGAACTGCTCCAGCTTGCTCTCAATCACCGCCTTGGCCCGGGCGTTGGTGTCCTCGCTGGTGGCGGTGAACATGTACTGGCTGATGACGGCGTTGCCGTTGAGCCGGGTGGCGTTGGTATAGGGGATGTAGACCGTATTGTCGTTGCCGTAGGAGGTGTTGTCCGCCTGCTCGGCCAGCACGCCCACCACGGTGTACTCGTTGCCGTTGATGCGCAGTGTCTGTCCCAGGCCGGCGCCGTTAAAGGTCTCCTCGTTGACGTAGGAGCCGATGACGCACACGTTCTGCATCCGAGCGGTGTCAATGTACTGGATAAACCGGCCCTGGCTCAGCTCCAGGCTCTTGACGGCGATGTACTCCTCGCCCACGCCGGTGAGGGTGGCGCTCAGGGTCTCGGAGTCCTGCTTCACGGTGGCCATGGAGCTGACGCTGGGGCTCATGGCGGCGATGCAGTCCGGATTCTCGTCTTTGAGGGCGTACATCTCCTCCTCCGTGATGTTCTGGGAGGAACCCCGCCCCATGATCTGGACCTGGAGCAGGTTGGTGCCCATCTTCTCAAACTCGGAGTTGATCATATCGTTCATGCCGTCGCCCAGGGAGATGATGATGATGACGGCGGCCACGCCGATGATGATGCCCAGCATGGTGAGCAGCGCCCGCATCTTGCTGGTGGCCAGGCTCTTGAGCGCCAGGCGGAAGGACTGGGTGAAATTCATGCCCCCGCCCCCTCTCCGAAGCCGGCGGGCTCCTCCATCCCGCTCTCGGTGGGCTGGACCACGGCCCGGGGGTCGTGGGCGTCCCCGTCGTAGATGATGCGCCCGTCCTGCAGGCGGATGATCCGCTGGGCCCGGACGGCGATGGAGTTGTCGTGGGTGATGAGCACGATGGTGTGCCCCGCCGCGTTGAGCTGCTGGAGGAAGGAGAGCACCTCCCGGCCTGTCCGGGAGTCCAGGGCGCCGGTGGGCTCGTCGGCCAGGATGACCCCCGGGTTGCCCGCCAGAGCCCGGGCGATGGAAACCCGCTGCTGCTGTCCGCCGGAGAGCTGATTGGGCCGGTTTTTGTACTTGCTGCTCAATCCCACCATGTCCAGGGCCTTCATGGCCGCCTCCCGGCGCTCGGAGGCGGACACGCCGCCGTAGAGCAGGGGCAGCTCCACGTTCTCCAGCACGTTAAGGGTGGGGATCAGGTTGTACTGCTGGAAGATAAAGCCCAGCATCTTGTTGCGGATGACGGCCTGCTGGTCGTCGTCCATGGTGGACACGTCCACCCCGGCCAGCTCATAGGTGCCGCTGGTGGGCACGTCCAGACAGCCGATAATGTTCATGGCCGTGGATTTGCCCGAGCCGGACTGGCCCACGATGGCCACAAACTCCCCCTCGTTAATCTCGAAGGACACCCCGTCCAGGGCGTGGACCGCCGTGTCGCCCATCTGGTAGATCTTATAGACGTCGGTAAATTTAATCATGGCTCGGTCACCGTCACAGAGGTAGCCGCCCCGCCGGACTGGGCCATGCTGCCCATCATCTGTTCAATCAGGCTGGTCTGACTCATCTGGTAGACCACCGTGTCCCCCTCCTCCAGACCGGAGAGAATCTCGATGTACTCCTCGTCGTTGCGGCCCAGCTCCACCGGCGTCTCCACCAGGCGGGAGTAGTCCGGGTTGCCGTCCTTGTCGTAGGCGTCGGCGGGCAGCACCTGCACCACGTTGCCCCGGCCCACCATCTCCACCGGCACGGAGAGCACATGCTCGGCGTGCTCCACCAGAATCTCGGCGGACACGTTCATGCCGGGCAGCAGCTCGCCGGGGTCGTCAATCTCCACAGTGACCGGGTAGGTGGTGACGCCGTTCATGGTGGTGCCGTTGATGTTGCGCTTGCTCACGTGGCCGGTAAACTCCTGGCCCTCCAGGGCGTCGGCGGTGATGCGCACCTCCTGGCCCACCTCAATCTGGCCGATGTACAGCTCGTCGATGTTCATGGTAAAGCTGAGGCTGGACATGTCGTAGATGACCGCCAGATAGCCTGTCGCGGCAGCGGCAGCGGAGGTGTCCAGATTGTCCCCCGCCTTGTAGTTCTTCTCAATCACCGTGCCCGAGATGGGGGAGGTGATGGTGTAGTTCTCCAGCTGGTCCCTGGTGCTCTGGAGGCTCAGCTCGGCGGAACGGAGGCTGAGCCGGGCGTTTTCAATCTGGCTGTCCATGTCGGTGGCCTCAAAGGCGCCGATGATCTGGTCCTTGGTCACCCGGTCGCCCTCAGAGACGGTGAGGGACTCCAGCTTGCCGCTGGTTCTGGCGGTGACGGTGGACTGGGCGGCGTATGTAAAGGCGCCGGTGCCCGCGCAGTCCGCCCCGCCCACCGAGGCGGTGCCGGTGTTCTGGTCGGAGAGGGCCCCCGGGTTGGGAACGGTGATGGTGATCTCACGGACCAGGGTGCCCCCTGTGCCCGTCTGGTCCACGGGAGAGATGGAATCCACCGTGCCCTGGAGGGTCTCGGCGGTGCCGTCCACATACACCGTGGCGCCCTGTCCCACATAGAAGGCCGCCGCGTCGGCGGAGTGGAAGGGAATGGTCAGCTTCATGGTGTCCCGGTCGATGATATCGGCAATGGGAGAGCCGGCGGTCACGCTGTCCCCCGCCTCGCAGTACAGCTTCTGGATTACACCGGTGTCGCTGGCCTTCACGTCGGTGTTCTCTGCGGCGTCCTCCCTGCTGTCCAGGGCGTTCTGGTAGCTCAGCCGGGCCTGCTCCACCGCGATTTCCGCCCGCTCGATGGAGTTCTGTACGTCGGAGGCGTCAATCTGATAGAGCACGTCCCCCTGCTCCACCTGGTCGCCCTCCTCAAAGGGGGCGTCCAGGATCTCGCCCTTCACCAGGGCGGTGACCTGGTAGGAGTCGGCGGGCTCCACCGTCCCGGTGCCCGACACCGAGACCGTCAAATCCCGGTACTCCGCCGTACCGGTCTGGTAGAGCATGTTTCCAATCTGCTCCGACGCGCTCATAATAGGCCGGATGAGAAACCAGAACACCAGCGCCGCCAGGACTGCCAGCACAATCAGTACTTTTATCCATCTGCGCTTTTTCTTCGGCTTTGGAATCTTGAACTCCGGCCTTCTGCCGGCAGCCGGTGTCTGGGGCGCCGCTTCCCTAATTTCTGTGCTTTCCATGCTGATTCTCCTTTATTCATGCTGCGTTTCGGGCTGCTTTCGCTCCATGCCCCGCCTGAGTATGTCCAGTGTGCGCAGATAGACCTCTCGCGTCTCCGCCGGGTCCTCAGTCTGAATGCCCCGGAGGACCGCCTGCCCGGTCACACCCATGAGAATACGGAATATGTTCCCCAGGTCATCGGCGCTGCGCAGGTCCAGAAGCCGGGGATCCACCCACTCCACCAGCCGGCCAGGCGCAGGCAGGCAGCCCTCCATCCCCAGCAGAGAGGACAGCTGGGCGCCGCTGTTGTTGCGGACAAGGCCAATAATGTGCTGGTAGCACTTCCGCTTCTCCGGGTCCCGGTATTCCGCTTGTATCCGGTCAAACAGTTCCAGAAAAGCGGCAAAAATATCTCCCTGACACCGCTCCAACAGTTCCTCAATGGCTGCGAAGAGCTGTTTCCCATATTCCCCCATAAGATAGAGGAACAGATCCTCCTTGTCCCGGAAATACATGTAAAAGCTGCCCCGTGGAATATCCGCCGCCTGAATCATTTTGTTGATGGAGGCATTCGCATAGGGCACCCGGGCAAATTCCGCCCGGGCGGCGGCGAGCAGCTTTTCCCGCTTCTCCGCCGGCAGGTTGAAAAATGTTGCGCTTGGCATCTCATCCCTCCGCGTATGACGATCTGTCAGCAATGATAGCTGACAAGTTGTCATATGTCAATTCAGAGCCCATAAAATTTTAAATTTGTTCATATTCCCTCGGCTGGCTTACCTATTATACAGCGCTGAGATTTGCGCGCTTTAAAAACGGATTAAAATTTCCTTCTTTCTCCTCTGCCTATCCTACCATTTCTATTTTTCTTTTTTTGTATTTTCATGTATATTCTTCCTTCTCCATGTCCACAATAGGACGCGAAGGGAGCTACAGCCCCCTCAAATCTTAGGATAGGAGCGTCACAATGAAAAAACCATGGACCGACCGCTTTGGCGACTTCATGGCGGGGAAGGGCTTTTACATAGTCCTGTTCCTCTGCGTCGCCGCAATTGGAATTTCGGGCTATTATCTCTTCTCCACTCTGGGCGGGAAGGATCCCGCCGCCCCGGTGGGCGGTACCGCTCAGGTCACCGTCACCCCCAGTCCCAGCGTCTCCCCCTCTCCCACGGTGGACGCGGTGAAGCCGACCATTCCGGCCACTCCCTCGCCCACACCTACGCCCGCAGCCACCCCCACCCCCAGCGCCAGCACCGCCCCCTCCGCCGCGCCCAAGCCCTCTGAGGTGGTCACCTCCGCCGTGTACACCTGGCCGGTAAAAGGTACGGTGCTGAGCGCCTTCTCCCTTGAGCAGCAGGTCTTCAGTCCCACGATGGGGGACTGGCGAACCCATGAGGGCGTAGACATTGCCGCCGACCTTGGCATCCAGGTCAAGGCCGCCGCAGGCGGTACCGTAACCGCCATTGAGCAGGACTACTTTATGGGCACAACCGTGACCATTGACCACGGCAACGGCATGGTGAGCGTGTATTCCAACCTGGCCGAGCAGCCCACCGTAGAGGCGGGCGACGTGGTCACCACCGGGGACATCATCGGCTCTGTGGGCAGCACCGCCAAGGCCGAGAGTCTCTCGGCCTCTCACCTGCATCTGGAGATGATGAAGGACGGCGTCTATGTGGACCCGCTGGAATATCTGCCGGATGTGAAATAAGCGCAGCATGGGAAGGGCACAGCTTAGACTGCGCCATCCCCATGTTTCACTGTGTCACGCAAAAACCAGGACCGCTTTTGCAGTCCTGGTTTTTTATTACAGCTTCACCCGGAAACGGATGGCCCGGCCATCCAGGCCGGAGACACTGATTTCACCCCTGTGTTTCTCCACAATGGCCTTGGCAATGGACAGCCCGATACCGAAGCCGCTGCCGTAGGTCCTGGCCCTGTCGGCCCGGTAGAAGCGGTCAAACAGGCGGTCCAGCTCCACGCTGTCCACCGCAGCATAGCTGTTGTCCACGGTCAGCACCGCCCGCCGCCCGCCGGACAGCCCCACCCGGATGGCGCCGCCCCTGTCGCAGTACTTCACCGCGTTGTCCATGAGAATGGAGATGAGCTGGCGGACGGCGGCCTCGTCCCCGGTGCAGAACACCTCCGGCGGCACGTCCAGGGTCAGGGCCGCCTCCCGCTCCCGGGCAGCCCCGGCAAAGGCCGCCGCCGTCTCGTTCACCGCTTCGCTCAGGCTGAAGCGCGCCGTCTCCAGGGCGCTCTGGTCCTCGTCCATCCGGCTGAGCGTCACCAGCCGGTTCACCAGCTCGGTCATGGTGCCTGTCTCCTCCCGGATGTCGCTGAGCCACTCGTTGGGGCCGTCCTCCGACTCCATGATGTCCAGATTGGTGCGGATCAGGGTCAGAGGGGTCTTGAGCTCATGGCTGGCGTCGGTGACAAACTGCCGCTGCTTCCGATAGCTCTCCATGGCGGGCTTCACCGCTTGTCTGGAGATTAACATCACCAGCAGCAGCACCACCACGCTGCCCGCCACAAACACCGAGGATGCCGCCATCAGGAAGCGCCGGTTGAGCGCCCTAGTGTCGGCGCCGTTGATGAACACCACCGCGGCGCCCTCCGGCGTGCTGTACACCTTGTAGCGGAAGTCCTCAATCCATCCCCGCTCGGTCCCCTTCTCCAGGGCGGCGGCGGCGTAGGCTTGGGCCTCCTCCCCGCTCACGCTGGCGATGGCCCGAATATCCACTGAGACCGGCGTCCCGTCCCTGTCAAAGCGGACAGTGAAAAAACGGGTGGTAAAGGGGGACTCCTGATTCACCCCGTCCGGCGGCAGGGTCTGCCCCTCCTCCGGGCCGAACTGCTCAAAATCCGGAAAAATGCCGTCGTTCTCCGACACCAGGTCGGCCAGAGTGTCCAGCCGGGCGCTGGTCTGGACCTCGGTGGCCAGGTAGATGGCAGCGAAGAGGATGAGAAACACCGCCGCAAAGGACAGCATGCAGATGCGGATGAACTTTCTTCTCAGCCGGTCAATCATGCTTCCTGCTCCAGGGTGTACCCGGCGTTGCGGACAAAGCGGATGGCGACGGGGGCCTTGAGGGCCGCCAGCTTCTTCCGCAGGTTTGAGATGTGCACCCACACCACGCTCACGTCCACCTCGCTGTCCCAGCCCCAGACATGGGACATGAACTCATCGGTGGTGATGATGAAATTGGGGCGCTGAAGCAGCATCTCCATGATCTGAAACTCCCTGCCGCTGAGGGCCTGGGTCTGCCCGCCCCAGCTGAGCTCATAGGTGGACCGGTTGAGCACCAGCTCTCCCAACCGCAGCAGGTCCGGGACATAGTTGTCCTTCCGCCGCAGCATGGCCCGCACCCGGGCCAGCAGCTCGGAGGTGGAGAAGGGCTTGGACAGGTAGTCGTCCGCCCCGGCGTCCAGCCCCTCCACCCGCTGGTCCACCTCGGTTCTGGCCGTCAGAAACAGGGCCGGTGTGGAGATACCCTGGCCCCGGACGCGGCGCAGCACCGCCACGCCGTCCAGTCCGGGCATCATGATGTCCAGCACCATGCCGTCGTATTCCTCCGTCTCGGCATAGGCCAGGGCGTCCGTCCCGGTGGAGACCGCGTCCACCATGTACTTGTTCTTTTCAAAGATGTGCTTGAGGGATTTCAGCAGCTTCAGATCGTCCTCTGCCACTAGCAGCCGCATACGCTCAACCCGCCTTCCTTGCGTCGTATTTCTCAGCCGCGGGCCGCCGCTCTCCCCTCGTTTCTTTCCCGTGCCTATTATAGTATCCCGCCGCCCCGGTATCAACCTGCGGGGCATTTCGTTTACAAAATGTTTTGATTTTTCCGTCTTTTTTGTCTCCGGCTTTACAGTTTGTTCATCAAAAATTTTAGCGGCCCTTTAGCGCCCGGCCTTATGCTGTACCTGCGGCCGGAAGACAGACCGCCAAATTCCATCTGTTGAAGCAAGAAAGAAGGTTGTTACATGAGACAGTATACCAAACGACTCTCCATTCTCCTGACGGCGCTTCTGTGTATCGGCCTGCTTGCAGGCTGCGGGACAGATACGTCGGATAACACCGTGTCGGACGACAGCACGGACACTCCGGTCAGTACGGACGGCGCCGGCGGTACGGACAGCACTGACGATACCTCCGGCACAGACGGCACGGACAGCGCCGGCGGCGGAACGGACGCCGGCACAGCGGACCTGATTGGCGAGATCACCTATGTCGGCGACTCCTACATCAGAATCAACCTCTATGAACCGGACACGGAGATTGCCGACTACACCGACCTGGGCGCCGCCGTCCTCACCGACACCGGCACCTCCGAGACCGTTACCCTGGACACGGACGCGGTGTTTGAGTACGTCTCCTCCGGTATTCTGTACAGCACCACGGCCGACGGCCTGACGGTGGGCGACATGGTGGCCGTCACCACCACGGAGGACGGCATCCAGGAGATCATCGTCCTGGAGTACAGCCCCGCCGGGAATCCGGACACAGAGACCGACGGCAGTGCCGAAGGCGCCGGGGAGGACGGCTCCGGCTCCTCCGATGCGCCTGCGGAACCCACCGATGCCCCTTCCGATGACAGCGGAGACTCCACCCTGGTCACCTCCGCAGCCTGACTCCCGCTTCCGGGCCGGCAGAACGCGCCGTCGTTCTGCCGGCCTTTTCCGGCTTTTTTCTCCTCCTGCGGCGGTCTTTAGTCCGGCTTTAGCCCGGGGACGTATCATAACCGGGAAGCCTGCCCCCGAGGCGTGATATCCCAGAGAAAGAAAGGTTGAATACCATGGCAGAAGTCATAGACAATGCCCGCAAGGGCGTCCCCGAGGCAATGCGCACCCTCTACGACCAGAACAAGGACGGGATCATGTTCCTGTGCCAGGCGCTGCTCCTGGACGAAAACGCCGCCTGCAACGCCGTGTCCCACGTGTTCAAGGCCATGTGGGATCTGGTCGTCTCCGGGCAGGTCATCTCGGAGCAGGATTTCCGGGATACCGTCACCAGAAAGGCCGTCAACTACTGCAAGGCCCAGATTGCCAGGAAGGATTCCAAGGCCTTCCGGGTCCCTGTCAGCCGGAATTTTATGAACACCCCCTATGAGGCCGGGAGCATGTCCCTCGGCGGACAGACCTGGGAGACCGTGCTGAAAAACCTGCCACCCCTCCACCGCTTCATCTATGTGCTCCACGGGGTGTGCGGGTACGACGACATGGCCATCGCCAAGCTCTTCAACACCTCCACGGAGACCGTCCGGCTGGCCCTCCAGGCCGAGGAGGCCAACATCGCCCGCATTCTCTCCCTGGCCCCCGGCCAAGGGGCGGAACCCATGTCGGCGGAGGCCTTCCATCAGGCCCTGCTGGAGCAGCAGAAGGCCGTCGCCATCCCCCGAACCGTCACCGTCACCGTGCAGATGGGCATCGACAATATCTGTCAGCCCTTCCTGGACAGGCGGAAAAAGCAGCGGACCAGGCGCTCCATCCTGGCCGTCTCCCTGCTGGCGGCAGTGTGCCTGATTGTGGGAATCTCGGTGGCCGTGGGCGGCGGCACGGGCCAGGCCGACCCGTCGGCCAGCCCCTCTGAATCCGCCCAGGTGTCCGAGACGCCGGAGGCCACCGGCAGCGCCGCTGTTGATGAGAGCGGCACGGACAGCGGCGGCGCCGCCGAAGCGGAGACCGTCAGCTATTACGCGGACATTGAAATCCAGGACTACGGCACCATCACCGTGGCCCTGGACGGGGAGGCCGCCCCCGAGACGGTGGCCAACTTTGTGTCCCTGGCGGAGGAGGGCTTCTACGACGGCCTCACCTTCCACCGGATTATTGAGGGCTTTATGATGCAGGGCGGCGATCCCAACGGCGACGGCACCGGCGGCAGCGGCGCCACCATTGTGGGTGAGTTCAGCGACAACGGCTATGAGAACAACCTGTCCCACACCCGGGGCGCCGTGTCCATGGCCCGGTCCAGCGACTACGACAGCGCCAGCTCCCAGTTCTTTATCGTCCAGGAGGACTCCACCTATCTGGACGGCCAGTACGCCGTGTTCGGCTATGTGACCGAGGGCATGGACGTTGTGGACGCCATCTGCGAGTCCGCCCAGCCCACCGACGACAACGGCACCATTCCCGCCGAGGAGCAGCCGGTCATCACCTCCATCACCATCCGCACCCCGGAGGAGACGGGCGGCAGCCAGTAACGGCGTTATGATACAGGCGGCGGGAGAGGGGAAAGCCCTCTCCCGCCGCTTTTTTATTCCAAATGGGACAAAAGTCTGCTATACTGGAGACAGCACAGGGCCCGCCCCCTCTGAAAAAGGAGCTGAGCGCATGATCTACTGCATGTCCGACCTCCACGGCGAGGAGGACCGCTTTCACGCCATGCTGGAAAAAATCCAGTTCTCCGGCCAGGATACGCTGTACATCATCGGGGACGTCATCGACCGCAGCCCCGGCGGCGTGGACCTGCTCCTGGAGATCATGGCCGCGGACAACATCCATATGCTGCTGGGCAACCATGAGCAGATGTGCCTGGACACCCTGGGGCCCAACAGCGTCTACGGCAGCCGGGCCCTCTGGCGGCAGAACGGCGGAAACTGCACCTACCGCCGCCTGCTCTACGTCTGCTCCCCCCGGGAGCGGTGGGAGGTGCTCCGGTTCCTCTCCGGCCTGCCCGACCATCTGGAGCTGACCGTGGGGGACCGGGCCTTCCACCTGGTCCACGGCATGCCGTCGGAGGACCCCTACCGGCGCATCTGGGACCGGCCGGAGCCGGATTCCCCCGCCCCGCTCCCCGGCCGCACTGCCATTGTGGGCCACACGCCCACCTGCTTTCTCACCGGACGGATGGACCAGCCCCTGTCCATCTGGCACGGGGACGGGCTCATCGACATCGACTGCGGCTGCGGTAACGCCAGCGAGCACCGGCGGCTCTCCTGCCTGCGGCTGGACGACATGGCGGAGTTCTATGTCTGAACAGGCCGGGCGGCCGGACTGCGTTTCCGCTGTCCGGCCGCCCGTTGTCTCTTATCTCCGCCGTCCATCCCCTCTGACGGTGCACAGGCGCTCCATGTCGTAGGTACGGATGAACGGGGTCACCTCAAAGCCGGAACGCAGGTGGTGGAGGAGAATCTCTCCGCAGGCCAGGCTGTCGCTGCCGGCGTGGTGGTGGTCCAGTTCCAGGCCCAGGTAATCGCTCACCGTGTTCAGCCTGTGGTTGGGCAGCCGGGGCAGCAGGCGGCGGCTCATCTGGCAGGTGCAGGCGTAGCGCACCGTGGGCCGCCAGCAAATTCCATACCCCCGCAGGCACTTGGCCAGCACCGACATATCAAAGGGGGCGTTGTGGGCCACCAGCAGGCCGCTGTCCATGAGCGGGCCAATCTCCCGCCACAGCTCCGGAAACGTGGGCTTGTCCGCCACCATCTCAGGGGTGATGCCCGTCAGGGCCATGTTGAAGGGGTCAAAGGGCTCCTCCGGGTTCACCAGCGTGCAGTACTCCCCGGTGATTTCCCCCGCCTCCACCACCGCAATGCCGATGGCGCTTATGCGGTCGTTGGCATAGTTGGGGGTCTCCACGTCAAAGGCGATGTATCTGCCGTCCATGTCTCTCACCTCCCGGGCTGTGTCTGCTGCGCGGGCTCCCGCCCTGCGCTCTGATTGTACCACAGCCACTCCCGCCGGGCAAGCCGGGGCCGCAGATTGCCATTTGAAAGTGGGGCGGCTTTGTGGTATTCTGTCAGCAGAGACCGCCACACACAAGGAGCCTTACCATGCGGATTATCATCTCACCGGCCAAGAAAATGATTGTGGACACGGACAGCTTTCCGCCCGAAAGCCTGCCCGCCTTTCTGCCCCGGACGGAGCGGCTGCTCTCCGCCCTCCGGACCATGTCCCCGCCGGCGCTCCAGGCCCTCTGGAAGTGCAGCGGCGCCATCGCCGCCCTCAACGTGGAGCGGCTGGCGGCCATGGACCTGAGGCGGAACCTGACCCCCGCCATCCTGTCCTACGAGGGGATTCAGTACCGCTACATGGCTCCTACTGTCTTTGAGACAGGGCATCTGGACTACATCCGGGCGCACCTGCGGATCCTCTCCGGGTTTTACGGGCTGCTGCGGCCCTTTGACGGCGTCACCCCCTACCGGCTGGAGATGCAGGCCAGGCTCTCCGTGGACGGCTGCCGGGATTTGTACGCCTTCTGGGGCGGAGCGCCGGCGGAGGCCCTGGCGGCGGAGACCGACCTGGTGGTCAATCTGGCCTCCCGGGAGTACAGCCGGACGGTGGAGCCCCACCTGCCCCCCACAGTCCGGTTCCTCACCTGTACCTTCGGCGAGGAGAATGGCGGAAAGGTCCTGGAAAAGGGCACTGCCTGCAAGATGGCCCGGGGCCAGATGGTCCGCTGGATGGCGGAGCATGGCATCGACCGGGCAGAGGACCTGCGGGACTTCGACGGCCTGGGCTACGCCTTCTCCCCTGTCCATTCCACGGAAAACCACTTCGTCTTTTTGAAAGGAGAAACCTGATATGCTGGAAGCCGGAACCAAAGCCCCCGCCTTCACCCTGCCCGACCAGGACGGCAGCCCCGTCTCCCTGTCCGACTTTGCCGGAAAAAAGGTGGTGCTCTACTTCTACCCCAAGGACAGCACCCCGGGCTGCACCAGACAGGCCTGCGCCTTTGCCGCCGCCTACGGCGAGTTTGAGCGGCTGGGCGTGCCCGTCATCGGCGTGAGCAAGGACTCCGCCGCCTCCCACCGGAAATTTGCCGACAAGCACAGCCTGCCCTTTCTCCTGCTCTCCGACCCGGATCTGACCGCCATTCAGGCCTACGGCGTATGGCAGGAGAAAAAGCTCTACGGCAAGGTCTCCATGGGCGTGGTGCGCACCACCTATATCATCGACGAAAACGGCGTCATTGAGAAGGCCATGCCCAAGGTGAAGCCGGACACCAACGCCGCCGAGATCCTGGACTATCTGAAGTCCGGGCAGTAATTTTCCGGGAGGAGGCGCCGGATATGAACCATTCCGAGCACTACACCGCCGACCTGCTGTTCTACTTTGACGGCAGGCCCCTGGAGCTGTCCCTCTATGAGGCCCTCTTCGCCGCCCTGGACGCCGCCTTTCCCCAGGCCTCGGTCAAGGTGCAGAAGAGCCAGATCAGCTTTTACGGGCGGCATCTCTTTGCCGCCGCCTCTCTGCCGGTGCGGCGGAAGAAGAGCTGGCCGGAGCACTGCATCCTGGTCACCTTCGGCCTGTCCCACCGGGTGGCGGACCCCCGCATCGCCGTGGCCGTGGAGCCCTACCCCAACCGCTGGACCCACCACGTGGTGGTGGACGCCCCGGAGCAGATTGACGGCCAGCTGCTGTCCTGGCTGCGGGAGGCCTGGGACTTCGGCGAGCGCAAGTGATCCTTTTTTATGAGGAGGCGGCCCACATGGCGGAATTCCCCTACTGCAAGCTGGAGATTTTTATCCCGGAGACCCATCTGGACGTCCTCCGGCAGGCTCTGACGGAGGTGGACGCGGGGCACATCGGCAGCTACGACTGCTGCCTGTCCTATTCCCCGGTGACCGGCTGCTGGCGGCCCCTGGCGGGCACGTCCCCCTACCTGGGGCGGGAGGGGGAGATCTGCGCCGCACCGGAGCTGAAGGTGGAGGTCACCTGCCGGACCGAGCGGGTGGACGAGACCATTACCGCCGTCAAGCGGGTCCACCCCTACGAGGAACCGGTCATCAACGCCGTCCCCCTCTACCGGGTGGGGCTGTAGCAAGACGCAAAAAGCCGCTGGCTGCGGGAGTGCAGCCAGCGGCTTTTCTCTTTCTCTATTTAAACCGTCTTTGCCCCGGCGCAGCGCCTGTAGAAGCCGGTGAGCAGCACGCTCAGGGCCTCGGGCGCGTCCCTGTTGGCCTCATGGCCGCCCTCGGCGATGAGCCGGAGCTCCGCCCGGGGCAGCAGCCGCCCCAGCTCCTCCGCCGCCCGGCGGTTGGCCCGGTCCCGCTCGCCGCAGAGCACCAGGGCCGGGCAGCCAACCTGCTCCAGCACGGGCCGCAAGTCCAGCTCCGCCATGGAGGCGCACAGCTGAATGGCCGACTGCTTCTCCAGGCCCATTTTACGAAAGTTCTCAGCGGGCATCACCCGGAACAGCAGGTTCTGGAGGGCCAGCAGACCCTTGGGCATGGAGGCCCGGGCGCCGATGAGGGCCAGGCTGTCCACCCGCTCCGGGTGCTCGGCGGCGTACTGGAGGGCCAGCACGCCCCCCAGAGACAGCCCGCACAGGTCCAGGGGGCCCTCCAGGCCGTCACAGTATCGTTCAAGCGCCCCATAGAGGGCGGAGTAGTCCTCTCCCTCCCGCTCCAGGGCATATAAATCCGGGCACAGCGCCCGGCTCCCCTTGTCCAGCCGGTTGATCACCGGATCCCAGTCTCCGGGTTTCTGTCCCAGTCCGTGCAGGAACACAATGGGCACGGGCAGATCCTCCTTTCTTGTTGCAGCCTGAAGCTGCGGCAAACATGAGAATATGTTCTCAGTATAGAGAATCTCCTGTCCCTCCGCAAGGGGCAAAATTCTTAATTTTACCTAAATTTTCTCTTTATCCGGCCATTTTCCCACGTTTAGGAAGAAACAGCGGCTTTCCCGGCGCCGGGCGCTATGTGTCCACTTCATAGCAGTAGAGGACCCCGCTCTCCCCGTCGTAAATTGCCAGAGTGAAGTTGTAAGAGGCCCGGCCAAAGAGCCCGCTGTCGTCCGCCGGGTCCTCCGCCTGGCTGTGGCGGTCCAGGAAACAGTACCAGCCGTCGGTCAGATCCTGGGGCACGTCCTCACACAGGTCCCCGAAGCGTTCCTCGTACACCACCCGGTTCAGATTCTCCGTCAGGGGCAGGGCCTTCCAGCCGTCGGCCTGGGCTATCTCCCCCTCCAGCGCGGTCCGTTCCTCTCCGACGAAAGTAAGGATCAGGGTGGTGTCCCCGTCGCCGTGGAAGCCGCCGTGGGTGTCCTCCTCCTTGACTGTGGTCCCGCCCGCCAGGTCCACCCCCAGGGTCCGGGCAAACTCCCCCTTCAGGCCGGAGGAGGGCCAGGGCGCGCACCCTGCCAGCTGCACAACCATCAGCAGCGCCGAAAAAAAGGCCAGCATTCTTTTCATCCCTCTCCCTCCTCGGGCACGTACTCCAGAATATCCCCCGGCTGACAGTCCAGGGCCCTGCAGATGGCCTCCAGGGTGGTGAACCGCACCGCCTTGGCGTGGTTGTTTTTGAGCACCGACAGGTTGGCCAGGGTCAGGTCCACCCGCTGGGCCAGCTCGCTCAGGCTCATCTTCCGCTTTGCCATCATCACATCCAGATTGACCACAATGGGCATGTCTCTCCCCTCCCTCAGATGGTCAGGTCGTTCTCTTCCTTCAGCTCGGCGGCCTGGCGGAAGAGGGCGGACATGACCATGCACAGCAGAAAGCCCATGAGGAACAGGGGGACAAACAGGGTGTTATAGGTGAAGACCGGGACGGCGGAGCGGTAATATACCACCGCCCAAATGGTTCTGACCAGGGCCGCCAGGGCGATGACCAGACAGCACACCGCCGCCCGCTTCAGGCTGCGGGCGTTGTCCCGGCAGAAGGGATTGCCCTTTCGGATGGTGCCCAGCACCCGCTTGGCCTGCCAGAGGATGATGGCCGTGCACACCCCGCAGAACATGAGAAAGGCGGCGATGGCGGCGGTGTGGGGTGTGCGCCAGATGCGCCAGAGAAACTGCCAGCAGACCATAAAGAAGAGCGTCACCGCTGTAGGGGCACCGGCGGACGCATTGTCCTGGGATACAAAGTCGGCAAAATATCTCAGTCCGTCCTCCGAGGCGATGCCCACCAGGCCGGGCACCAGGGGCAGGACCACCAGATTGCAGACAAAGGCGATGAGCACCAGAATGTTCAGGATTTTGGCCAGCTTTGCGGCGTCTGATTTTTCCATGGGAAATCCCTCCTTGCTGATGGGGCCATTATAGCGCCGCCCATATTGTTTGTCAATCTATTTTTATTGTTTTTCGATAAATCTTTATTGATAAGAGAGGTGGACAGGTATGTACCCGTCCACCTCTTCCGATTTATTTCACTGTGATGCCGCCCAGCACCTGACCGATGGGCGCGGCGATGACCAGGTCGGCGTTCCGGTCGTAGGGCGTGGGGCTCTTGTTGATGAGCACCAGCTTATTGCCCCGGTAATAGTTCACCAGGCTGGCCGCCGGATAGACCGCCAGAGAGGTCCCGCCGATGATGAGCATATCCGCCCTCTGGATGGCCTCCAGGGCAGCGGTGAGGATCTGCTGGTCCAGGGCCTCCTCGTAGAGCACCACGTCGGGCTTGACCCGGCCGCCGCACTTGTCGCACCGGGGCACGCCGGAGGAGGCCATCACCTCCTCCAGGGAGAAGAACTTGCCGCACTTCTCGCAGTGGTTGCGCAGCACCGAGCCGTGGAGCTCCAGTACGTTTTTGCTCCCTGCCTTCTGGTGGAGGCCGTCGATGTTCTGGGTGACCACGGCGGTCAGCTTACCCGCCGCCTCCAGCTCGGCCAGCTTTTTGTGGGCCGCGTTGGGCTGTGCGTCGGGAAAGAGCATCTTGTTCCGGTAGAAGCGGAAGAACTCCTCCGGACGGGCCTCGTAAAAGGTGTGGCTGAGAATGGTTTCGGGCGGGTAGTCGTACTGCTGGTTGTACAGCCCGTCCACGCTGCGGAAATCCGGGATTCCGCTCTCGGTGCTCACCCCGGCGCCGCCGAAAAACACAATCCGGCTGCTCTCTTCAATCCAGCGCTGAAGGCGCGCTCTGTTTTCCTCCATGGCCGTCATCCTCCTTAACTCTCTGTTGTTACCACCAGTGTACCACAGTCCCGGCTCCATTCCAACAGCAGGAAATTCCGCTCCGTGAAATTCTTGACATTTGGGCGTTTTCTCCGTTATACTGGAGCCAAACTGACTGTGCAGCAGCAGGTGATGCTTCTATGACCAATCACTTGAGAAAGCTGGAGCTGAAGGAGCGCATTCAGGCGGCCGCCAGGCGCGTCTTTCTGGCAAAGGGCTTTTCCGAGGCAAAAATAGGCGACATTGCCAGCGAGGCGGGCGTCTCCCCCTCCACCATCTACCTCTATTTTTCCGGGAAAAAGGACCTCTTCGCCTCCCTGGACATCCAGCATATGGCCGACATCCGGCCGGAGTTTGACCGCAAGCGGGAGGAGATCTGCCGCGTCGCCCTGAAAATCTTCGGGCAGGAGGGCTTTGAGCGCACCACCATGGACGCCATCGCCGAGAGGGCGGAGCTGTCCAAGGCCGCCCTGTACCAGTACTGCTCCAGCAAGGAGGACCTGTTCCTCCAGGTGCTCCAGTACTATATCTCCAGCGGCTTCCACGGCCCCGACGGCACCCGGCGGGACAGCGACGACTGGCGGGAGCACCTGCGCACAGTGGCCAAAAGCTGCCTGAACAGCGCCCGTAATCCCGAGCGCAGCGCCTTTCTTGGCACGGTTATCCGGGACTCCAACAAGTTCCCCAGCTTCGGCGCGGCCTACTATCAGTACAGTCACTGCGCCGCCCGCAAGGAGCTGGTCCGGTTTCTCACCCTTCAGCAGCAGCGGGGCCTGATCCGGGCCGACGCGGATGTGCCTGGCATCACGGAGGTATTTCTGGGCAGCCTGATGTCCTATGTGGTGCTCTACCGCATCATCAACGGCGTCACCCGCGACGTGGACGAACAGGACTATATCAACAACACCGTGGACGCCTTTGTCCGGGCCCTGGAGCCCTGAATACAATAGGAAAGCGCGTGTGCCCCCATGCAAGGAGGCACACGCGCACTTGTTTTATTTCTTCTTTTTTCCGCAGCAGGAACAGCAGCCGCCGCACCCGCCGCAGGAGCCGCAGTCGCCCCTGAGCTGACGGCGGACATGGCGGATGAGGTAGACCACCGCCCATACCACCAGTGCGGCCACAGCCAGATAAATGATGTATTTCACAAAAACCTCCTGCGGGCTCAGCCGCATACACTCAGAAAATCAGGCTGCCCGCCTGGTACACCAGGAAGGAGACAAGGTAGGCCGAGCACAGCTGCCAGAGAATGGAGCGGATGGTCCACTTGGTGGAGTTCATCTCCTTGTGGATGGTGGACACCGCCGCCACGCAGGGCACATACAGCAGCACGAAGACCAGGAAGGCGTAGGCCGCCACCGGCGTCTGGAAGGTGCCGGACAGGGCGGAGGCCACCACCGCCCCGCTGGCGCTCATGGAGAAGCCGTAGAACAGGCTCATGGAGGAGACCACCGCCTCCTTGGCGATAAGGCCGGACAGGAGGGCCACCGCCGCCTGCCAGGTGCCGAAGCCCAGAGGCGCCAGGATGGGGGCGATGACGCCGCCGATGACGCCCAGCAGGGACTGCCCGGCGTCCTCCACCATGACCAGGCCCCCGTCCCAGCCGAAGGACTGGAGGAACCAGAGCACCACGCTCATGGCCAGGATAAGGGTGCCCGCCTTCACCAGGAAGCCCCGGACCTTCTCCCACACGTGCATAAGGCAGTTCTTCAGGGTGGGCAGGCGGTAGGGGGGCAGCTCCAGCACAAAGGCGGCGGGTTCGCCCTTGAACATGGTCTTTTTCAGGATGAGGCCGGAGCAGATGGCCATCAGCAGGCCGATGAGGTACAGGGAAAAGACCACCAGCCCGGCGTACTGGGGGAAGAACGCGGCGGACAGCAGGCCGTACACCGGCAGGCGGGCGGAGCAGGACATAAATGGCACCAGCATGATGGTCATGCGGCGGTCCTTCTCGTTCTCCATGGTGCGGGCGCCCATAACGGCGGGCACCGTGCAGCCGAAGCCCATCAGCATGGGGATAAAGGCCTTGCCGCTCAGGCCGAAGCGGCGGAGCAGCCGGTCCATGATGAAGGCGGCGCGGGCCATGTAGCCCGAGTCCTCCAGCAGGGAGAGGAAGAGGAACAGCAGGGCGATCTGGGGCAGGAAGGTGAGCACGCCGCCCACGCCGGAGATAATACCGTCCACCAGCAGGCTGGTAACCCAGGGGGCGGTGTCCGCCGCGGTCAGTGCGCCGGAGACCCAGGTCCCCAGGGCGCCCATCAGCTCCTCAATCCGGTCGGACAGGAACACGCCCGGCCCGAAGGTGAGGGAGAACATGGCCAGCATCATCAGCAGAAACACGGGCACGGCGAACCACTTGTGGGTGACGATGGAGTCGATCTTGTCCGACAGGGTCAGCTCCCCCGCCTTCCGCCCCTTCTCCACCGACACGCTGGTCACCCGCTGGATGAACTGGTACCGGGCGTCGGCGATGAGGGTCTCCCGGTCGCCCAGGGCGTAGGCCGCCTCGTACTCATGGCAGATTTTTTCCAGCTTCTCCTTGGTCTCAGCCGGCAGGTCCAGGGTCTTCTCCACCAGGGCGTCCCCCTCGATGAGCTTGATGGAGGCCCAGTGGGCGGGCAGGCCAATCTCATAGGCCCGGTCGTGGATCAGCTCGCCCACCTCGTGGTGGATCAGGTGGGTATAGTCATCGTACAGGTCGTCGGGCTCCAGGGTGACGCCCACGTGCATCTGCTGGTGGGCCACCCGCAGCAGCTCCTGGATGTTCTCACCCGTGCGGGCGGTGATGGGGATCACCGGCACGCCCAGCAGCTCGGACAGCCGCTGGCAGTCGATTTTGTCCCCGTGCCGCCGGGCCTCGTCCATGAAGTTCAGGGCGATGACCATGGGCCGCTCCAGCTCCAGCAGCTGGGCGGTGAGGTACAGGTTCCGCTCGATGTTGGTGGCGTCAATGATGTCGATGATGGCGTCCGGGTGCTCTCCCACGATGAAGTCCCGGGCCACAATCTCCTCCATGGAGTAGGGCGACAGGGAGTAGATGCCGGGCAGGTCCACCACGGTGACGTCCTTGCCGTCCACCTGGGCCCTGCCCTCCTTCTTCTCCACCGTGACGCCCGGCCAGTTGCCCACGTACTGGTTGGAGCCGGTGAGGGCGTTGAAGAGGGTGGTTTTGCCGCAGTTGGGGTTGCCCACCAGGGCCAGCTTCATCTCCCGGGTGTCGTGGCTGGCGTAGTCGGGCACGGAGCTGTGCTCCGCCTCCTCGTGCTGGTGGGCGGCGCTCATCCGCCGCAGGGTCGCCTCGTCGGGTATCCGCTGGATCATGCCGGACCGGCGCTTGCGCTCGGTGCGGCAGGCCTGGGCCTCCTCCCCGGTGGCCAGGGTGATCTGGGCCGCGTCCTCCTTCCGCAGGGAGAGCTCGTAGCCCCGCAGGTTGACCTCAATGGGGTCGCCGAAAGGGGCCACCTTGCGTACCATCACTTCCGTGCCCGGCGTCAGGCCCATGTCCACCAGGCGGCGCTTCACCGCGCCCTTGTCGCTGCCCACCCGGAGGATAATGCCCCGCTCGCCGGGCGCCAGGTCCTCCAGGGTTCGTTTTTCCTTCTCATTCCTCATTGGAATTCCATCCTATTCAAAAAGTTTGATGCGACTAACTTCGTCTGTATTATACCGTCCCCACCCCTTCCGGTCAAGGGAAAACCTGCCCGAAAATCCAGGCTTTTGCTGAGGTTTTCTCTGTTTCTTATTTTTTATGTTGATCTTCTATTTTCTGCAAAAGCAAAACTTGCTCTTGACATGTATCTTCTGCAAATGTAGAATATACTTGAAGATAAGATTTGCATTTGCAGAAAAAGGAGGTGCACCCTGTGGATTTCTTCAAGCGTCTGCCTGAGTCCGAGCTGGACATCATGCTGGCCGTGTGGGCGGCGGAGGGGGAGATCTCCGCGCCGGAGATTCTCTCCGCCCTGGACCGGCCCCTCACCGCCAGCGCCCTCCACAGCTACCTGAAGCGGCTGGAGGAGAAGGGCTTTCTCTCCTGCCGCAAGGCGGGCAAGACCAACCTGTACGCCCCTCTGATCTCCAAGGCCCGCTACCAGGAGGAGGAGGGAAAGACCATTCTGGGCAAGCTCTACGCCGGCTCCCTCCGCCGCTTTGCCGCCGCCCTCCACGACGGCGGCAGCCTGCGCCGGGAGGATGTGGCCGAGCTGCGGGCCTACCTGGACCAACTGGAAGAGGAGGCGAGGTAAATGGAAGACCTGCTGCTGCGCGTGCTCACATTGTCGGCGGCCTGCTCCGCTGTGCTGCTGCCCCTGCTGCTCCTGGCCCGGCGCATCCGCCACCGTTACGCCGCCCGTACCCTCTACGTGCTCTTTCTCCTGCTGGCCCTGCGGCTGGTCCTGCCGGTACAGCTGAGCTGGTTCGCCCCCGCCGTCACGGTGGAGGTGCCCGCTTATTCCATCTCCGCGCCGGTACAGCGCCCCGCCCCGGTGCAGAACATGATCCCAACCGAGCAAAATCCCTCCGGCCAGGCCAGTCAATCCCCGGCGGAACCCCTGCCCCAGCAGGTTCAGACCGCCCCGGAGCCTGAGCCTGTGACCATCCGCTCCACCCAGCTGCTCTCCATTCTCTGGCTGGCGGGCGCGGCAGTCTTCCTGGCGCTCCACTGCGTATCCTACCTGCTGGCCCGGCGGAGGCTGCTTCGCGCCGCCCTGCCCCCCACCCCGGAACAGGCGGACAGGTGCTCCGCCCTCCGGCAGGCGCTGGACATCCGCCGCCCCGTGGGACTGATGCGCTCCTCCGCCGTCCGCTCCCCCATGATGCTGGGGCTGGCCCGGCCGGTGATTCTCCTCCCAGACCGGGGCCTGACGGACAGTGAGCTGGACCTGACCCTCCGCCACGAGCTGCTCCACCTGAAGCGCCGGGACGTGGCCTACAAGGCGGTCATGCTGCTGGCCAACGCGGTCCACTGGTTCAACCCCCTGGTGTGGTGGATGGCCCGGGAGGCGGGCCGCAACCTGGAACTTTGCTGTGACGAGGCGGTCATCCGCAGCCTGAACGGCGGCGGGCGGCGTGAGTACGGCCAGGTGCTGCTCCAGGCCGCCGCGGATGCCTCCGGTCCCGCCCTTTCCACCCGCTTCGGCAGCGGAAAGGGACAGCTGAAGGACCGGCTGGGCAACCTGTTCCTGAAAAAGCGCCGGGGCGTGCCCCTGCTGTGCTGCGCCCTGGCCCTGGTGCTGGCCCTGGGCGGCCTGGTGGCCTGCGAGCAGGCGGAGGGCGGGGAAACCCCGTCCGGGAACACCCTCACCGCCCGGGAGGCGCTGGATACATTGCAGGAGAGCATCGCCTTTGACCCCGACACCGCCGCCCTCACCTTCACCGTCCCGGCAGGCTACTCCCCCGCCTCTGACTGGTCCATCCACATTGCGGCGCGGCAGGAGATGGACAGCGAGAGCGGCATGAGCCTCCACTACCTGGACGGCACTGTCTGGGAGGCGGGCGAGACCTACACCATCCCCCTCACCGACGCCCAGATTGCCGCCATCCGCACCCAGGACGAGGACCTGCTGGCGTCGTGGGACCTCTCCTCCGTCACCGAGCTCACCCTGGACGCCGCCCTGCCAGACCCGGAGAACGGCGAGCAGATCATCACGGTGGACCTTCTGCCCGTGGTTCGGACGGAAGTCAACCCCTCCTACACCAGCCAGGTCTGGGGCTTCACCCTTCAGCTGCCCGAGAACTGGGCCGGGCTGTACGAGGTGGCGGAGGGGCCCGACAGCTGGGACTTCTATATCAAAAACCGGGATGAAACGGGCGGCTGGCTCCTGAGCATGCATACGGCGGACCGGGACGTTTTCTATGAGGAGTGGGGCGACGACCCTGAGTCCAGTTACCCCACCATGATGGTGATTCTGGCGGAGACAGAGGGCACGGTTTTCTACGCCACCTATCCCAGCGACGTGCAGTTCTCCGAGGAGAATCGGGATGAGTACCGGGCTCTGGACTCCACCGGCCGGCGGCTTGCCCCGGAGGACTTCACCCTCAGCGGCGCCCCCCTCCCCACCCGGCTGGAGGGACAGCTGGTCTCCTTCTCCGACAGCTCGCTTACCTTCCGGGCCGAGGACGGAACTGACCAGACCTATCCGCTGTCCGACCCCGACTTTCCCGTAGCCCTCTTCGGGCACGGCTTTGGGAATATTTCTCCCCTTCCTTACTCCGATGCCATGGTCTCTCTGGAGGGCCGCCTCAACTCGGGCTACACCCTCTATCTGGATGGGGGGAACCGGGTGGTGGGCCTGACGGAGTCCGCCTGGCAGCCCGTCACTTACAGCGGCTATCTCTGGCCCGTTATCAGCCACTACCAGATCGCCCGTCCTTTCTCACAGGACCACCCGGGTGTGGACATTATCGCAGTCGCCGCTGCCTCCGCCTGTTCCGGCACCGTCACCGAGATAGGCGCCGACCCCCAGTATGGGACGTACATCGTCGTCTCCTGTGAGGAGGGCTCCTTCCGCTATGCCAATCTGTCCGACCTCTATGTGGCGGTTGGAGACCAGGTGGAACCCGGAAACATGCTGGCCCGTCTGACCGACTGGGGCGGGGAGGACAGGGTGCTCCATCTGGAGTGGATTCCCGCCCGGACCGGCCAGCCCGAGGACCCGCTCTCTCTGGACTTCGTGGATGAGGACAATTTCCCCATCCGCGACCGGCTGACCGACCTCCCTGTGGACGAGGCCGTGGACGCCTTCCTGGCCGCTGAGGACGGCTATGAGGTGGCGGCAGCCATCCCCTACGACACCGGCTATCTGATTATGGGCAGCTGGACCGGGGACGGCGAGGTGGGCTATGCGGCCCGGGTAGCCTGGCGGAATGAGGACGGCAGCTGGCGTCTCTCGGAGCGGGGCACCTGCGACCCCCTGATGAGTCCCCGGGTCACCGCCGGGGTGCTGCGGTATGACGAAGACAACGCCCTGGTGTTCGGTTTCCTGGGCGGCTCCACCTGGACCGACCCCAGCGGCCCCGACGTGCCCTTCACCACGGCGGAAATCACCGTCCAGACCGCCGGGGACCTCCCCTACGAGGTCCGCACGGAGGCGCCCGCCAACGGCTGGTTTGCTCTCACCGTCCCTGCGGAGGCCCTCCCGGTGGAGGATCTGCTCTTCTCCATAGACGGCGGCCTCTCCTCCTTCCGGTACAGCGACTTCTTCGGCGACGCCCTCTCCCAGGAGTAATCCACACAAAACGTGCCCGGAGCGCAGGCTCCGGGCACGTTGTTCTGTTTAATGTTCTGTTTAATCTTTCAGAGAGAGGATAATGCTCTTCTCCTGGCTGGGGTCGGTGTCGGGGAAGTCGGTGCGGGTGTGGCAGCCACGGCTCTCGGTCCGCCGGAGGGCGGACTGGAGCACCAGGCTGGCCAGGTAGACCAGCTGGGTCAGGCGGCGCTTCTTCTGCTGCTGGACAAAGTTGGGCGTGGGCAGCTCAGAGAGCTGCCGGTCCAGGTAGCCCAGCTCCACCAGGCCCTGGGTCAGGCCCTGGGCGTCCCGCAGGATGCCGCCGTACTGCCAGAGAATACGGCGGATCTTCTTCTCGCCGCCGGTGAGCATGTCCTCCGTCCCCTGGTCGGGGGGGCAGTCGCTGCACTGCGCCGGCGCGTCCCAGGTCAGCCCGGCGGGCGCGGGCGTCTTTTCCGCCTCCTCCGCCGCAAACTGCCCGGCAATCTGGCCGAAGACCACGTTCTCCGTCAGGGCCGTGGCCCCCAGCCGGTTGGCGCCGTGGATGCCGCCGGCCACCTCGCCCACGGCGTACAGGCCGGGCACGTCGGTGTGGCAGTCCACGTCGATGACCACGCCGCCGCAGGAGAAGTGGGCCGCAGGCACCACCTCAATCAGGTCCCTGGACGGGTCGATGCCCGCCGCCCGCAGGGCCTTGCACGCACCGAAGCTCTGGAGCAGGGCTTTTTCCGGGATGTGCCGGGCGTCCACATACACGCCGCCCATGGGGCTGCCCCGTCCGGCGGCCACCTCCTTGGCAATGGCGGCGGACAGGATGTCCCGGGCCGCCACATCCTTCAGCACCGGGTCATAGCGCTCCATGAACCGCTCGCCCTCGCTGTTGAGGATGGCGGCCCCCTCCCCCCGGAGGGTGTCGTTGACCAGCTTGCCCTTCAGCCCCGGCGGCGCGGCCAGCGTGGTGGGCATGAACTGGACAAACTCCATGTCCCGCAGGCGGCAGCCCGCCTCCAGAGCCAAAATATACCCCTCGCCGGTGAGGCCGGGGGCGGTGGTGGTGTGCTCGTAGAGGGCGGCCATGCCGCCGGTGGCCAGCACCACCGTCTTGGCCGCAATCAGCAGGGGGTTGCCATCCCCGTCCATGCCCGCCGCGCCCCGCACCCGGCCGTCCTTCCGCAGCAGCTGGGTGATGAGGGCGTTTTTCAGCATGGCCACGCCCTCCTCTCCCGCCCGGCGGAAGAGGACGCCGTAGGAATCGCTGCCCCGGCCGGAGGCGCAGCGCAGGGACCGGGGCACCGAGTGCCCGCCGGAGCGGAAGCGGCGGTAGCTGCCGTCCTCGTTGCGGTAGAACTCCACCCCCCACTCCGTCACCCGCTCTATGGCGGGGTAGGCCCGCTCGGCCAGACGGCGCAGCAGAGGCTGGTCCACCAGCTCCGTGCCGCTGCGGAGGGCGTCCGCCATCAGGCGGTCCATGGAGTCGTCCGCCGCGTCGGGCAGCACCACCGCGTACCCGCCGGCGGCCACAGCGGTGGCGTTGCCCCCCCGCTTGTAGGCCAGGGTCACCCGGGCCCCCGCCTCCCGGGCCGCCATGGCCGCGCACAGCCCGGCGCTGCCGCCCCCCAGTACCAGCACGTCAGTTTCCAGCTCTACAGGTCTCATACTCCGGCTCCTTTCCCTGTTCCCCGTCTTTCACGGCCGCCCGGGGCCGCGTATCTTCTTCCCTAACAGAATACCCCCTCCTCCCGGGGGAATGTCAAGAGGATTTTATGGCCTTGCGCTCCGTCCATTCTGTCCGTTGGAAAAAGGCGGCCCGGCCGAAACGCGACAGCATTTGGGAAGGCCGCCGAAAACCATGCAGGGGCTTTTTCGGCGGCCTGGGCGCCGCGCCGCCCTCAAAATCCGGCCTCCCGGTCAAAGTCCTCGGCCTCTACGCCGGTAAAGTGCCGTTTAATGTCCTCCTGCAGCAATTCCTGGGGCAGCATTCCACATCCGCAGTTCTCCAGCGTCGCCTGGATCTGGGGATACAGGCGGGAGAAGAAATAGTCCCGGCAGTCCGCCGCCGTGCTCCTTCTGTTTCCCGACCGCCGGGAAACAGATCTTTGGATCTCCTCCCGCAGCGCTTCGCTCTCCCGGCAGTACTCCTCCTTCTTTTTCTGTGCCTCACAGGCCGCCGACGGATACGCCTGGATGATGAAATCGCAGCTTCTGATTTTCTCGTCCAGGTGGGCAAAGAGGGCGTTTTCAATCCAGCGGTCCAGCTTTGGCCGGATGTTATAGGCTTTGATTCGGTTTATATTGACGCCTGCGGCCGCAGCGTTGGCCATATAGGCAGCGGCAAGCTGCCCCAGGTAGATATCCTGCTTTTTGCAGTACCAGTTCAGAATTTCCCTTTTCCAGTGGTCTACAACGGCGCCTTGTCCGCGGCCTCCGCCACCAGATCCACAAACAGCGTGAGCTGGGTAATCAGCTTTTCGCCTATCTGTTCCAATGCCCTGTACAGCCGTTCGAAGTCCTGATCGGTCTCCGCCTGTATCTTCCCCAGTTCTCTCTGCTGCCACGTCCTGTACTCCTCCAGCTGATGCTGCTCAAAGAAGCCGTTGGCCTGACTGTTGTTGTGGTCCAGCACGGCTCGCAGCATTTTTATAGTATCCACCAGTTCCCGGAAGCGGCTGAAGCGCCACCGTTCGGCCTCAGGCGTAAAGTGGTACAGCGCCGGTGTCACACAGGTGCTGTCCACCGCGAACTTGTACAGGTTCTGGACGGCCAGATAAAACCTGGCGTCCCAGTGGAGCGAGGGTACCGCCGTGGGCGCGTAATTGCAGGTGAGGAAGAGGGCTGGATCGATTTTCTCCCGGATTCTCCGGTTCAGAGCTTCCGCAGGCTCCGCAGAGATAAGGATACTGCTCATCACTGCGCCCCCCGTTCCTGTCTTCCGCTGTCCGTATACACAGACAGCCCCATATAGCCTATGCCCAGTTCCAGATCCGTAAGCACGCTGTTCCGCTCGGGCATACGGGTGGTACGTCCCAGGTTGGCCCGGTGGAACCGGATGCCGGTTCTGCTGCCAAGATGCTCCGGCACACCGTTAACCCGGATATATCCGCTGTAATCCTTGGTGCTCAGCACGGTGCCGCTGTACTTCAGCGGCGCCCCTGTCTCGTCGCAGATCATAAAGGGTGTGCGCATTCTGGCAGAGGCATAGAACTGTCCCTCATCCAGGGTTTTCAGAATCTGATCGGCCGCGTTGTAGTTCCATCCGGTCTGGAGGGTGGACAGCGCATAGAGCAGCACCAGGATGGGCTGGCGGCCCGCGGCCTCCGCCCGGTCAAAGTACTGCCGGCACAGCCCGTGCAGGTCTTCCCACTGGCTCCGGTTCAGCCTGGTCAGCTGGCACTCGGCGCTGCCCTGCAGGGAGCGCCTGTTATAACTCATCCAGCTGACCCGGATCAGCATGGCCAGCGCGTAGGCATTGGCTGCGATGCACTGGAAATTCTCACTGCTGCGCATGAACTTCCGTATTTTTTCACACATCATGACCTGATAGTCGGAGAGCTGGCTGTTCATGCGGAACGCAATCTTTGCCCTGTCCAGCTCCTTCTGGCAGATGAAGGTAATGGCCGCAGGGTTGTTTGCCTCCAGCAGCTTGTCGTAGAGGTCGTAGTAGGTGTTCTGCGCTCCGGCACTCCGGTTCTTAATCTCGTCAATGGAGATCCTGAAGTCGTTGCTGAGGGCCTGAATGGCTGTGATGTTTTCACTGATCTCGTCCCTGCCGTTGGCGCCCCGGTTGAGCACCTCCGTGTTGCTGCAGATATCTACAATCTGCATGATCTCGCTGAGGTACTGCAGCCGCTTTTCGCTGCGGCTCTCCTTGTTGTAGGCTCTGAGGAAGGCCTTGAAGAGCACGTTGTAGGCATATCCGTTGGTGGGCTGGCGGTTGATAACCCGGACCAGCTGGCGGAAAATCTCCGGGTACTGCATGTGGCAGCCGCTGTACTGGATCTGCTCCGGCTTGGCGTTACAGGCCGCACAGCACTCCCGGTACTCCTCTCCCATCCGCTCCACCAGGGAGTTGCACTGGGCGATTTCCACCATCAGCATATCCCGCTGCTCCGCCAGGTGCTGCTTGCTGTACCAGTCGTCCCGAGACTGGATTGTGCCGTCCAGCTCGTCCACGCAGCGGTTGGCCAGGGTCAGAGCCTCGTACAGCCGCTGAAGCCGGTATTCGTAGCGCTCCACCGAGTACCACTCTCTGTCATACTCCCACGGCTTCTCTCCGGAGCTCATCCGGTCCTTGCAGGCCTCATCCCACAGTCCTCCGTAAAACTCCCGGGTGAAGGTGACGATGATGGACGCAAAGCCCATATCCATATCGGGTACGCCGTACACGTCCCGGATGTCCTTCACTTTTTCAATGAGCCGGTCCAGATTGCTGAGAATCTCCCCGTGCCCTTCCTTTCTCTGCTGGAAGGGCAGATAGCGGGAATTGGGGCCCATCAGGCGCAGCAAATCCTGAAGACTCTTGGTCAGTTCCTCGTCAATGCACTGGCTGCGGCGGTAATCCTGGCCGTAGCGGTCCATGATGTCGCACAGCAGATCCACCTGCTCACGTCCGCCGTACCCCTTGTTGTCCAGGAAAATCTTGGCCTCCAGCGCGTTGCGGAATCGAAAGACGAAATCTCCGCCGGTTTCGCTCTCACCGTAGTAGAGCCAGGGGATATTGGTCACCTCATGGAACAGCGCCCGGTTCTCGGTACTGTACACGCTGCCTCTGGAGGACTGGTTCAGCAGAATGGAAAAGGCAAGGCCGCTGGGCATGTCCAGCTTGAAGCGGCTGAACATGGCTACACAGAGGTTCATCCGGTCCAGTGCCTCGTTGAACTCTGTGTCGCTTCCCTCCTTTTCCTCCCCGGCCACCTCCGACGGAATCTCCTCAGGCGTGAACCCTGCCTTCAGGAAGGCCTGCATCATGGGGCTGAGCTCCTTTTTTTTCTTCTCTCCCCCCAGAATCTTGTCAAAGCGCTCGTTGACGTACTGGGCCACCTTCCGCTGCTCCCGGGACAGCCCCTCCTCCAGCTGGGGCCGCAGCAGGGCGATGAGCTTATAGAAGTAGTTGAAAATATCGGGCTCTCCCTCCCGGCCAAGCCGCTCAAACCAGCTTCTCAGCGTGGCCGAATCAATGCCGGAGTAGTCCCGGAATTTGCTCCGCAGGTCAGCCACCTCCCGCTCGGTCAGGACACGGGTGGTGGGCACATAATAGCTCTGACGGCTCCGGATGACTTGGGCATGTTCCGCGCCGCACGCCACAAAGCGAGTGGACTCTCCTGTCTTTTCCATCCTGTAAAATTCTGTGTCGGCGGCGTTGTCCTCAGGTTTGCTGTATGCGCTGCACACCAGCACAAAGCGCCGGCCTCTGTTTTTCAGCTGCCGGACCAGATTCTGGGCATTGCTGACACCGGAGCGGTAAGAGGAGCAGTCCCACACCAGTAGGATGCGGGTGGCCCCCATGCCGTCCTGCTGCTCGATGTACTGCATCAAATTGTCCAGGTCGTCCAGCTCCTGGCTGCCGTTGTAGAAGAGCAGCGTATCATTCTGGATAAAAACAACAGGGCAGAGCTTTTCGTTGTAAATCCGGTAGGCCAGCGCTCCCAAGGTGATGCTCTTGCTGCTGCTGGGATGGCCGGTCAGGACAATGGGGCCGGACTCCTGCGGGTCAAACATCCCGCCGCCGGAGAGCATTTTTCTGGTCAGCTGGACAATGGTATCCTCATAACTCCGTTTTATATAAAAAGTGGAGTGAGGCAGATAGCCATACCACTGGGGTCCGTTGGAGGCGCTCAGTTCCAGGAAATTGGAAAACCATTTCTCATACTGGAGCTTCCCGTAGGGGCGGATTTTATAGACGATCCGGTCGGTGAGCAGGGTGGCCAGATAGCCATAATGCATCAGCTCCTCCGGTCGGATGCTGACAGGCCCGTTGTTCACATAATAGAGGTCGCCGCTGTCCGCCGGCGCCACCGGCGCCACATCCTCCGTGCGCTCACGGATGATATCGGCCAGTTTATCCGCCGACAAATAGAAGCTCTTCCGGTCGGCAATCTGTTTCAGCTGCCCGCCGGAGGGCTGGTCCAGGTCCACACCCCAGAACTGGACATTGCCGTTGGGCACGGTGAGCAATGCTCTGGCGAATACGGCCAGGGACAGCTCTCCCTCTGTCTCGGGCCGGTAGCCGGTGACCACCATCTGGCTGACGCAGTCCAGCAGGCTGGGCAACAGCTGAAGCAGCTCCTGTGCGTGGGCGGCGGCAGTGATGTCCGTTCCGCCGTCAGAAAGGCCGATGGACTTCAAAAATGCGTCGTCGTTGGCCGCCTCCTCCTGGATATGGCCCTCCACGCCGCACAGCCGCAGAATGGGCAGCTTCTCCCGCTTCAGCGGCCTTGCGAGAATTTCCGCCCTGGTCGTGTACTCCTGGACAGAGCGCTCCGTCTTTTTAAAACAGGTGCTGAAAGCCGCATCCGTCCTGCTGGTCATTACGCAGCTCCATGGGCAGTCCGCCACCAGTTTCAGCTCCTCATCGCTGATATGTCTGCCCACAAAGAGAATCATCGGATTGCAGTTAAAGCTACGGAAAAATGCATTTGCCCTTTTTCGCCGTTCAAACGCTGTGTTCCCCATTTCCAAGCCTCCCATCCGGAAAGAAACTATGCTCAAAGTATATCAGCGCGCAGCAGAAAAATCAATGTCGCCCTGTCTGCCCTTGCTCTTTCTTCCTGAAAAATCCAAGCGGAGAAGCATTCCTGTGCTTCTCCGCCTGAATCGTCCGTATTCTTTTTCGGCTCACCGCTCCGACAGGCTCTTGTAATCCTGCCGGCGTCCCACATACTGATAGGCGGGACGGATGATCTTGCCCATGTTGATCAGCTCCTCGATGCGGTGGGCGCTCCAGCCCGCCACCCGGGCCAGGGCGAAGATGGGGGTGTACAGCTCCAGAGGCAGGTCCAGCATGTGGTAGACAAAGCCGGAGTAGAAGTCCACATTGGCGGACACGCCCTTGTAGATTTTCCGGTCGCCGGCGATGATCTGAGGGCCCAGCCGCTCCACCATGGAGTAGAGCTCGTACTCTTCGGTGCGGCCCTTCTCCCGGGACAGCCGCTCCACAAACGACCGGAGGATGTTGGCCCGGGGGTCGGACAGGGAGTACACCGCGTGGCCCATGCCGTAGATGAGGCCCGCCTTGTCAAAGGCCTTCCGATCCAGCAGGGCCTGGAGGTAGGCCTTCACCTCATCCTCATCCTTCCAGTCCCGGACGCGCTCCTTCATGTCCTCAAACATGCGGATGACCTTGATGTTGGCGCCGCCGTGGCGGGGCCCCTTGAGGGAGGCCAGCGCCGCCGCCATGCAGGAGTATGTATCCGTCCCGGAGGAGGTGACCACGTGGGTGGTAAAGGTGGAGTTGTTGCCGCCGCCGTGCTCGGCGTGGAGGGTGAGGCACACGTCCAGCACATGGGCCTCCCAGAAGGAGTAGGATGCGTCGGGGCGCAGGAGGGCCAGGATGTTCTCCGCTGTGGACAGCTCCGCCCGGGGCGCGTGGATGTAGAGGCTGTTGCCCTCCTTATAATTATAGGCCTGGTAGCCGTACACCGCCAGCAGAGGGAACACGGCGATCATCTGGAGACACTGGCGCATCACGTTGGGCAGGGAGGTGTCGTCCGCCCGGTCGTCATAGGCCGCCAGATTGAGTACGCTGCGGGCCAGGGAGTTCATGATGTCTTTGCTGGGGGCTTTGAGAATCACATCCCGGACAAAGTTGGTGGGCAGGGAGCGGTAATAAGAGAGCTGACCGCGGAAGGCTGAGAGCTCATCGGCGTTGGGCAGGCGGCCCACCAGGAGCAGGTAGGCGGTCTCCTCAAATCCGAAGCGCTTCTCCTTCAGAGCCCCGCTGACCAACTGCTCCACATTGATGCCCCGGTAGTAGAGCTCGCCTTCGCAGGGCACCTCTTTGCCGTCCACTGCCCTCTTGGCCACGATTTCCGATATCTCTGTCAGGCCCGCAACAACGCCTTTGCCGTTGAGATCCCGCAGCCCCCGCTTCACGTCATACTTCACATAGTCGTCCGGGGAAATACTGCTGTTGGCCAGGGCCAGGTTGGCCAATGCGGTTACCTCAGGCGTCACTTCATTGTAATTCGGATTGCTTGCCATTGTCAGACCTCCTTTTTCCGGGAAAGGGCCGCCTACGGGCGGCCCTTGCGTTTTGGTGGATGAAGTAATAGCTTGCTGATTATTATAGCGTGAAATTGTTTCTATTTTATGAATGGATACACAGTGTTTTTGCAAGACCTTGTTTTTCAAACTTATTTTATATGACAGTCCCTGTTTATATATCCAAAATTCCGTAAAAATGGCGCAAAAAACGTGCCGCTCAGAGAGCGGCACGTTTTTTGCGCGTTATTTTCTGCAGCCGGAACAGCTTACAGGATGTCCTCGGCCACGGAAGCGCCGGCGATGCGGCCAAAGACCACAGCCGCGCTGTAAGCGCCGCTGATCCAGGTGACCTCGCCGGCGGCGTACAGGCCGGGCACCACAGTGCCGTCCTCATAGAGGACCTGGGCGCGCTCGTCGGCGGTGACGCCGCCCTTGGTCATGTGGTTGGCGGTCTGAACCTTGGCGCCGTAGTAGGGGCCCTCAGCGTCAAAGGGACGGGCGCCCTCGGGCAGGTTGGCGTTGTAGTCCGCAACAGCGGCCTTCAGGCCCTCGGCGTCGATGCCCAGCTTCTCAGCCAGCTCGTCCAGGGTCTCGCCCTGCTGATAGTAGCCGGCGGCCACGTGCTTGCGGGTACGGAAATTGTCCTCGTACAGGGTGCGGTCAGCCAGGTAGAAGGCGGCGCCGTCGGGCTGAGCCAGGATGGCAGTGCCCAGCTCCAGGCCGGAGGTGGAGGCCTCGTCGATGAAGCGGGAGCCGTCCTTGTTCACCAGCAGGAAGCCGGAGCCGCCGCCGGTCAGATCCCGGCGGGGATTGAGGATGTAGGAGAAGACGGACATCTTGCCCATGTTCTCCAGGCCGAAGCCGTTCTTCTCAAACACGGGGATGAAGTCGCCGGTGGTGCCCATGGAGTTGGAGGTCTCCAGCACCTCGTGGCCGGGGGCGTACTTGGCCAGCAGCTCCTTGTTGTTGCAGAAGCCGCCGGTGGCCACCACCACAGCGTCGGCGGTGATGTTGTAGGTGCCGCCCTTGGTCTCCACCACAACGCCGGTGCACACGCCGTCCTCCATGATGAGGTCGGTGCCCTTGTTCTCCAGGCGGATGTCAACGCCCAGCTCATAGGCTTCCTTCTCCAGACCGGTCTGGATGTGGTCGCCGGCGTAGACGTCGCTCTCGGCCATGTGGTTGGTGCCGCCGTTGGACTGGTTCAGGAGGATGTCCATGTCGCGCAGCCAGGCGTCCAGGGTCCACTCGCCCTCAGCCCAGGCCTGGAGACGCTCGGGGGTGTTGCCGGCGTCCTTCTTCTCCTCGATGAACTGCTCCACGGTGTACTCAATGCCGGCCTTCTGCTGGGCCTTGGAGTTGATGAGGTCAAAGAAGTTCATGTCGAACTTGCCGTTGCCGGACAGGATGCCCAGCTTCTCAATGAGGATCACGTCCTCCACGCCGTTCTGCTTGGCGGAGATGGCGGCAGCGAGGCCGGCAGGGCCGCCGCCCACGACCACCAGCTGGGTGGTGGTATCCTCGGGCGCAGCGGGGGTCTCGGCGCTGGCGGTGGTCATGGTGATCTCGCCGAAATCCTGGCCGTACTGGCTGGCAGCGTCAGCCACGGCGGACTTCACGGCGTAGGAGGTGAAGGTGGCGCTGGAGACGCTGTCCACCACAGGGCTCTGGGCCTCCAGAATGCGGTCCTTCAGAATGGGGAACGCCCGGTTCACCACGGGATCGGTCTCGTGGTGATCCAGCAGGCGCAGGTCGGTCATCTGTCCGTTCTCCACGGTCAGCAGGACGGAGACCTCGCCGCCATAGCCGGTGCCCTTGCCCTCATAGACGCCGCTGGCCGCGGTGGTCTGGGCGGGCTCGCTGGCCTGAGGCTGGCTGGCGGAGGGCGTGCCGGAGGGGCTGCCCGCGGGCGGAGTTGTGGAGCAGGCCGCCGTCAGAAGCAGGGCGCCGGCCGCAACCAGGCTGAGTGCTCGTTTGCTTTTCTTCATTGGTTTCGTTCCTTCCTTTCCATTGTGCGTGTCTCTGCGTGTGCACAACCCGGATGTATCCGTCCCCCGCCTTCTTTCCCTTACCGGCGGGGATGGAAATGCACATTGTGAATTATATATCATTTTCCTCGGTTGTCAACCGCTGCCTGTATCTCCCTGCCGTAAACATTCGTCATAATGCACAAGCGCCGTGTGTCCCTCATTGGAGGACACACGGCGCTTGTATCACTCAAAAAAGGTCGTGCCGTTTCAGTATCAGCGCCACCACAACGATGACAGCTACGGCCAAAATCAGCGGAATCCACCAGAACTGGTCCAGCGGCAGGCCGGATGTGATGTTCATGCCGTAAAAGCCGAAGATAATATTCGGCACTGTGAGCAAAACGGTGATGGAGGTCAGAACCTTCATGATCACGTTCAGGTTGTTGGAGATTACGCTGGCAAAGGCGTCCATCATGCCGGAGATGATGGAGGAGTAGATGTTGGCCATCTCAATGGCCTGGCGGACCTCAATCAGCACGTCCTCCAGCAGGTCGTGGTCCTCCTCGTAGAGTGTGATAATGCGGCCCCGGAGGATTTTCTCCAGGGTCACCTCGTTGGCCTTCAGGGAGGTGTTGAAGTAAACCAGCGATTTCTCCAGGTCCAGCAGCTGGATGAGCTCCTTGTTCCGCTGGGACTTGTAGAGGTGCCGCTCCATGTAGTTGTAGATCTTGTCGATCTGCTTCAGGTATTGCAGGAAGCGCTTGGCCACCTGGAGGAGCATGTAGAGGATAAACCGGGTCCGCTTCTGGGTTTCGGCATTTTTTACCAGTCCGTCCTGGAAGTCCTTCACAATGGAGGATTCCTTCAGGCAGACGGTGATGATGTGCTTTTCCGTCACAATAATGCCCAGAGGGATGGTGGAGTAGACCACCGCGTCATCCTTTTCCACGGCGGGGACGTCGATGATAATCAGGGTCTGGCCGTCCTCGGTGTCGATACGGGAGGTCTCCTCCTCGTCCAGCGCGGCCCGGAGGAAGCCCGGGTCCACGTTCAGCGCCTCGGACACAGTGTTCAGTTCGTCCTCGGTGGGGTAGGTCAGGTTAATCCAGCACCCGTCCTGAATGGCGTCCAGGCGGGTCATTTTCTTGTCAATGGTTTTGTGGATGGAGAGCATCAATATCACGTCTTTCCGACGCGCCGGGGACAGACAGAACCCTTCTCCGGGCCGCGGCGCCTATTATACGGCAGTCTGCCCGCTGTCCGCTCCGTTTATCCGGGTTCGGTGTGACGCCCGCTGTCCGCGCGTCTTTTTGTGGCCGCCGCGAAAGACGCTCCATGTCATACGCTCATCCAAACTCCGTGCCCTTCACGGGCCTTGGATGGGTGGGTGACACGCCCCGCCGGCGGCAAAAGCGGCGCGGATATGGGTGAATTTTCTTTCACCTTCAGCCTCCGTGCGCCGCGCTGGTTTCGTTGTCCTTCCATGTTCGACTCAGAGGGTCGCTGCTCACGGCGCATATCACTCCTTTTCCACAAAAATCGCCGGTCCCCGGCGCAGAGCTGCGCGCCCCAGGGGCCGGGGCCTGCGCAAACCTTATTATAAGCCTCTTTTCTCCGGAATGCAACCCAGGAAGCCCGGGTATGTCCCCGCAGCGCTGAAAAAACGCGCCGGACTGCCCAAAGGCAGTCCGGCGCGCTGTTTCGCATTGTTATTTTCCCCGGTTGAAGATCTTGAAGATATCGTTGAAGGGATCGTCCTCAATCTTGGAGTCGGCCTCCGTCATGGGCTCCAGGGTCCTGGGCGCCTGGGGGGCGGCAGCGGCGGCGGGCGCCTTCTGCTCCCCGCCTCTGGAGAAGGGCGTGGCGGAAATCCTGTCCTCCGCCTCCTCAAAGCCGGTGGCGATGACGGTAACCCGGATCTCGTCGTCCAGCGTGTCGTCAAAGGCGGCGCCGAAGATGATGTTGGCCTCCTCGTGGGCGGCCTCCTGCACCAGGTTGGCGGCGGTCTCCACTTGGCGCCGTTGATGGAGGTCTCCAGCAGGGGGCTGGAGATGGCCATCTTGGCGGCCTCCTCGGCCTTGTTCTTGCCGGCGGCCCGGCCCACGCCCATATGGGCCATACCCGCGTTCTGCATGACCGCGGTCACGTCGGCAAAGTCCAGGTTGATGAAGCCGGTGTTGCTGATGAGGTCGGAGATGGACTGCACCGCCTGACGGAGCACATCGTCGGCGATCTCGAAGGCGTTGGCGAAGGTGATCTTCTGGTCGGTGGCGTACTTGAGGCGCTCGTTGGGGATGATGACCAGGCTGTCCACCCGGGTGCGCAGCTCCTCAATGCCTTTTTCCGCCTGCATCATACGGCGGCGGCCCTCAAACTTGAAGGGCTTGGTGACCACGCCCACGGTGAGGATGCCCATCTCCTTGGCGATGTCCGCCACGATGGGAGCCGCGCCGGTGCCGGTGCCGCCGCCCATACCGGCGGTGATGAACACCATGTCGGCGTCCTCCAGGGCCTTGGAGATCTGGCTGCGGCTCTCCTCGGCGGACTTGCGGCCCACCTCGGGGTCGCTGCCCGCGCCCTGGCCGCCGGTGAGCTTCTCGCCGATCTGAATCTTATAGGTAGCGCTGGACATGGTAAGCGCCTGCTTATCCGTGTTCACCGCGATGAAATCCACGCCCTTCATCCCGGACTTTACCATCCGGTTGACCACGTTGTTGCCGCCGCCGCCGACGCCGATGACTTTAATGGTAACTACCGTATCGGGGCCGCTGTCCAATCCAAAAGGCATAACTGCTCCTCCTATGTGAAAGAAGTGAAAACTCTCTTTTTATGAAAATTATGGTAGCTCATTTTCTGAGCCCTGCCCATGATTTATATCTTGTTCTATTCTAGCCTTCTTTTGGCGCGAGGTCAATAGCTCCCGCCGGATTTCCGCAAAGTTTTGGAACATGCGGGTGCCGAAAACCACCACCGCCGCAAGGTACAGCGGCAGGCCCAGCTTGTCCCCCAGCCAGGCCAGGAACACGGCGATGACGGCGTTGCCGAAGAACCCGGACAGGAAGATGGACAGGTTGAAGCTCTTTTTGATGCGGGCGTTCATGCCCCCCAGGGCGGAGTCCAGGGCGGCCAGCAGTCCGGTGGCCACATAGAGGCTGTACTGGCTGGGCACATGCCAGGGCAGGAAGCAGCCGATGACAAGGCCCACAATCAGGCCGGCCAGCTCAATCATCCCACAGCACCCCCTTCCGTGTCCTCGCTCTGGGCGGTGGAGGGCTTGGCGTACTGGAAGTCAATCACGCCGTTGTAGGCGGGTACAGTCAGCATCTCGCTGGGGGTCACCTTGACCTCAATCTTCCACTGTCCCAGCACGTCCACCACGCCGTTGCGCATGGTGAGGGCGGAGTAGAGGGTGTTGGGGTCGCCGATGGCGTTGAACACGAAGGGCGCGGTGTACCGCCGGCCGTTGACAATGACCACGGACCCGGCGCAGCGGATCTCAGTAGTGGCCATGATCCGCTCGCCGTTGAGGGAGATGGCCTCCGCTCCCGCGTCCCGCAGCTCGTTGAGCACGGAGAGCAGGTCGTTGTCGTGAATGAGGTAGTCGGCCTCGTCGCCCGTGACGTTGGCGGCGCTGGAGTCCTGCAGGCTCACCATCACGCCGGGGCCCACCACCTCCACCAGGCCTGCCTCCATCTCCAGCTTGTCCACCTCGGCGCGCAGGGCCTCGCTCTCGCTGCTGCCGGAGGCGGCCGCGTCCCGGTAGGTCTGGAGCTCGGCCTGCGCCTGCTCCAGCTGGGCCCTGGTGCTCTCCAGGCTGTCCACGGTCTCGTTGTAGAGCTGCTGGAGTGTCTCCAGGCGGCCTGCGTTTGTGGCGTCCGCGGCGCTGTTGACCTTGACGCTGCGCAGCTGCACGGAGAGCAGAATGCCCAGCAGCACGCACACGCCGCCGATGGCCAGCTCGCCCCAGTTCTTCTTCCTGCGTTCAGTCCGTTCCATCTGTTCTCCTTCCTCCAGCCGGGCGCTCAGCCCAGCATGGACGCATAGGGGATAAAGTGGGGCTCGTCCAGGGTCAGATCGATGACGCCCCGGTCGGTCTCCTCCAGGGCGCCGATGGCCGCCTCCAGAATCTTGGCCGCCTGGTCGAAGTCGGTGTTCATGGGAATTTTCACGGTAAACCGGCCGCCGTAGCCCATCTTGATGAAGTTGATGGCCGTGAGATCAAAGCTCTCCGCCTGGTCCGTCATGCCCCGGGCGGCCAGGGCGGCGAAGAGCTTCTCCAGGCTCTCCAGCTTGTTCTCCTCCCCCTCGGCCACCGCCAGCCGGGCGCCCACCACGGGGCTGTCCGGCGTCAGGCCGGTGAGGGGCGGGAATTCCGCCGCCCGGGTCTCGTCCGTCCGCTCCAGGATCTTGCCCTTGGTGTCAATGATCCACCAGGCGCCGCCGCCCTGGATGGCAGCCGCGGGAACGCACTCGGTCACCTGGATGACCAGCGTATTGGGCAGGCGGCGTGAGACGGAGAGCTCGTCCACATAGGGCAGGCGGGAGATAATCTGCCGCATAACCTTGAACTTGTTGACGGCAAAGAGGTTGTCCCCCCGCTCTACCTCGGCGGCGCCGATGATCTGCTCCGCCGTATAGGCTGACTGGCCGCTGACCTCGATATTCTCCACCCGGAAAAACACCGCGCAGCCTGCCACAATCGCCGCCACAATCACGGCGGCGGACAGCACTTTATAGAGGAAGCCGAAGCGTCCCCTGTTCCGCCGCTTGCGCTTGTTCCGTCTCGCCGCCATTTCCGTGCTCCTCTGCCGCCGCCGGGCTTGGCCCGGCGGCTTATTTTTTCTTTTCAGTATACCGAAAATAATCAAACAATTTGTGAGGAAATTCTTAAAATTCCCTTATGCGTCCGCCTCCAGGCGGATGATGTCCGCCCCCAGGCTCCGCAGGGCCCCGTCCAGGTCCTGATAGCCCCGGTCCACGTGGTGGAGGCCGGAGATGGTGCTCCGCCCCTCCGCGCCCAGGGCGGCCACCACCAGGGCCGCGCCGCCCCGCAGGTCGGCGGCCCGCACCGCCGCGGCCTTCAGCCGCTCCACGCCGAACACCACGGCCACCCGGCCCTCCACCCGGATACGGGCGCCCATGCGGGCGAGCTCATCCACGTGGCGGTAGCGGCTCTCGAAGATGTTTTCCACAAAGACCGACGTGCCGGCCGCCGTGGCCAGTGCCGCCATCAGAGGGGCCTGGGCGTCGGTGGGAAAGCCGGGATAGGGCGCGGTGCGCACCGGACTGACCCCCCGCAGGGGCCCGGAGCGGGAGAGGGAAATCCGGCTGTCGTCGCTGCGGACCTTACAGCCCGCCTGGCTGAGCACCGCCGTCACCGTGGACAGATGGCGGCAGTCGGCGCCGGTGACCTCAATCTCGCCCCCGGCGGCGGCCGCCGCCGCCAGATATGTAGCGGCCACAATGCGGTCGCCCATGACGGTGTGCTCCGCCCCGTGGAGGGGCAGTCCCCCCCGGATGGTGATCATGGAGCTGCCCGCCCCCCGCACGTCCGCCCCCATAGCCCGCAGGAAGGCCTGAAGATCCCCGATCTCCGGCTCCCGGGCGGCGTTGGTGATGGTGGTGACCCCCTGGGCCGCCACCGCCGCCAGCATGGTGTTCTCTGTGGCCCCCACGCTGGGGATGGAGAGCACGATGTCGGTCCCGGCCATGTGTGGCCCGGTGCAGCGCAGAGCGCCGCCGGTCTCGTCCACCCTGCCCCCAAGGGCCCGGATGGATGAGAGATGCAGGTCGATGGGCCTGGGACCCAGCTCGCAGCCGCCGGGCGCGGAGAGCACCGCCTCCCCCATCCGGCCCAGGATGGCCCCCAGGAAGATGACCGAAGAGCGCATCTCCCGCATCAGGTTGTCGGGCACGTCGCACCGGGACAGGCCGGAGGCGTCCACCCGCACTGTGTCCCCTTCCCGGGCTGTTTTGCAGCCCAGGTGCTCCAGAATGGCCAGGGAGGCGGTCACGTCCGACAGGTCGGGGCAGTTGCGGATGACGCTCTCCCCCCTGCCCAGGATCGTGGCCGCCAGAATGGGCAGCACACTGTTTTTGGCGCCGTGGGTACGGACCGTCCCCTCCAACCGCCTGCCGCCCTCCACCAGAAAAATACTCATATCCTCCGTCCTCCGCAAAGTTGGTCTTGTTTTCACTCAGGCCATACTATGCGGGGGTTCACAGGGGCGTTCCCGGGGCAAACCGGGCAAAGGGTGGCGGAACAGGGGAAGAACGGCTTCTTTTTCTCTTATTTTCCCTTCAGCAGGCCCACCAGGGTCTGGTAGATGTGCTCGCTGGCGTCGGGGATGGCCATCTCCCGCAGGGCCTTGGCCATATTCTCCCGCTTTTCGGGATGGTTCAGCAGATCGGCGATGGTATTAAAGAGGGCGTCGGTCTTGCCGTCGCACTCCTGCTCGCTCACCAGCAGAGCCGCCCCCCGGTCGGAGAGCACCCGGGCGTTTTTGGTCTGGTGGTCGGCCACCACGTTGGGGGACGGCACCAGCACCGCCGGCTTGGCAATGGCGGTGATCTCCGAGATGGTGGAGGCTCCCGCCCGGCAGACCACCAGGTCGGCGGCCGCCATAATCAGCGGCATGTCGTAGATATACTCCCGCAGCTCCACGCCGGTGTCCTCAGCGCCGGCCGCCAGCTTCACGCAGTCGCCGGACACCGTCAGCCCCTCCTGCTCCAGCTGGGCGCACATGCCGGCGTAGTCCCGGCCCGCGCCGTGGATATGGCGGAAGGGCGCGCCCATGCGCACCTCCCGGGAGAGGATGGCGGTCATATGGTCGTTCATCACCGCCGCGCCCAGGGAGCCGAAGAAGGAGAGCAGCAGGGGCCGGTCGTCGGCAATGCCCAGCTTTTCCCGGGCCTCCTTCCGGGTGTACCGGAAGAAGTCGCCCCGGACGGGGGTGCCCGTCACCACCACCTTCTCCGGGTTGTCGTAGTGGCTGCGTAGTGGCTGCGGCTCTCCTCAAAGCCCACCATCACCACGTCCACCACCTTGGACAGGGCCTTGGTGGTCAGGCCGGGGACGGCGTTGGACTCGTGGACCGCCGTGGGAATCTTTCGCTTTGCGGCGGCGTTCACCACCGGGTAGGAGGCGTAGCCGCCGGTTCCCACCACCAGGTCGGGCTTGAAGTCGTCCAGGATGGCGTCGGCCTGCTTCCGGGAGCGGCCCATGTTGAACAGGGTCTTCAGATTGTGCCCCACCGCCGCCGGGGTCAGGGAGCGCTGGAAATTGGTGATGGTCACCGTGCGGATGTCATACCCCTCCTTGGGCACCAGGCGGGTCTCCATGCCCCCGTCCGCCCCCACGAAGAGGATGCGGCAGCCGGGCTGGCGCTCCTGAAAGAGCCGGGCCAGCGCCACCGCCGGATTGATATGCCCCGCGGTTCCGCCGCAGGTGAAGAGAATGTTCATCAATACCTCACTCCAAACCTCTCATCCTGTAACGTATCAGCCCTGTCTTGGGGCCGGTATCTGTCTTGACACGGATAATACAATTCCCATTTCCACCAATTGAATGACCAACGCCGTGCCGCCGTAGCTGAAGAAGGGCAGGGAGATGCCGGTGGGGGGGATCAGGTTGGTGACCACGGCGATGTTCAGAAACACCTGCACCGCCACCAGGGTGGTGATGCCCACCACCAGCAGCGCGCCGAACCGGTCCCGGGCGTGGAGGGCAATCCAGTAGCCCCGGATGACCAGCAGGGCGAAGAGAATAATGATAATGGCCGCGCCGATATAGCCCAGCTCCTCGCAGACGATGGAGAACACGTAGTCGTTCTCCGGCTCTGGGAGGTAGTTGAACTTCTGCCTGGAGTCGCCCAGGCCAACCCCCAGCAGTCCGCCGGAGCCGATGGCATATAGAGACTGGATGGTCTGGTAGCCGCCGTTGAGGGGGTCGCTCCAGGGGTCCTGCCAGATGGCCAGGCGGGCGGCCATGTAGCTGGTCTGGGTCATGATGAACCACAGCCCCGCGGCCACCGCCGCGCCGCCGGCCACGAACCAGCCCAGCTTGATGCCGCCGGCAAAGAGGACAGCCGCGCCGCCCACCAGGATGAGGATGGTGCCCGACATGTGGGGCTCCATGAGCATGAGCAGCGCCACCGCGCCCAGAATGAGCACATAGGGTACCAGTTCGATAAAACCGATCCGGTCCAGCAGCTCCAGCAGGCGGCCGGAGGGCTTGCGGGTGTCGTACTTTTTTCGCTTCTCCGTGCCCCGTTTGGACAATCGGGAGGAAAAGTAGAGGATGACGCCCAGCTTCGCCACCTCGGAGGGCTGGAAGCTGCCCAGGCCGGGCACCCGGATCCAGCGCTGGGCGCCGGTGGTCTCCTTGCCGAAGCCCAGGGGGGTAAACACCAGGATGAGGCACAGGAAGGCCGCCATCAGGGCAAAGACCGCCAGCCAGCGGTAGTGCTGGTAGTTGAGCCTGCTGACCAGATACAGGGCCACAATGCCAATCACGCCGAACAGGGCCTGGCGGACAAAGTAATAGGTGGGGTCGTGCTTGGCCACCACGCCGTCGTAATAGGCCGTGGCGTAGGAGGCGGAGAACACCATCACCAGCCCGATTCCCGTGAGCATCAGCGTCAGCATCAGAAAGGGCAGGTCCATGGGCCCCCGTGCCAGCTGCTCCTCCACGGTGAGATCCCGCTTCATTTTCCGCGCCGTGACGGTCACCTCCCAAAGGTTTCTCCCGCTCTGTCAGACTCAGAACGGATAGCGGTTGATAAGGCCGAAGTATGCCAGCAGGCAGGCTGCCAGCGTAATCAGGGTAAAGACGGTGAAGAGCTTCACCTCGCTCCAGCCCCCCAGCTCCAGGTGGTGGTGCAGGGGCGCCATGCGGAAGATCCGCTTGCCGTGGGTCAGCTTGAAGTAGGTCACCTGGATGATGTCGGACAGGGTCTCGGCGATGTAGATGATGCCCACCAGAATCAGCAGCAGGGGGATATCCAGCGCGAAGGCCAGGCCGCACACCACGCCGCCCAGGAACAGGGATCCGGTATCCCCCATAAACACCTTGGCGGGGTGAAAGTTATAGATCAGGAAGGCGCACAGGCCGCCGAACAGGGCGGCGGAGAACACGCTCAGCTCCGTGGCGCCCCACAGGACGGACACCGCCAGGAAGAACAGGGACACGGGCATGGTCACGCCGGTGGCCAGGCCGTCAATGCCGTCGGTCAGGTTGACGGCGTTGACCGTGCCCACCATGACAAAGGCGGCAAAGACCATGTACAGCCACTCGGGCAGGTCGATGGTCAGATTGACGAAGGGGATGTACAGGTCAAAGCTCAGGTAGCCGAAGCGGCGCAGCAGCAGGGTGTACACAATGGCGGCCGCCAGCTGGAGCAGGAATTTCATTCCGGCGGACAGGCCGTCGCCGTGGTGGTATTTCACCTTCATGAAGTCATCGAAAAAGCCGATGGCGCCGAATACCAGGGCGAACGCCAGCACGAACAGGGCGCCGAAGGCCCCGGCGGCAATGTCCTGTCCCCCCACGGTGAGCACCGCCGCAGTAATGCCCACAATAAAGGTCAGGCCGCCCATGGTGGGGGTGTTCTGCTTGGAGTTGTGCCAGGCCGGGCCGTACTCCTTCACGCCCTGCCCGGCCTTCAGGCGGCGCAGCAGGGGAATCAGCACTTTACCCGCCAGGAAGGCCACCACAAAGGCCACCAGGAAGCTTACTACATATCTCATCTTTTGAACCTCCCAAACCTCCGCCCGCACACACCGGGCTTCTCCGGTCCGTTTTCATAAAATGATATTTTATCATAACTGCCCCGGTCTTTTCCACTCAAAAAGCAACAAACTTTCTCCCTGTTTTTCTCTTTTCATGGACGGCTCCCGGGATGGCCGCCAAAATAGGCTGCCACCTCCTCCCGCTCGTCCAGGTGGCGGCGGCGGGTTCCAATCTCCTGATAGGTCTCATGGCCCTTTCCCGCCAGCACCACCGTGTCGCCGGACCGGGCCTCGTCCAGGGCCCGGCGGATGGCCTCCCGCCGGTGGGGCACCACCAGGCAGGGGGTATCGCTCCCCTCCATGCCCGCCTGGATGTCGGCCAGGATGGCCTCCGGGTCCTCGGTGCGGGGGTTGTCGGAGGTGAGCACCACCAGGTCGGCCAGCTCCGCCGCGACGGCCCCCATGACGGGCCGCTTGGTCCGGTCCCGGTCTCCGCCGCAGCCGAACAGGCAGATGACCCGGCCCGGGGTGAAGTCCCGGACGGTGGTGAGGATGTTCTCCAGGGCGTCCGGAGTGTGGGCGTAGTCGATGATGACCGTGTAGTCCGCGGGGGTGGGCACCACCTCGATGCGGCCCTTGACCCCTCTGGCCTCCGCCAGAGAGGCGCACACCTCCGGCAGGGGCAGCCCCAGGGCCAGGCCGCAGGCGATGACCCCCAGGGCGTTGTAGATGGTGAAGCCGCCGGGGATGGGCAGCTTCACCCGGGCGATGGCCCCGGTGGTCAGGGCCTCGAACTCCACCCGGTCGGGGAACAGGCGGATGTTCTTGGCGGTCACATCTGCCTCGTCCTTGTTCTCCGAGTAGGTCACCGCCGGACAGGCGACGGCGGCGGCGTAGTACCGCCCGGCCTCGTCGTCCAGATTGAGCACCGCCGTATCCGTCTGCCGGAAGAGAAGCCCCTTCACCCGCCGGTACTCCTCCATGGTGCCGTGGAAATCCAGGTGGTCCCGGGTCAGGTTGGTAAAGATGCCTGCCTTGAACCGGATGCCGTCCACCCGGCGGAGGGCCAGGGCGTGGGAGGACACCTCCATCACCACATGGGTGCAGCCGCTGTCCGCCATGTCCCGCAGCAGCTTCTGCACCTCCCAGGACTCCGGGGTGGTGCGGTGGGCGGGGAGAACCTCCGCCCCGATCATGTTCTGGTTGGTGCCCATAAGCCCTACCTTTACCCCCAGCACACCCTCCAGCATGGCCTTGAGCAGATAGGTGGTGGTGGTCTTGCCGTTGGTGCCGGTGACGCCGATGACGGTCAGGGCGTCGGCCGGACGGCCGAACCAGTTGGCGGACACGGCGGCCAGGGCCGCCCGGGTGTCCGCGGCCACGAGCCAGGGCCCGGGCTCATCGGGAGCCCTGCGGCAGATAACCGCCGCAGCCCCCTTCTCCACCGCCTCACGCAGGAAGCGGTGTCCGTCGGTCTTGTAGCCGGTGAGGGCCACGAAGAGCTCCCCCGGCCGGATGGTGCGGGTGTCATAGCTGATTCCTGAAATTTCCACATCCTCGTCCGCGGAGCCCCCAAGAAGGGCCACGCCGGACAAAAGCGCCTTCAGTCTCATGCTGTCACCCCTCACGCTGTGTTGGAATGGAAGAATAGCCGCTCCGGCCCGGCCCGGGGCGTTTCCCGGGCCGGGCCGCTGCTTTTCTGGCCTGCCGGACGGCTCAGAAGCCCGCGCCGGCAGTGGTGGCGGTGTTGTCCATGAACTGGACCTCCACCACGGTGCCCCGGTCCACCATGGTCCCGGCGGCGATGGACTGCCCCGCGGCAATGGTGCTGGAGGTATAGTAGTCGGACACGCCCGTGGCCTTCATGTAGAGACCCAGGCTGCTGAGGGTCTGGCGCACCGTCTCGGGGGACTGGCCCGACAGGTCGGGCACCTCCACCTGGTCGGTGGGCTTGGCCTCGCCCATGTAGAGCACCATCTCGCTGCCGCCGGGGATGGACGCGCCCTGGATGGGGATCTGGTCGGTGACGGTCTCGCCGTCGCCCACGGTGCGCACCGTAAGCCCGGCGGCCTCCGCCTTGGCCTGGGCGTCGGCCAGGGACAGGCCGGTGACGCTGGGCGTCAGCACGTCGGCGCCCGAGAGCTCCTCGGCGGTGTACTGCTTCTCCACGCCCATGTAGTCCAGGATGTCGGCCAGCAGCTCGCCGGCCCGGGTGGCGCCCATGACGCCGCCGCTGATGTAGTAGCCGCCGGCGGTGTAGTTGCTGCCGGGGGAGACGGGCTTGGGATTGTCGAAGGCGATGAGGATCACCACCTGGGGGTCGTCCGCGGGGGCGAAGCCCAGGAAGGAGACGATGGTGTGGTCGTCCTCCAGGGTCTCGGAGGAGCCGGTCTTGCCGCCGATGCGGTAGCCCGCCTGGTAGGCGTTCTTGCCGGTGCCTCCGTTGACCACGCCCTCCAGGATGGTGCGGCACTTCTCGCTGGTGGCCTCGCTGATCACCTGGCGGCGCTCGGTAGGCTCGGTGCTCTGGAGCACGTTGCCGTCGGCGTCGGTGATGGACTCCAGCACATAGGGCTGCATCAGGTGGCCGCCGTTGATGACGGCGGAGGCGGCGGTAATGAGCTGGATGGGAGTCACGTTGAAGCGCTGTCCGAAGGAGGCGGTGGCCAGGGAGGCCTCGCCGTAGGGGCCGGTGAAGAAGTCCCGGGTCCACACTGTACTGCCGGCCTCGCCCTGCATGTCAATGCCCGTGGTCTCCAGGAAGCCGAAGTCCTCCAGGTAGTCATAGAACCGCTCCGCGCCCAGCCGCTGGCCGATGGCGATAAAGGCCGGGTTGCAGGAGTTGGCCACCGCCTTGGCCAGGGTCTGGGTGCCGTGGCCCTTTCGGTCGGAGCAGCGGATGGTGCTGCCGGCGATGACCACCGAGCCGGTGCACTCGAAGGTGTCGCTCTCGCTGACCACCCCCTCCTCCAGGGCGGCGGCCAGGACCATGGATTTGAAGGTGGATCCGGGCTCGTAGGTGTCATTGATGGCCTTGTTGCGCCACTGGAGCAGCTGGGCGTTGCCCAGGGCCTCCTTGTACTCGTCGCTGTCCTCGCCGTAGGTGGCCTTCAGGGTCTCCAGCTCGGCCAGGGTGTCCGGGTCGGTGACCGTGCTGGGGTTGTTCAGGTCGTAGGTGGGGGAGTTGGCCCAGGCCAGGATGGCCCCGGTCTTGGGGTCCATGGCGATGGCAAAGCCTCCGTTCTGCACGTCGTACATCTCGATGCCCTTCTCCAGGGCCCGCTCGCAGTAGTACTGGATGGTGGCGTCAATGGTCAGGTTCAGGTTGTTGCCGTCGGTGGCGTCGTAGTAGTTCTCATAGCGGGAGAGCATCTCGGTGCCGTTTCCGTTCTTGGCGGTCACCACCCGGCCGGTCTCGCCGGAGAGCACGCTGTTGTAGTAGGCCTCCATGCCGTAGGCGCCCTCATTCTCCGCGTTGACAAAGCCGATGACCTGGGCGGCCAGGCTGGAGTGGGGGTAGTACCGCTTGGAGGTTGGGGTGGAGTAGAGGGCGTTGGACAGGCTGTACTCCAGCTTGAAGGCCATGACCTGCTCGTTCACGTCCTGCTCCACCTTGGCGGCCAGGCGCACATAGGAGGTGTCCTTCTGAAGGCGGAGGAGAATGGTGTCCTTATCCATACCCAGAATTTCCGCCAGGCCGGCGGCCACCGCCTCGTCGGTGGGCTCGGGGCCGGGGGCCTCCTTGCTCTCGCCCGCCTGGTAGGCCTCCAGCTTCTTCTGGTAGTTCTCCTGAACGGTGTTCAGGTCCCGGGGGGAGACAATGATGTCGTAGGCCGTGGAGCTCAGGGCCAGGGGGGTGCCCTTGCTGTCGTAGATGGTGCCCCGGTTGGCCGTCACCGCCACGTCCCTGGTCTGCTGGCCGATGGCCAGCTCCTGATAGTACTCATGGTTGGTGATTTGGAGGTTGTACAGCCGGACCAGCAGCGGGATGAAAATCACCGCGCCGAAGAAGACCATCAGGAAGACGGTCCGCCCCAGGATGGTGCGGTTTCCCCTGCGGTCCGGTTGCTGCTTCTGTCTCTTTTCGCCGTTCATCATACGATCACCTCTGTGCCTGTAAAACGCGATGGCTGGTTCTGTCTATGAGCCGATGGATTCCACGCGAAAGCGGGGGCTCCGCCCCCCTTTCACACTATCCCCCCGCTCTGTCTCTTCAGTCTCCGCCTCTGTCCCGCCCCGAAACATCGAGGGCGTAAGAAAAATTTAATTTTTCTTACGCCCGGGCCGCTCTGCGGCCCGGTTCCGGCTTCTGCTCCGCGGCAGCCGGTCGCCTGCGGGCGGGTGATTCCACGCGAAAGCGGGGGCTCCGCCCCCCTTTCACACTATCCCCCCGCTCTGTCTCTTCAGTCCCCGCCTCTGTCCCGCCCTGAAACATCGAGGGCGTAAGAAAAATTTAATTTTTCTTACGCCCTCTCTCTGTATGGGCTGCGGGTGCAACCCTTTTTCTCTTTTCGGGTCTTACAAAACTATATGGGGTGGATTACTTGAAATATTCCACCACATTGCCCAGAATGTCCTTGATGCCCTGGAGCGCGCCGTTCAGGCCCTGCACCGGCGTCTCCTCCTCGTTGAACAGCACCACGCTGTCGGGCTCGGAGAGGTCCAGATAGAGAACCTGTCCCGCCTGGGGCTTGACCATGGAGCCGTCGGCCGTCACCGCGCTCTCAATGCTGGCCAGGTCAAAGGCCAGCTCGTACTGGGTGCGCAGGTAGCTCTCCTGCTCCTCCAGCTCGGCCAGGTCGCTCTTCAGGCTGGCGATGTCGTCGGACAGAGTGGTGAGCTGGATGGAGCTGAGCAGCACCAGCACAGCAAACACGCCCACGGCCAGGAAGCCCACCACCGCGAAGATGGAGACGGCGCCCGCCTCCCGCACCCGGGCCTTGGGCCGCACCGCCGCCCGCTCTCTGGGCCGGACCAGGGGCCGGGCCTGGGTCTGCTCTCCGCCCCGGAGGGGACGGTCCGCCGTGCCGGTATAATCCAGCGCGTAGGCCACGCTGTCATAGTTGGCGCGGGGCGTGTTATAGCGTCTTCTTCGGGCTGCGGCACTTGCCATGGTGCGTCCACTCCATTCTTTTGCAGATGCATTCGGGAAGGGGTTCCCTGCTCTTGTTTACAGCTTCTCCGCGATCCGCAGCTTGGCGCTGCGGGCGCGGGCGTTCTCATTGAGTTCTTCCTCGCCGGACACAATGGGCTTTTTGTTCACCAGCCGGATGACCGGCTTCTTCCCGCACACACACACCGGGAAGTCGGGCGGGCAGGTGCAGCCCTTGGCAAAGGCGGCAAAGGCGTTTTTCACAATCCGGTCCTCCAGCGAGTGGAAGGAGATGACGGCCAGCCGTCCGCCGGGGGCCAGAGCGGGCACCGCCGCCTGAATGAGCTTGTCCGCGGCGGAGAGCTCGTCGTTCACCGCGATGCGGATGGCCTGGAAGGACCGCTTGGCCGGGTGCTGCTTCTCCCGCAGGGCGTGGGCAGGCATGGCCGAGCGGATGATCTCCACCAGCTGAAGGGTGGTCTCAATGGGGGCCTTTTCCCGGGCGCGGACAATGGCCGAGGCAATGGCGGGGGCGTACCGCTCCTCGCCGAACTGGAACAAAATCCGCCGGATTTCCTCCTGGGGCCAGTCGTTCACCACCGTCCTGGCGGTCAGCGCCTCGGACTGGTCCATCCGCATATCCAGCGGCGCGTCGGCCATGTAGGAGAAGCCCCGGCTGGCGTCGTCCAGCTGTGGGGAGGACACGCCCAGGTCGGCCAGCACGCCGCTCAGGTTGTCCAGCTTCAGCTCCCCCAGAATGTCCGCCAGGTCTCCGAAGTTGCCGTGGACCAGGGTCACCCGGTCCATCAGGCCCTCCAGCCGCCCGGGGGCCGCATCCAGGGCGGCCTGGTCCCGGTCAATGCAGATGAGCCGCCCGGTGGTGAGCCGCCGGGCAATCTCCCGGGAGTGGCCCGCCCGGCCCAGGGTGGCGTCCACATAGACCCCGGCGGGGTCGATATTCAATCCATCGATGCACTCCTGAAGCAGCACCGGCTTGTGGGAAAATTCCATCTCACTCATATTACAGCCCCAGCCCCTTGAGGATGGCGTTCATCTTCTCGGGGGTAATCTCCTCCTGCTTCTCCCGCCAGCGCTCGGCGCTCCAGATCTCCGCCCGGTTGTGGACGCCGGTGATGACCGCGTCCTTCTCCAGGCCGGCAAACTTCCGCAGCATGGCCGGGATGACAATCCGGCCCTGACTGTCCGGCTCGCACTTGGCGGCGTTGGCGAACAGGGGGCGCATGGCCACCGACTCGCTCATGGGCAGGGCGGCGAATTTGGCGGTGAAGGTGTCCCAGGTCTCCTGGGGGTAGACGGCCAGACAGCCGTCCAGGCCCATGGTGACGTAGAGGGTGTCCCCCAGCTCGCGGCGGAGCTGGGCGGGGATGAACAGGCGGCCCTTGGCGTCGAGGCTGTGCTCGTACGTGCCGGTGGCGCTCATCATTCCCGTTCACCTCTCTTCCACCACTTTCCCCCCTCCGGGCAATGGCAGGCTCCATTTTCCCCCACCAGTGTTTTTAGTATAATTGTTATGTAACCAAATTGCAACCCTTTTTTAACTCTTTTTTCCCTGCCAACCCCGGTATTTTCGTGTGAAAACAAGTGATTTCCGCACAAGAAACGTATGTTCGATTACTTTTGTAAACAGGAACCCATGACCAATTATCCTGTTTTATGTCTCCTTTCCGCAAAAGGGCGCAAAGCTCGTTACTTTTTCCACATTTGCGCGCGCGCTTTTGTTTTTACGTTACCATTCCATTCGACGGTTTCCGACCGCCTGCAAATTTTCCGCCCCGCCCTGTTCAACTTCCAAATCATGTGATATAATGCTCTCCGTTGTCTTTCGGCAATCATTTCGCCCGCATCTTATCAATGAGGTGAACCATATGCTGCGCTTTGCTCACTTTAACTTCAACGTTCTGGACCTGGACAGGTCCCTGGCCTTCTATCGGGAGGCCCTGGAGCTCTCCCCGGTGCGCGCCAAGGAGGCGGAAGACGGCTCCTTCAAGCTGGTGTACCTGGGGGACGGGGAGACCGGCTTTGAGCTGGAGCTGACCTGGCTGAAGGACCGCACCGAGCCCTACGACCTGGGAGAGTGCGAGTTCCACCTGGCCTTTGTCACCGACCGGTACGACGAGCTCTACCGCCGCCACAGGGAGATGGGCTGCGTCTGCTTTGAGAACCCGGCCATGGGCATCTATTTCATCGAGGACCCGGACGGCTACTGGATTGAGATCGTCCCCGCCAGGAGCTGACCCCGATGGCCAAAACCTCTGACGGCCGACTGGCCTACGCCGACCTGCTGCGGGTACTCTCCATCGCGGCGGTGGTGGTCATCCATGTGGTGAGCCTGTGGATCTACGATGTGCCCGTGGGGAGCGGCGCGTGGGATATATATAATGTATACGACAGCCTGGTGCGCTGGTGCGTGCCCGTGTTCGTCATGCTCTCGGGCATGTTCCTGCTGGACCCCAAGAAGAGCCTGACCCTGCCCAGGCTGTTCTTTCACCACATCCTGCGCATCTTCGCGGCCCTGGTGGTGTGGGGCGCGGTGTACGCCATTGTGGACTTCGGCGGGGTGGACGGCGCGTTCACCTGGGCGGGCATCCGCTCCGCTCTGTACACCGCCCTGCTGGGCAACACCCACTACCACCTGTGGTTCCTCTACGTGATTCTGGGCCTGTATCTGGTGACGCCCATCCTCCGCGCCTTTGTCCAGGGGGCCTCCCGGAAGGATTTCCACTATTTCTTCCTGCTGTGCTTTGTGGTGGCCTGCCTGCTGCCCACTCTGCTTCAGCTCCGGCCCAGCCAGACCGTCTCCACCTACCTCTCCCGGCTCAACCTGCACATGGTTATGGGCTATGTGGGGTACTATGTGGCGGGGTACTACCTGAAGACCTTTGCCCTGTCCCGGGTGGCGGAAGCCGTCATCTACCTGCTGGGCATCGGCGGCGCGGCGGCCACCATCTGGGGTACCCGGGCCCTCTCCCTCCAGAGCGGCGCCCTGTCCGGCGTGCTGTACGAGTACATGACCCCCAACGTGGCGGCCATGGCGGTGGCGGTGTTCGTGCTGTTCCGGTACCTGCTGGGGGTGAGCGACGAGGGCTCCCGGCGGCAGAGCCTGTCCGGGCTGGCCAAAATCACCTTTGGCGTCTATCTGGTCCACGACCTGTTCCTCATCGTCTACCGCCACTTCGGCATCACCCAGCTGCCCCTGCCGCCGGTACTGGCGGTGCCCGTGGTCACGGCGCTGGTGCTCATCCCCTCGGCGGCGGCGGCCTGGCTCATCAGCAAGATCCCCTTTGCGGGCCGCTGGCTCACCTGAGCGTCTCAATCTTCACAAAGGAGTTCAATCCATGCTTTTTTCCAGCTCTGTGTTCCTGTTTCTGTTCCTGCCGGTGGTGCTTTTGGTGTACTACCTCCCCCTTCGGAAGTGGCGGCGGGGGCAGAACATCTTTCTGACCCTGGCCTCCCTGTTCTTCTACGCCTGGGGCGAGCCCTGGTTCGTCCTGGTCATGATGGGCTCCATCGCCGCCAACTACCTGTTCGGCCTGTGGGTGGCCGCCTGGAAGGAGCGGGGCCGCAGACTGCGTCTCCCCGTCACCGTCTCGGTTGTCTGCAATCTGGCCGTCCTGTTTATCTTCAAGTACCTGACCTTTGTCCTCACCAACCTGAACCTGCTGGGCTTCCAGCTGACGGTGCCCGTCATCAACCTGCCCATCGGCATCTCCTTCTTCACCTTCCAGGCCATGAGCTATGTGCTGGACGTGGCCAGGGGCCGCGGCGAGGCCCAGAAGAGCCTGCTCAACGTGGGGCTCTACGTCTCCTTCTTCCCCCAGCTCATCGCCGGCCCCATTGTGAAGTATGAGACGGTGGCCGAGGAGATTCTCCACCGCCGGGAGAACTGGGACGATTTCACCTCCGGCGTCCAGCGCTTCCTGATGGGCCTGGGGAAGAAGGTCATCCTGTCCAACCAGCTGGCCGTCGTGGCCGACGCCGCCTTTAACCACGGCCAGCCCCAGTCAATGGCCTTCGCCTGGATTGGGGCTGTGTGCTACATTCTCCAGCTCTACTACGACTTCGGCGGCTACTCCGACATGGCCATCGGCCTGGGCCGGATGTTCGGCTTCCACTTCCTGGAGAACTTCGACTACCCCTACATCTCCACCTCGGTCACCGAGTTCTGGCGCCGGTGGCACATCTCCCTCACCTCCTGGTTCCGGGACTATGTCTACTTCCCCCTGGGGGGCAGCCGGGTGGACAAGCAGTGGAAGGTGGTGCGCAATATCTTTGTGGTGTGGCTCCTCACCGGCATCTGGCACGGCGCCAACTGGACCTACGTGGTCTGGGGCCTGCTGAACTACGCCCTGCTCATGCTGGAGAAGTACGGCGGGCTGGGCAGAGGCTGGCCCAAGGCCCTCGGCTGGCTCTACACCCAGGCGGCCTTTGTGCTCACCTGCGTGGTGTTCCGGTCCGACTCCCTGTCCGCCGCCGGGTCCTACTTCCTCTCCCTGTTCCATATCGGCTCCATGCCGCTGTGGAGCAGCCAGGCGGCCCTCTACCTGCGGGAGTACTGGATCATCCTCCTGGCCGCCGCGCTCTGCGCCGCCCCCACCGCCACCTGGCTGCGCAAAAAGCTGGCTGTGACGGCTGGCGGCAGGCTGCTGCCGGTGTGGGACTGCGTGTCCACCCTGGCCCTGCTGGCGGTCTTTGTGGTGGCCGTGTGCTTCACCATCAAGGGCACCTACAACCCCTTCATCTACTTTAATTTCTGAGGAGGACGCGCCATGAACAAGCTGAAATCCAATCTCACCGCCGTCCTCTTCCTGCTGGGCATTGCCGCCGGATTGGTGGTGGCCACCGCCGCCTTCTTCAGCGGCAGCGGCAATCTGCGGGCTGAGTTCGGCAAGCTGCGGCGGGACATCTCCTACCTGCCCACCTTCCTCTCCGGCGCGGAGAACGCCCTGAACCAGGACCTGGACAAGGACCACTACTTCATCCAGCTCTACGGCGGCATCCAGCGGCTCATGGGCCGCCGGGTGGTGGAGGACGTGGAGGCGGACTACACCGTCGTCAAGCTGGACAATGGGGACCTGGCCTTTGAGAACCTCTACGGCGGCCCCACCGACACCCGGCCCCACGCCCAGGCGGTGGCCGACTTCAAGGGCCAGCTCTCCGAGAAAGGCATCCCCCTGCTCTACGTCCAGGCCCCCCAGAAGGTGAGCCAGAGCGGCGATGAGCTGCCCGAGGGCGTGAGCGATTACGGCCACGAAAACGCCGATCTGCTCCTCTCCTCCCTGGCGGAGCTGGGGGTGGACACCCTGGACCTGCGGCCCGTGCTGGAGGAGGCGGCCCAGGCCCCCGGCGCTCTCCCCTTCTACTTCCGCACCGACCACCACTGGACCCCGGAGGGCGGCTTTGTGGGCTATCAGGCGGTGACGCAGCGTCTGTCGGAGATTCTGGGCTATGAGGTCAATCCCCTCTACACCGACCCGGACAGCTACGAGAAAATCCTCTATGAGGACTTTTTCCTGGGCAGCCAGGGCAAGCGGGTGGGCACGCTGTATTCCGGCGTGGACAGCATCAACCTGTGGAAGCCCAATTTCGAGACCAGCTTTACCTACTCGGTGCCCCTCAATGCCATTGAGCGCACCGGCCCCTTTGAGGAGTCCCTGCTGTTCCCGGAGCGGGTGGAGAAAATCGACTACTTCAACGGCAACCCCTACACCCTCTACGCCGGCGGCGACTACAACCTGGCCCGTATGACCAACCACCTGAACCCGGACGGGCCCCGGGTGCTGCTGGTGCGGGACTCCTTCTCCTGCATTCTGGCTCCCTTCCTGGCTCTGGACTGCTCGGAGCTCATTACCATCGACCTGCGATATTTTAAGGAAAACCTGATGGATTATATAGACTGGCTGGATCCGGACATGGTGGTGGTGATGTACTGCGCCAGCTCCACCCGCCTGCCCGAGCTGTTCCAGTTCTTCGGCGCGGACGCGAAGCCGGAATTCCGCTATTGACGAGGTGAACGGATTGATCGCCCCACAGCCCTCCCTCCGCAGGCTGGACCTGCACTATATCGCCATGCAGATCGGCTACTGGGCCATGTTCGCCGCCATCTGCGCCTATCTGGCCGCCCTGCTGGGGGCGCGGGGCTTCTCCAACAGCCAGATCGGCCTGCTTATCGCCATCCGCTGCCTGGCAGGCATTGTCTGCCAGCCCCTGCTGGGCGGCTTTGCAGACCGGCACCCGGAGATCCCCCTGAAGGTCATCGTCTCCCTGTCTCTGGCCCTGTCCCTGGCCGCCTCCCTGGTGTTCCTCCTCTGGCCCATGGGCATGGGCGGCACCGCCGTCATCCTCATCATCCTGGGCGGCTTTGAGATCTCCGCCTACCCGCTGATGGACGCCATGGCCATCCAGTTTATCAACGCGGGCGTGCCCATCCGGTACAGCCTGGGCCGGGGCATCGGCTCCATGGCCTACGCCGTCACCTGCGCCGGCCTGGGCCTCCAGACCCAGACCTTGGGGGTGGAGAGCACCCTCGTCACCCACGCGGTGCTGGTGGCGGCGGTCATCGCCCTGACCATCACCTACCCCGCCTTCCGCGCCGCGCCCGCGGCAGCGGACGCGCCGCCGGCGGAGAAGCCCCACTCGGTGTGGTACCTGCTGAAGAACAATCCCCCCTTCGCCCTCATGCTCCTGGCCATCCTGCTGGGCATCACCGCCTGCCTGCCCATGTCCAACTTCCTGGTCAACGTGGTGGAGAGCCGGGGCGGCAACAGCGCCGACCTGGGCGTGGCGCTGTTTCTCATGGGCGGCTTTGAGCTGCCCACCGCCTTCTTCTTTCAGCGCATGCTCCGCCGCCTGGGCAGCGGAAAGCTCATCCTCATCAGCATGGCCTTTACCGTGCTCAAGGCGGCGGCGCTGCTGCTGTCCTTCAATCTGACTACCCTGTTCCTGGCCCAGCCCCTCCAGATGCTGGGGTACGGCCTGTTCACCCCGGCGTCGGTGTACTTTGTCAACGAGTCGGTACCCCAGGCCGACCGGGTGCGGGGGCAGACGGTGATGATGGTGGCCTCCAACGGCATGGGCGGCATGCTGGGCAGCTATATCAGCGGCCTGGCCCTGGACGCCGGGGCCTCCCTGCCCATGGGTGGGGCCAACCTGATGCTCCTGTGCTGCATTGCGCTGGGCTGCGCCGCCACTGCGCTGGCCGCAGTCGCTCTGGCGCTGAGGAAAAAGTCAAAAAGAGGGAATCTTTAATGGGTGAATTCGAAGCGCATATGCAGAACTTTTTTCAGGAATTCGGCTCCGGCCGGCACATGGTGTTATCCACCTCCCTTCACGACCATGTCACCTCCAGGATGATGAGCGTGATTCAGATGGACGGCCTGTTCTGGTTTCAGACCGACAGACACTTTCGGAAGTACCGCCAGCTGGCCGAAAACCCCCGGGTGGCCCTGTGCGCCGACAATATCCAGATTGAGGGGCTCTGCCGTGAGGCGGGCCGTCCGCTGGACAATGCCGCCTTTGCCGCGCTGTACCGGGCGCGCTTCCCCTCCTCCTTCGGGCGGTACACCCATCTGAGCGGCGAGCTGCTCTTTGCCGTCACGCCCGTGTATCTCGAGCGGTGGCTCTATCGGGATGGTGAGCCCTATCTGGAGCAGTTCCTCCTGGACAGCCGGCAGTACCGGCTGTCCCCATACTGCGGCGGATAACGCCGGATAAATCCGAAAACCGGGGCCTGACGGCCCCGGTTCAGGCTGTCGAAAAAGTGGCTACCGCCACTTTTTCGAAGGAGCTTCATGAAATTTTTGCCTCGATTTCTGATGAAATTGTCGGCAAAAATTTCATGAGAAGGGTCATTTTCGAGGCGCATGTCCCCGAAAATGACGGATTTTCATTTGATGTCCCCGAAAATGACGGATTTTCATTTGATTCCGTCATCTGCGGATGACGGAACTCTGCGAGGCTTCCCCTTCTGGGAGGTTTTTCGACACGCTGAACCGGGGCCTGACGGCCCCGGTTTTCTTTATTTTTATAAGCTGAGATCACTGTTCGCTCTTCCCAAGCGCCTTTTTCCCATGCTATAATGCTTGTATCTGGAACAAGCTTCCAGAAATTTCGGAGTTGGAGCGATTTTAAGATGCGTAAAAACAGTCCCGCGCCCCGCTCTCTGCCCAGGGTGGGTATGCGCAACATCAAAACAGCCACCGCCGCAGCCCTGTGCGCCCTGGTGTACTTCTTCCTGGACCGCAGCCCCGCCTTTGCCTGCATCGGCGCCATCTTCGGCATGGGCAGCGACCTGGAAAATTCCCGGCTTCACGGCGGCAACCGCCTCTTCGGCACCCTCATCGGCGGACTGCTGGGCATGGCTTTGTTCCGGGTATACCTGATCTTCTACCCCAACGGCGGCCACTCCCTGCTGCTGGTGCCTCTGGTGTTTGTAGGCGTGGTCATCCTCATTCTCCTGTGCCAGGTTTTCTGGGTGGGCGGGGTCCAGCCCGGCGGCGTGGTGCTGTGCATCCTGCTGTTCAACACCCCGCCGGACACCTACGTCAGCTACGCCCTCAACCGCATCCTGGACACCGCCATCGGCGTGCTGGCGGCCATGGCGGTCAACAGCCTGTTCCCCGGCGGCTTCACCTTCCAGCACCTGAAGGAGCACCATCTCCGCTCCCTGGAGAAGAAGCGTCAGCGGTGGAAGGAGCGGACGGCCCGGAGCACCCCCGACAGAGGCAAAGACGAAAGCCGGACCGACTGACAGAAAAAGAGCGCTGGAACCGAGGTTCCAGCGCTCTTTCAGCGTGTCAAAAAAAACCGGTTGAACAGAATTGCCTGCGCCGGGGCAGGGGAGCGCGAGGGGGCAGCCGCCCGCCTCGCGTGGGAACGAATGCCCCGGACGCCTTGCTGTGCAAGGCGTCCGGAGAGCGGAGCGAGGACTTTTGCGCCGCTGTGCGGCGCGAAAGTAACGGCATTTTTGAAGGCTGTCGAAAAAGTCAAGGACTTTTTCGACAGCCTGAGAGCGCTGGAACCTCGGTTCCAGCGCTCTCTCTTTGATTCCTTACCCCAGCCCCAGCAGAGCCCGGGCCCGGCGGAGCAGCTTGAGATACACATAGTCCATCTGCCACTCGTTGGTCAGCTCTGTGAGCCGGTCGGCGGGCAGCCAGGCTACGCCGGTGTTCTCCCCCTCCCGGACGGTGAGGGCGTCGTCCTCGCCGGCGGTCAGAAGGTAGGACACGTTGAGGTGCTGGTGGGCCGCCACATATTTCCCCCACTTTACATGGCCCCACACAGGCAGGATGTCCAGGGAGGCGATGGCGGGCGAGAGGGGACGGACGTGGGTGACGCCGGTCTCCTCCCTGGCCTCCCGCAGGGCCACGGACAGCAGGTCGCCGTCCCCGTCGGCGTGGCCGCCGGTCCAGGCCCACACCCGGTAGATATTGTGGTGGGCCATGAGCACCTTGGACGCGTCGGCGTTGACCACAAAGCCGGAGCTGGTGATGTGGGCATACTCATTGCGCCGGGTGAGCACGGTGTCGGGGTACCGGTCCACATACTCCAGGATGATGCGCTTGTCGGTCTCCTCCTGCTCGTCCTGAGGGCGGTAGGCCCGGATGTCGTCTGCGTACACTCCTCTCACCCCTTTCTCCGGTAGGTAGCATAGTGAAAGACAATTCCCCCGTCCTCCAGCGGCGGCTCCTCCTCCGCCAGCTCCCACTCCGGCAGGGCGTCCAGGTCGGGCATCCAGGCGTCGGCCATAAAGGAGGCGTGGATTTTAGTGATGTAGGCGGTGTCGCACCAGTCCAGGGCGGCCCGGTACACCTGGGCCCCGCCGATGACAAAGGTATCCGCCGGGCAGCTTGTCCGGGCCTCCTCCAGGCTGTGGAGCACAAGGGCTTTTTCCACCTTGTAGTCCGGATTGGTGGACAAAATATAGTTCTGCCGCCCCGGGAGGGGCTTACCGCCGGGGAAGGTCTCCAGAGTCTTGCGCCCCAGCAGCACCGGGTGACCCAGGGTCAGGGCCTTGAACCGCTTCAAATCAGGCGAGAGCCGGGCCAGCAGCTTGTTTTGACTGCCGATGGCCCAGTTCTGATCCACCGCCGCAATCAGGTACATTCAGCCTTCCTCCTTAATAAAGTCCAGAAATTCCGCCCAGTGCTCCTCATCGAACACCGGGATGTCCGCGCTTTTGAGCCGGGCGGCTGTCACGCCGTCGCCAGGAATTTTCCGTCCGGTGAAGGTGCCGTCGTAGATGATGCCGCTGCCGCATGATGGGCTGCGGGCTTTCAGCAAGGCGCACCGGCAGCCCATCAGACGGGCCAGCTCCTCTGCCTGGGCTGCGCCCCGGGCATACTGCTCCGTCACGTCGGCCCCATCCCGGGTGAGCACCCGCTCCCCCACCCGCTCGGAGGGCGGACGGGGTGTGGACAGGCCGCCCAGCTGCTCGGGGCACACGGGCACGAAGCTCAAATCTGCCCGGTTCAGCAGCTCCGTCAGCGGCGGAAATGCTTTTCCGTCGCCGCTGTACCGGCATGTCAGGCCCAGCAGGCAGGCCGACACCAGAATCCGCATCTGCCCTTCCTCCTTACACCGCCACCGGAATTTTCACGTCCAGGGGGTGGGACTGATAGCCCTCCAGCTTCAGGCTGTCCCGGGTGAAGGCGTAGAAGTCGTCCACCGCCGGGTCCATCCACAGCGCGGGGGCCTCATAGGGCTTGCGGGCGATGATCTCTTCCACAATAGGCACGTGCCGGTCGTAGATGTGGGCGTCGGCGATGACGTGGACCAGCTCCCCCGCCTCCAGGCCGGACACCTGGGCCAGCATGTGGACCAGGGCGGCGTACTGCATCACGTTCCAGCCGTTGGCGGTGAGCATGTCCTGGCTGCGCTGGTTGAGAATGGCGTTGAGGGTCTTGCCCGTCACGTTGAAGGTCATGGAGTACGCGCAGGGGTAGAGGGCCATCTCGTGGAGGTCGTGGTGGTTGTAGAGATTGGTCATAATCCGCCGGGAGGCCGGGTTGTGCTTCAGGTCGTAGAGCACCCGGTCCACCTGGTCGAACTCCCCCTCGGGGTAGACGTGCTTCACCCCCAGCTGGTAGCCGTAGGCCTTGCCGATGGAACCGGTCTCGTCGGCCCAGGCGTCCCAGATGTGGCTGTTCAGGTCGTGGATGTTGTTGGACTTCTTCTGCCAGATCCACAGCAGCTCGTCCAGAGCGCTCTTAAAGGCCATTTTCCGGATGGTCTGGACGGGGAACTCCTCCCGCAGGTCGTACCGGTTCACCACGCCGAAACGCTTGACGGTGTGGGCGCTGGCGCCGTCGTCCCACCGGGGGCGCACCGCCTGGTCCGTGTCCCAGGTCCCGTGGGCGAGGATGTCTTTGCAGTTCTGGATAAATCGCTCGTCGGCGTAGCTCATGTGGGTTCCTCCTGTTGTATTCATGCCAGTCTATTTTATGACAGGACCCGCCCCGGCGCAAGACTTTTCGGCGCCCTTCCCTCTTGGCGTATCCCGGCCCGTTATGGTAAAATGATAAAAACGCTCCGCTTCTGCGGAGTCCGGACGAGGTGATGGGGATGTACCAGGATATCCGGGCCCAGAAGGGCCGCTTTCTGCTCCGCGCCCTGCTGTGGCTGATTTTTGTATCCCAGTTTGCCCAGGCGCTGATTCCGCTTATCCGCGCCGGCGGCGGCCTGACGCCCCTGGCAGTGCTCTCCGCCCTGGCCTCCCTGCTGCCCTCCGCCGTGGTGCTGTGGGCCCTGTACCGGGGCAGCCGGGCCGCTCTGGTGGTGTTCTGCCTCATCGGCTTCGAGCAGATCGCCGCCTTCAGCAACTGGATTCTCCCCCGGTATCAGGAGGCCATGGCCCCTGCGGACGCCCTGGGCTACGCCAGCCTGGCTCTCTCGGCCGCCGATGTGGTCCTGCGGGTGATTGTGCTCTGCCAGATGTTCTCCGGATCCGCTGTCCCTGTCTGGCTGGAGTGCCGCCGGGATATGCGGCGCAGGAAGGACCTGGTGCTGGAGCTGGCCCTCTTCGGCGCGTCCGTCCTGCTCCTGCTTCTCTTCTTTTTCCTTCCCCTGTAAGTACAAACGCCCGGCCGCCTTCCCCAAGCGGGGAGCGCGGCCGGGCGTTTTTCGCTGTGGGGCCCTTACCAGACCAGGGTGGCAAAGTAGTCGTCGGGGGTCTCGGCCCGGCGGATGAGCGCCGTGGAGCCGTCCTCCTTCAGCAGCACCTCGGCGGAGCGGAGGCGGCCGTTGTAGTTGTAGCCCATGGCGAAACCGTGGGCGCCGGTGTCGTGGATGACCAGCAGGTCGCCCAGCTCAATTTCGGGCAGCATGCGGTCCACGGCGAACTTGTCGTTGTTCTCGCAGAGGGAGCCGGTGACGTCGTACTTGTGGTCGCAGGGGGCGTCCTCCTTGCCCATGACGGTGATGTGGTGATAGGCGCCGTACATGGCCGGGCGCATCAGGTTGGCGGCGCAGGCGTCCACGCCCACATACTCCTTGTAGGTGTGCTTGAAGTGGGTGGCCTTGGTCACCAGGCAGCCGTAGGGGGCCAGCATGAACCGGCCCAGCTCGGTGAAGATGGCCACGTCCCCCATGCCGGCGGGGGTGAGAATGGCCTCGTACTGCCTGCGCACACCCTCGCCGATAACGGCGATGTCGTTGGCGGGCTGCTCGGGGCGGTAGGGCACGCCCACGCCGCCGGACAGGTTGATGAACCGGATGTCGCAGCCGGTCTCCTTCTTCAGGTCCACGGCCAGCTGGAACAGGATGCCCGCCAGGGTGGGGTAGTACTCGTTGCTCAGGGTGTTGGAGGCCAGGAAGGCGTGGAGGCCGAAGTGCTTGGCGCCCATGGCCTTCAGCTTCTTGAAGCCCTCAAAGAGCTGCTCCCGGGTGAAGCCGTACTTGGCCTCGCCGGGGTTGTCCATCACCTGGAAGCCCTCCTCGGACGCGCCGATGGAGAAGGTGCCGCCGGGGTTGAAGCGGCAGGAGATGGTCTCGGGGATATAGCCGATGGTCTCCTTGAGGAAGTCGATGTGGGTGAAGTCGTCCAGGTTGATGGTGGCGCCCAGCCTGGCGGCAAGGGCGAACTCCTCGGCGGGGGTGTCGTTGGAGGAGAACATGATCTCGCTGCCGGAGAAGCCGCAGCGGTCGGCCATCATCAGCTCGGTGAGAGAGGAGCAGTCGGTGCCGCAGCCCTCCTCCCGGAGGATCTTCAGGATGGCGGGGTTGGGCGTGGCCTTGACGGCGAAATACTCCTTGAAGCCCGGGTTCCAGGCGAAGGCCGCCTTCAGCTTCCGGGCATTCTCCCGGATGCCCTTCTCGTCGTAGAGATGGAACGGGGTGGGATAGGTCTTGGTCATTTCCTGGAGCTGGTCCAGGGTCACGAAGGGCTTTTTCATGGAAGCTTCACTCCCCGATGGAAATTCACCTGAGGGCCCCGCAGGCCGGGTTCAGGTCTTTTGATAAAAATTCAGATCCTATACTACCGAAATCGAGCCAAAAAGTCAATCCGCTAAACCCACAAGCCTCTCCCCTCTTTTTTCCTTCCTTTTGCCCAATCGGGAAAAAGCGATAACAGTCTCTTTTTAGTCCATCCGGAAGGCTGTGTCTGCGCTTCTTTTCCCTCCCCTCCTTGATCGCCTATTCCCGGAGTGCTATACTCTACCCAGCGTTTTCTCTTGCCAACCCCCATTTCAAAAAGAGAGGGGCGTACTGCCTTGAACTTTGGCGTGATTGGGTTTGGAAACATTGCGCGTCGTTTTGCCCAGAGCATCCCCTATACCTCCGGCGGGCGCATCTGTGCCATTGCCTCCCGCAGCCTCAGCCCGGAGGACCCCGTTCTGCGCTCCAGCCCCGGCGTGCGGCTCTACCGGGACTACGGCGCCCTGCTCCGGGACCCGGAGGTGGAGGCGGTCTATATCGCCCTCCCCCACAAGCTGCACGCTGTGTGGGCCGTGGAGGCTCTTCGCCGCCGCCGCCCGGTGCTCTGCGAGAAGCCGGCGGCGCTGACCGTTGAAGAGATGGAGGAGATCGCCCGGGTCTCGGCGGAGGAGCACACCTATTTCCTGGAGGCGCTGAAGACCAAGTTCGCCCCCGGGCTGGAGCGGCTGCGGCGGGACACAGCCCTCTTAGGCCCCCTCCGCACCATTGAGACCTGCTTCTGCTATGACGCCTCGGAGGAGCGGGACAGCTTTCTCTTCGACCCGGCCCAGGGCGGCGCCCTCAATGACCTGGGCCCCTATGTGGCCGGCTTTCCGCTGGCCCTCATGTCCGGCCGGGCCGTTCGGGAGATCTCCGGCGCGCTCACCCGGCAGGGCGGCATCGACCTCCATTTCCAGGCGGCGCTCACCTTTGAGGGCGGCGTGACCGCGCTGCTGGAGGGCGGCATTGACCAGGACAGGGCGCGCCGCGCCGTCATCCGGGGCGAACTGGGCAGCATCACGGTCCCCGACTTCCACCGCCTCACCGGCTATGAAATCGCGCTGGAGGGCCGCCCGCCCATCCTGCGCCGCTTTCCCGCCCCGGGCGACGACATGACCGGCGAGATTCAGGCCCTGATAGACGACGTGGCCGCCGGCAGGATCGAGAGCCCCCGGCACTCCCATGCCGACACCCTTCAGATTCTCCGCGTGCTCCGGGATATCCGCGCAGACGGGGCCTCCGCTCTCTGAATATGACAAACCGGCCCCCGGCGCTTGCGCCGGGGGCCGGTTCCTTATTCCCTTGCGCGCAGCTGCCAGAAGGCCACCGCGCTGGCCGCAGCCACATTCAGCGAGTCCACCCCGTGGGACATGGGGATGCGCACCGTGTAGTCGCAGCCGGCGATGGTGCGCTCCGCCAGGCCGTCCCCCTCGGTGCCCAGCACAATGGCCAGTTTTTCTTCGGCCATGAGGGCCGGATCGTCAATGGGCACCGAGTCGTCGCTCAGGGCCATGGCGGCGGTCTTGAATCCCAGGGCGTTGAGCAGGGCGAGGCCCTTCTCCGGCCAGTCGGCGGGGCTGTCGCCGATGCGGGCCCAGGGGATCTGGAACACGGTGCCCATGCTCACCCGCACCGCCCGGCGGTAGAGGGGGTCGCAGCAGGTGGGCGTGACCAGCACAGCGTCCATGTGCAGCGCCGCGGCGGATCGGAAAATGGCCCCCACATTGGTGGCGTCCACGATGCCCTCCAGCACCGCCACCCGGCGGGCCCCGGCGCACAGCGCCTCCACGGTGGGCAGCACGGGGCGGCGCATGGCGCACAGGATGCCCCGGTTCACCTGATAGCCGGTCAGGGCGGCCAGCACTTCGCTGTCCCCGGTGTACACCGGGATATCCCCGCAGCGCTCCATGACCTCCCTGCCCTGGCCCTCCAGGTGCTTGCGCTCCATCAGCAGGGACAGGGGCTGATATCCGGCCTCCAGGGCCCGGGCGATGACCTTGGGGCTCTCGGCGATGAAAATTCCCTTCTCGGGCTCCAGCCGGTTGCGCAGCTGGGCCTCCGTCAGCCGGGTAAAGACCTCCAGCTCAGGCAAATCCAGGCTGGTGATTTCGATTAGCTCTGCCATTGCGTTCCCCTCCTGGCTGCAACAGTTTAAAATCAGCCCGCCCCGCCATGGGGCTATTTCCCGCTCTGCCGTTGAACACCGAACCGGCAGAACAGTATAAAACAATGAAAAATCCCGAACGCTTTCGCATTCGGGATTTTTGGAGGCGCCACCCAGACTCGAACTGGGGGTAAAGGTTTTGCAGACCTCTGCCTTACCACTTGGCTATGGCGCCGATTACAGATAACAGGAGCAAATTACTTGCTCCTGTTATCCTCTGTTTCTGGAGCGGGTGACGAGGCTCGAACTCGCTACCTCCACCTTGGCAAGGTGGCGCTCTACCAGATGAGCTACACCCGCAGAGAACTCTCTCTGAACTACACTATGCAATTCAGAGAGATTTGGTGCCTCCGGTCGGAATCGAACCAACGACACGGGGATTTTCAGTCCCCTGCTCTACCAACTGAGCTACAGAGGCAAATGGCGACGCGGAAGGGACTTGAACCCTCGACCTCCGGCGTGACAGGC
>CAJFTA010000003.1 GCA_904419835.1 uncultured Pseudoflavonifractor sp. | reverse complement strand
CTCTCGTACAGTTGGTGTGTGGTAACTCAACTATAACCGATGAGGCCGTATCCTTCATCCTTTTTCTTTCTCTGTCCAATATCTATTGTAGTCCTACAGGGACAGAGAAAATTTTTTGAATTTCTACTTGACAGCAGTAGGATAGTCTGCTATACTAAAAAAGTCGTCGCGAGAGGATAAAATATGAGGGCATAGTTCAGCTGGGAACTTGGTTGAAGTGGTTACACACCCCTCGTGTCGGAAACAAAAAACTTAATGATCACTCTCTTCTATCGGTCAGCGGTTCGATCCCGCTTATCTCCACCATCTCTTAAGAGAGTGAAACGAAAACCTCATTTCTTCGGGAATGAGGTTTTTGCTTTATGCGGCAATCATCACGATGTCCAGCCCACCTGTGAACTGCTCAAAGTCGATATTGAAGTCAATGTGCGGTTTGTAGTCCTGGTAGACCGTCGCCCGCTTGCTCAAGCAGGTGACGATCATTTTTTGCCTCCATACTGGCTGTATCGTACATTTTCGCCCATGAGATGATATTACGTCCGTAGTTCTCAAACACTCTTGCAATCACATCGAGATTGCCGCTTTCCACTTTGGTACCACGGCGAAACTCGTTGTTATAGAACAGAACCTTTCCAACCTGGCCGTTTTTCTTCGGATACTCCACCAAAAAATGTTTCTCTTGGCGGGACTTGCGAATAATTCTGCTGATTTGTGTCCGGTATTTTCCGGCAAAGGTCTTGAGCATAGAAATGTGTCTTGTCTTATCGCTGTCTATGCGCTCATGGACAACGATTTCTAATCAGGCGGTTGAGGGTGGCGGAGTCCAGTTCCGTAATGTCGGCGTGTTCCTGAATGGCTTCTACCCACTGGCGGGCATCATACGCAAGCTGGATTTCATCGGCCAGCTTTTTCCGGCCTTCCTCAACCCTTGCTTTCAACTCGGCCTGTTCCTTCTGCGTCTTTTCTATCAGCAGATTGAGGTTCGCTTCGCTGATACGTCCGGCAACCATGTCCTCATACAGCAGCAGAACCATCTTTTCCAGAATGTCAATCCGTTCCTCATCGCAACGGCTTCCCCGTCCATCAGGGCGATTCTGGCGCACTCCCGGATTTTGTTCAGCACAAGCCGGTACAGGGTGTCATACTCAACCCGGTGCTGGGAACAGTGCTGCTTCTCATAGGCGTTGTAGGTCTTACAGGAATAAATCTGCTTCGGGTGCTTCTCATGGGTGTAGCGGATAGTCAGCGACTTCCCGCACTCGCCGCATTTAATAAGCCCCGCAAACAGGCTGATTTCCCCGGTCTGGCGGGGGCGCCGCCGGGATTTCAGCTTGCGCTGCACGATGTCAAATATTATAAGGAAGAGAGGCGGGGTCGATGCCGTAAATCTGGACGACCTCCAGAAGGGGGCTCTCGGCCAGGTCCAGCACGGTGACAATTTTTCCGCCGTCAGAGTCCAGATCCACGCCGTAGGCCTGCCAGGCATACCAGGGGAGATAGGCGCACTGGGCCTTGAGGGGGCTGTCCGGGTCAGGCGCCTTGGGGCCGAAGATGCCGGAGAGCAGGCTGTATGGAATCCCGTCCAGATGCTCCAGGGCGAACTGAACCACCTGCTGCCTGGTCTCATCGTCTGCGTCCTTCACCCGGAGGACCATAAAGTTGGAGTAGGTGCGCCAGTGCTGGGCGTTGACCTGGGCGCTGTCGCTGCCCAGAACCACCGCCTCCAGAGTGACGCCCAACTGGGGGTCCACCACCAGGGAGGCGTGGCCATGCCGCCAGCCGTATGTATGGGTGGAGAAGGAGAGAATGATGTCCCCGGACTCCAGCGGGGCCAGCGGCACCGAGTAGACGACGTTCCCGTCGGCGTCCCGCAGACGGTCCTCCTTGGTGATGGGAGGCAGGTCCAGACATACCGGCGTCTGTTCTGAAAAAAAGCCCGCCTGGGTCTCCAGGATCTGCGCCGCACCCTGGCTGCCCTGGGAGAGCAGGGCGTCCACCGCCGGGCGGGCCAGGCCGGTCTGGAAAAAGATTGTCTCATAGTCCTCCCCGTCCAGGGAATCCTGGGCCAGAATAGGGGAGAGGTCTATCTGCCCGTAATCCGGGGAAAAGTACGGGTCCCGGTGGGCCCAGAAGGTCTGGAGCAGGGCGTTGAGGCCGAAGAACAGGACCACGACGGCCGCGGGAACCGCCGCCCACAGCCAGCGGCGGCGCTTTTTCCCGGTTGATTTTGTCTGCATATACACTCACCAGTCTTTCATAGGACAGGGGTCGCACCTCATAGGATTATATATCAAATTTCGCGATTTGAAAATGGGGGAACGGCCATGAAGAGCAGAATCGCCGATCTGCGGTGCAAGGAGATCATCAATGTGACCGACGGAAGCCGGTTTGGGTACGTGGGGGATGTGGAGGTGGACCTGGACACCGGGCAGATCTGCGCCCTGGTGGTGCCGGGGCGGCTGCGGCTGTTCGGCCTGCTGGGCAGGGAGGAGGACCGGATCTTTCCCTGGGAGTCGGTGCGCCGGTTCGGGGAGGACATTATCCTGGTGGAGTCGGGCGCACTGCGTGCCGGGCGTGAGGAACGCCGTCGCAGCAGGCGGGAGGGATAGAAAAAATCCTGTAAAATCTGCATTTTATAAAATAAAAATGGAAATCATACTTGCAATCCGCAAAACCCTATGATAAAATACTCTAGCTGTGTAAAAGCACAGTATTACGCACACCGTTGTGACGGAGCGCCTTGTGCCCCATGGGCTGGCGGGCTCCGGATGAACTGGTGGAGGTAATAACTATAAAGGAGGAAACATCACTATGGCAGTCGTATCTATGAAGCAGCTCCTGGAGGCCGGTGTCCACTTTGGTCACCAGACCCGCCGCTGGAACCCCAAGATGGCCGCTTACATCTACACCGAGCGTAACGGCATCTACATCATCGACCTGCAGAAGACCGTGAAGAAGCTGGAGGAGGCCTACAACTTCGTCCGTGAGCTGGCTCAGAACGGTCAGACTCTGCTCTTCGTGGGCACCAAGAAGCAGGCTCAGGAGGCCATCAAGGAAGAGGCCGGCCGTTGCGGCGGTTACTATGTGAACGCCCGTTGGCTGGGCGGCATGCTCACCAACTTCAAGACCATGCGTGGCCGTGTGGACCGTCTCAACCAGCTGAAGAAGATGCAGGAGGACGGCACCTTCGACATGCTCCCCAAGAAGGAAGTCATGAAGCACCTGGGCGAGATCGCCAAGCTGGAGAAGTACCTGGGCGGCGTCGTGGAGATGAAGAAGCTCCCCGGTGCTCTGTTCGTGGTTGACCCCCGCAAGGAGCGCAACGCCATCAACGAGGCCCGCAAGCTGAACATTCCCATCGTGGCCATCGTGGATACCAACTGCGATCCCGACGAGATTGACTATGTCATCCCCGGCAACGACGACGCTATCCGCGCCATCAAGCTGATCTCTTCTGTCATGGCCAACGCCATCATGGAGGGCAAGCAGGGCCAGGACGCCCCCGAGGAGAAGACCGAGGAGGCCGCGGCTGAGTAAGCCGGTTCCGAATGATGCGGACTTTGGAGCGCCCGCCCAGGCGGGCGGGCGCTCTTCATATTGATTTTACAAATGTGGAGGTAACTTATTATGGCTTTTACCGCGAAAGACGTGCAGGCTCTGCGCGAGATGACCGGCGTTGGCATGATGGACTGCAAGAAGGCCCTCACCGCTTCCGACGGCGATATGGACAAGGCTGTGGAGTTCCTGCGTGAGAAGGGCCTGGCCGCTTCCCAGAAGAAGGCCGGCCGCATCGCCGCCGAGGGTATGGCTTATGCCGCTGTTATCGACGGCATGGGCGTGGTGGTCGAGGTCAACGCCGAGACCGACTTCGTGGCCAAGAACGAGAAGTTCGTGGACTTCGTCAAGGGCGTGGCCGCCACTGTGGCCGCCAACAAGCCCGCCGACCTGGAGGCCCTGATGGCCTGCAAGTACAACGGCACCGAGATGACCGTCACCGAGCAGCAGCAGGAGATGGTGCTGGTTATCGGCGAGAACATCAAGGTTCGCCGCTTCCACTTCTACACCGAGGGCGTTTCCGTGCCCTACATCCACGCCGGCGGCAAGATCGGCGTGTTGGTCAACCTGGAGACCAACCTGACCGCTGAGCAGGTGGAGACCGTCGGCAAGGACGTGGCCATGCAGATCGCCGCTCTGAATCCCCGCTTCTGGGACAAGAGCCAGGTGGATCAGGCCACTCTGGACGAGGAGAAGAAGATCATGATGGTCCAGATGGCCAATGATCCCAAGATGGCCTCCAAGCCCGAGCAGGTCCGCGAGAAGATCGTCATGGGCAAGCTGAACAAGTTCTATGAGGAGAACTGCCTGCTCCAGCAGGCGTTCGTGAAGGATGGCTCCGTGACTGTGGAGCAGTATATGGCTCAGAGCGCCAAGGCCCTGGGCGGCACCATCACCTTCAAGGATGCCATCCGCTTTGAGAAGGGCGAGGGTATCGAGAAGAAGCAGGAGAACTTCGCCGAGGAGATCGCCAAGCAGCTGGGCAAGTAATTGCCTGAAAAATCGACAGATAAGAAGGGCGGGCCTGGAATATTCCGGGCCCGCCCTTTTCCGCGGACGCACGGCGACCGCGGGATATTAAAAATGAGGTGCTCACGGCGGCGCCGAAGGGAACCGTTATCTCCGGTGCTTTGCACGGTACAGGAGTTCGCCGTAGCTGGTAATATGCTCGTCCGCGATTTTGGCAGGAAACTTCTTCAGAAACAGCTCCCACAGAGCTTCTTCGGAATTGCAGTACCGCCGGAGGCCTTCATCGTATTGCAGATTGTATTCCGCCAGAATCCGCTCTCTGTCCGCCTTCGGCACGGAGCTCTTCTGATAAAAGCCCTTTCCCAGGAGCCAGTGCTCGATGCGGTATATGTCCATGAGACTGGGGCGGTCACGCACAACACGGATTGCGCAGGTTTTTATGCAGGCTTTCCCGGACGGGACCCTTTTGTCCAGTTGATAGGTGCGTTTGTCCACAGCGGTATACTCACGGCGGCCAATTTTGAACTTCCGGGCATTGGAAGAGGCGATGGCCGCTTTTTCCTGTTTTTCCATGCAGTATCGCCACCTTTTGAGGGGATAACCCAAGTATAACACATCTTGCCTGAAATTGCTTCCAAAACAGCGCGTTTGAAAGGAAAACAGCTCCGCAATGGGAGGCCATCAGTCCGCGGCTCAGATGTCTGCGGGTGATGGTTCAAGCAGGGAAAGTGCCTGAGCTGATATTGAGCGGATGGGGGATTCCTGCTATAATAATGTGTATTGAACAAAGCCCAAGGTCTTGAAAGCCATAGCTTTCAAGACTGTTTGGCTTTGTTCAGGTGCAAGGGGTTTGCACGAAATGGTCTCCCCCTGCACCTTCCGCTGGTGCATTGAGATGCACCAGCGGAAATACACATTACAGCAATGGCTGAATTCCATCAAAGCGGCTCCTTTGGGCCGCTTTGATGGAATTGCGCGGCTGCTGCCGCGCGAATAAACCGATTTGCGGTTTATTCAGCAGACATTATAATAAAAAACAACTGTTCTGATAGGGGGGAGCTGGATGACAGACATTCTGGAGGGCCTGAACAGCGCCCAGCGGGAGGCGGTCACCGCTACGGAGGGCTTTGTCCGCGTCATCGCCGGCGCGGGCTCAGGCAAGACCAGGGCGCTGTCTCGCCGGTTTGCCTACCTGGTCAACGAGCTGGGCATCCTGCCGGGCAACATTCTCTGCGTCACCTTTACCAACAAGTCCGCCAATGAAATGCGCCAGCGTATCCACCAGCTCACGGGGGACAACGACACCGGGTATATCAATACCTTCCACGGCTTCTGCGTCTCCGTCCTCCAGGAGGACAGCCATGCGGTCCAATACCCAAAGAGCTTCCTTGTGCTGGACAATTCCGACATTGACGCCATGCTCCAGATTATCTACGAGGAGCGGGGGCTGACCCTGCGGGACATGACCTTCTCCACCGCCCGGGACATGATTGAGATGCGCAAGCTCGTCAAGGAGCCGGAATACTATCGGGACCTGATCAATCTGTCTCTGGACACCCTGAAGGAGAAGTATCTCAGCGCGGTGCAGGCGGGGGACGTCATCTTCTACGGCTATCTCTACCAGGAGAAGAAGTGCTTCGGCCTGGACTACAACGACCTTATCAAATTCTCCCTCTATATCTTCCAGCAGCACGGGGACATCAAGCTCAAGTGGCAGCAGCGGCTGGAGTATATCATGATTGACGAGTTCCAGGACATCGACCAGCTCCAGTACCAGCTGATGGAGGTGCTCTGCGGCTACCACGGAAACCTGTTCATTGTGGGAGACCCGGACCAGACCATCTACACCTGGCGGGGCGCGGATGTGAAGTACCTGCTGGAGTTTGACAAACAGTTCCCCGCCGTGAAAACCATCATGATGATGGAGAACTACCGCTCCACGCCGGAGATTCTGGCGGCGGCCAACGCGCTGATTGACAAGAACAAGTACCGCATTCCAAAGGCGCTGCTCCCCACCCTTCCGTCCGGCGCTCCGGTGCTGTGCCACCTGGGAGAGACCCAGACGGCGGAGGCGCAGTGGATAGCGGGGGAGATGGAGCAGCTCCACAGCCAGGGGGTTCCATACCGGGACATGACGGTGCTCTACCGGGCCCACTATGTGTCACGCGCGGTGGAGGAGGCGCTGCTCCAGGCCAAAATCCCCTATACGATTTACAGCGGCGTGCAGTTTTTCGGCCGCATGGAGATCAAGGACGCCCTGTCCTATCTGCGGATGATGGTCTACAAGGATGACCTGTCCTTCCGGCGGATTGCCAACGTGCCCAAGCGGAACCTGGGCAAGCGGCGGATGGCCTTTCTGGAGGCGTACGCGGCGGAGCACGGCAAAACCCTCTACCAGAGCCTGCTGGACAACCTGGAGGACCCGGTGTTCAAGGGCACAAAGGCCCAGGCCTTTGTCTCCCTGATAGAGGCCTTCGCCGCCGGATATGAGGGCCGCCCCATCTCGGAGGTGCTCTCCGCCGTCCTCAATGAGAGCGGCTATGAGAAGATGCTCCGCACCGAGGGCAGCCAGGAGCGGCTGGACAACCTGGCGGAGCTGAAGCAGTCGGTGTACGAGTACGAGACCACCTGCGGCGAGGAGACCACCCTGGAGCACTATCTGGCCCATATCGCCCTGTTCAGCAACAGCGACGCCGGGGATCAGGGGGACAAGGTGAAGCTGATGACCGTCCACGCCGCCAAGGGCCTGGAGTTTCCCTATGTATTCCTGTGCGGCATGAACGAGGGGATTTTCCCCTCCCGGAAGGTGCGCACCCTACAGGGCATGGAGGAGGAGCGGCGGCTGGCCTTCGTAGCCCTGACCCGTGCGGAGAAGGGGCTTTATCTCTCCGAGGCAGACGGGCGCAATTTTGACGGATCGCCCCGCTATCCGTCCCGGTTCCTGCTGGATATCGACCAGGAGCTGCTCACCTATACCAGACCGCCGGAGGAGGGGCTCATCCGGGAGACAAGATACGCCATTGCCAGCAGTGAGCGGTATCTGCCGGAGGATGACGGCGCTATTACCTTTTCTGTTGGCCAGCGGGTACGGCACCAGATGTTCGGCCTTGGCACGATTCTGGAGGTGGACAGGGAGCGGGGCGCCCACGTGGTCCAGTTTGACGAGATGGCCACGCCCAGGCGGATCTCCTTCCGGGCCAGATTGGAAAAACTGTAATACAAAAGACCCAGAAAGGGGAATGACATATGCTCTTGTCGGCAGAGCACATCAAAAAGGCATACGGCACCAAGGTGCTGCTGGACGGGGTATCCCTCTATCTGAACCAGGGGGACAAGGTAGGCGTCATTGGCGTCAACGGCACGGGGAAATCCACCCTGCTGAAGATTCTGGCGGGGGCTGAGGAGCCGGACGAGGGGACTGTCTCTCTGGACCCCAACGTCCGGGTGGAGTACCTGCCCCAGAACCCGGCCTTTGAGGGGGGGCGCACCGTGCTGGAGCAGGTGTTCGCCGGGCTCTCTCCCGAGGCCCGGGAGCTGGCGGAGTATGAGGCCAAGACCATCCTCACCCGGCTGGGTATCACGGACTTTGACCAGCGGGTGGGTACGCTGTCCGGCGGCCAGCGGAAGCGGGTGGCCATGGCCTCCGCCCTGGTCCACGAGAGCGACATCCTCATCCTGGACGAGCCCACCAACCACCTGGACAGCGAGATGGTCCGCTGGCTGGAGGACTATCTCCGGCAGTACAGGGGGGCTCTGGCCATGGTGACACACGACCGGTACTTCCTGGAGCGGGTGGTCACCCGCATGGCGGAGGTGGAGCGGGGGAAGCTTTATTTCTATGAGGGCAACTACGAGGACTATCTCCGTCTCCGGGCGGAGCGGGAGGAGATGGCCCAGGCCAGCGAGCGCAAACGGCAGTCCATCCTCCGGCGGGAATACCAGTGGGTGATGCAGGGTCCCACCGCCCGGGGTACCAAGAGCCGGGAGCGGCTGGAGCGGTATGAGGCCCTGAAGGAACAGAAGGGTCCGGAACAGCGGGCCGAGCTGACCCTGTCGGCCATCTCCAGCCGACTGGGGAAAAAGACCATCGAGCTGCAGGGCGTGACCAAGTCCTTTGAGGGCCGGACGGTGCTGCGGGACTTTGACTGCATGCTCCTGCGGGACGACCGGATTGGTATTGTGGGTACCAACGGCAGCGGCAAGTCCACCCTGCTCAACCTGATTGCCGGCCGGCTGACCCCGGACAGGGGAGAGATAGAGCAGGGAGAGACGGTGCGCATCGGCTACTTCAGCCAGGAGAACCCTGTCATGCCTCCGGAGACCCGGGTCATCGACTACGTCAAGGAGATTGGCAACTATATCGAGACCCCTGAGGGAACCCTCACCGCCACCCAGCTGCTGGACAAGTTTCTGTTCCCGGGGGATATCCAGTACAGTCCCATCTCCAAGCTGTCCGGCGGGGAGAAGCGGCGGCTGTTCCTGATGGCGGTGCTGGCCTCCGCGCCCAACGTGCTGCTGCTGGACGAGCCCACCAACGACCTGGATATCCAGACGTTGGCCATTCTGGAGGACTATCTGGAGACCTTTCCGGGGGCGGTTATCACCGTCTCTCACGACCGGTTTTTCCTGGATAAGGTGGTGCGCCGTGTGTTCGCCGTGGAGGCGGACGGCGTGGTGCGGGCCTATCCGGGCGGGTACACCGAGTATCTGGCCGCCCGGCAGGCGGAGGAGAAGACCAAAGCACCCAAAACTCCAACGGCTGAGAAAAAGCAGGAGCGGCCTCAGGGCCCCAAGAAGCTGAAATTTAGCTACAAAGAGCAGCGGGAGTATGAGTCCATCGACGGAGAGATTGCCGCTCTGGAGGAGAAGCTGGCCGATGTGAAGCGCCGGCAGGAGGAGTGCGCCAGCGACTATGTTGCCCTCCAGCAGCTTCAGGAGGAGCAGGCCCGCCTGGAAGGGGAGCTGGAGGAGAAGATGGACCGGTGGGTCTACCTCAACGACCTGGCGGAACAGATTGAAGAGCAGAATCAGAAGTGAGGTGCGCGGGATGGTAATTGGAATCATGGGGGAGAGCTGTACCGGAAAATCTTTTTTGGCAGAGCAATTGAAATCGGCGCTCCACGCCCAGGTATATACCGGCAGGGACTACCTGCGCCTTGCCGGTAATGAAGCCGCAGCCCAAGCGCTCTTTTGCAAAAGGCTGCAGGAGGCAGTGGAGGGTGAATCTGTTATTTATGTCATCTCTGAGAAGAAGCACTTGACGCTGCTGCCGGACCGGGCGATCCGGATTTTGGTGACAGCAGATCTGGATACCATCAAGAACAGATTTACGCTCCGCATGCACGGAATATTGCCCGCTCCCGTGGCAGCCATGCTGGAAAAGAAGCACGGCTGCTTTGATAACGAGGCCCATCATATTCATGTGGTTGCCGGGCAGTATGATCCGGACCAAGTCTGCGCCGAAATTTGCAGCTTTGCCGGCCAATGAGGCGCTGACATGTCTGTTGGACAATAGAACTGGGGAGCATCCTGTTAAAGATGCTCCCCAGTGTTTGATTATGAGGCAAGTCCGTGATTATAAAAAAGTTCGCCGTAAGCGTTTTTGATTACTGCGAACTGGAAGAGAATATAAAAATCGATATTTGGGATTGACAGGACCGTTGCAGGAGAAGCGCCCAACAGGCCCTTCTGGGCCGCGGCGTAAGTACCGCCGTACAAGCGTTTTCACCGCAGATGAAAACCTTGGTGCAAGGGTGACTTTGCTGCCCTGAGCATTGAAATACCGCGGGGTGGAGGCCGCATAAGGCGGCCAGAACCCAAAAAGAAGGGATGGTTAAAATCGATATTTTTTAATGGAGAAAAATGCCGCCCGCAGGGCGGTTCACCAACTGTGAGCCCACACAGCAGGCCGCGGTTGAAAAGGAGGAGCAAGGGAGCGGCGGATGACGTCTTTTTTGCCCTGGGCAAAAAAGACGTCGGAGCAAAGCAAACTTTGCTCCGACGTGGTACGGCTGAAGGGATTCGAACCCCCGACCTTTTGGTTCGTAGCCAAACACTCTATCCAGCTGAGCTACAGCCGCATATCGTTTTGCTGGCGATTTCATCAACCACTCGCTGACGACTCGACTATAATATCACAAGAAAAAATAAAATGCAAGAGGAAATTTCAAATTTCCCGAAAAATTTCTTTTACAAAGAGCAAGGCGCGGCAAGAGCCGCGTCTCAAGCATTTCCTCTATAAAAAACGTCTGTAAAAGACGCTGAAATTTTGGTCTGTCTGCCCCGCAGAGAGCGATTGCCGCTCTGCGGGGAGACAGTGTAGGTTCCTGAAAAAGAGAGAGGAGGTCAGTTGTATGGGTTCCTGACATCTATAAGAATACCATGTTTTGAAAGAAAGTGGTGGACAGTTTGAGAACACGGAATGAACAAATTGTGAACGACAGCTTTTCTCCTGTTTCGCGGCGACTATGGGTCCAGAATATCGTACAGCGCGTTGAGCACCCGCCAGTTCTGGGGGAAGGCGCGCATTAGATTCCAGTAGCCCACGCCGCTCAAGCCGTATCGGGGTACAAGGGCAAGCTTGGCACGGATGCTGCGGGCATCCTCAAACCAGACCACATGGGCGGCGGCGCCTTCATCGGTATAATAGAAGAAGGGGGACTGCGCCTGGACCGAATATTGAATTTCAGCGCTGTACCGGATGGCCAGTGCCACCGCCTCCTGGCTGGAGAGGGAGCGGGCCCTGCTCTCGCCCTGGACAAAGGGGAGCGTCCAGTCATAGCCGTAGTTTGGGATGCCCAGCCACAGCTTTTCCGCCGGAATTTCTGTCAGGGCGTACTCCACCACCTGCTGTACATTGGGCAGAGGGGCCACCGCCATGGGCGGACCATAGGTATAGCCCCACTCATAGGTCATGAGAAACGCCCGGTTGACAGCCTCACCAATGGCCCGGTAGTTGTGCCCCTCGTAGAGCTGGCCCTTCTGATCGGCGGAGGTCTTGGGCGCCAGTGCCGCGATGACAGGGTAACCCATGGGGTTGAAGTGTGCGGAGAGCCGTCCGAGAAAGTCTGCATAGGCACCGGCGCCCTGAGGGAAGACAAACTCAAAATCCACATCCAGCCCCTGATAGCCCCGCTCCAGCACAGTCTCTTCCAGGTTGTCTATCAGCGCATCCTGTACAGCCATATCATTGAGCACCAGACTGGCCAGTTCGTTGGAAAAGCCGCCCTCCTCCGCAAGGGTGGAGAGATGGAGGAGAGGAGCTGTGCCGCTCTGAAGGGCTGTGGAGATCAGGGTGCTGTCGTCGGGAGGAATCAGTTTGCCCTGGGAGGTGATGCCATAAGTAAAGGGGGTGAGATAGGTGAGATAGGGGAGGAGCGCCTGAATCTCGCGCTGCCCGATGAAAGGATAGGCATAGCCATTGACTGTGAGGGCCCCCAGCTTCTCCCCCTGGAACGCGATAACCAGCGTCTGTCCGGGATAGATGAGGGTGTTGCCGCCCAGCACCGGATTGTTGCGCAGCAGCTGCCGGAGTGAGATGCCGTACTGGGCGGCAATGGCGGAGGTGGTCTCGCCGGGGCGGACGGTGTGGGCCAGACGGGGAAACTGGACCACCAGCGCCTGCCCTACCGCCAGCTGGTAGGGGGCGGAGAGGCCGTTGTCAATGGCCAGGAGGGAGAACGGGACGCCGTAGGCTTCGGCAATGGAGAAGAGCGTGTCGCCGGGGGCGACTACATGGATAACCATGGCGCGCCCTTCCGCTTAGGAGAGCAGGGTGATGAAGTCGCTGCTGGCATAGCCCACAACGCCGTCAAACTGCACCAGATACCACCCCTGCCATTGGTTTATCACCGTGAGCCGGGCGCCGTCGTAGGCCTTGGCAATCACTTGGGCGGAAGTGTCCGGGCGGCTGCGGATGTTGAGATAGCCCCAGCTGACATCTACGACGCCCTGCCGCGCCGGAACAGGCGTGAGGAAGGGAATGCCGAAATACTCTGTGAGGGAGAGCACCAGATTGCGGGCAACCGGCTCGATGTTGCTCTTAATCCAGGCCGCATCGTCCGGATTGTCGTGGTAGCCCAGCTCCAGAAAGACCGACGGCGCCCGCACCCGGCGCACCTCACCGATAGAGGTGGTGCCCTCCGCCCGGACATTGTTGGGGAGGGGATAGATGGTCTTCAGATTGTCGGCCATCATGACGGCAGCCCGCCGTCCCCTGGCGGAGGTAGGGTAGTAGAAGACGATGATGCCCCGGATTCGGCCGTATTGAGCGTCAGGGGCCGCGTTGGAGTGGAGGGCCAGGTGGAGATCGTACTGCCCCGCATTGGAGGCGGCGATGGAGGAAGCAGCGGTCATGTCCGGCGTGTTGCGGGTAAACTGGATGCCGCTGGAGATGAGGTAGGGGACCATGGCATCGGCCAGGCGGTTCATCCATTCCTCCTCCGTGCCGCCGTTGACATAGAGGTTATTTTCCTGGGTAGAGGGCGAGAGATAGATTTTCGGCATGGGAATACCTCCTTTTTGCCCCATCCTATGCAGCAGGAGGCGGAGGTGCCAGCGCAAACGTAATTCAAGCCGGCCGATGAAACAGAATTGTGGGAGAAAAGACGGCGGAAGCAGAAGTTTTCCTTGCATTTTGGAAAAGTATGTGATATCATATCTCAGTCTGAATAAAGGGTGTTCCTCTGCCGCTGCCGGAAAATGTGTCCGGCGTGTAAAAGCGGGCATGAACGCCTATAAACTAGGAGGAAATAACAATGGATCTGATGAAGGCATTTACCGAGAAGCACCTCAAGGCTGAGCCCCCCAAGTGCGACGTGGGCGACACCGTCCGCGTTTCCATCAAGGTTAAGGAAGGCAACCGCGAGCGTACCCAGGTGTTCGAGGGCACCGTGATTGCCAAGAAGCACGGCGGCATTGAGGAGACTGTCACGGTTCGCCGCGTCTCCTACGGCGTTGGCGTGGAGAAGGTTTTCCCCATCCATGCTCCCTCCACTGAGAAGATCGAGGTCGTCCGTCACGGCAAGGTCCGCCGTGCCAAGCTCTACTACCTGCGCGACCGCGTGGGCAAGAGCGCCAAGATCAAGGAGAAGCTCTAATCCAAAACCGCAGAAGGGGAGCCGCCGGAAGGCGGCTCCCCGTTTGCATTACCACAAAACAGGCCGGACAGGGTTTCATTTTCCGGCAGAGTTGTGTATAATGGAGCATGCTGAACAACCTTGGACCGATGGAACAGAGTTTGCGGCCGCCATTTAGTGCCTGACTTTGACGGTCGGCGGAAATACGGAGGAAAAAAGATGGAGATTCAGTGGTTTCCCGGCCATATGAAAAAGACCCAGCGGATGATCGCCGAGAACCTGAAGTATGTGGACATTGTGGCCGAGGTGATTGACGCCCGGATTCCGGTCTCCAGCCGCAACCCGGACATTGATGCCCTGGTGGGGGAGAAGCCCCGCCTCATCGTGCTCAACCGGGCCGACCAGGCCGACCCTGCGGGCAACCGCCTGTGGGGGGACTGGTTCAGGAGCCGCGGCTGGTCTGTGCTGGAGACCGACGCCAAGGAGGGAAAGGGAATTAACCAGTTCTCCCCCGTGGTAAAGGAGGTCCTGAAGGACAAGATCCAGCAGTGGCAGGCCAAGGGACAGGTGGGCCGTCCCATCCGCGCCATGATTGTGGGCGTGCCCAACGTGGGAAAGTCCACCTTTATTAATAAGGTGGCCCGCCGGAAGTCGGCCAAGGCCAGTGACAAGCCGGGCGTCACCCGGGGCAAGCAGTGGGTGGCGGTGGACGCCGGCCTGGACCTGCTGGACACGCCGGGCATCCTGTGGCCCAAGTTTGAGGACCCCCAGACCGGCCTCCACCTGGCCTTTACCGGCGCGGTGAAGGACGAGATTATGGACACCGAGACCCTGGCCTGTCACCTGCTGGAGGAGCTGGCCGCCGCCTACCCCGCCGCACTGACGGAGCGCTACAAAATAGTAGTGCCGGAGCGGGGAGAAGAAGAGAGCCTTGCCTACGGCTATGCCCTCCTGGAGCAGGCGGCCCGGAAGCGGGGCTTCCTCATCTCCGGCGGTGAGCCGGACACGGAACGGATGGGTAAGGTACTTCTGGACGAGTTCCGGGCTGGCAAGCTTGGACGCTTTACACTTGAGAAGCCCCAGGCAATTTCGGAGGAGATGGAATGAAGCAGACGGTGCAGGTTGACCTGTGGGAGATAGAGCGCTCCTGTAAGGCGCGGGGATACCGGCTTATCTGCGGCGCTGACGAGGCGGGGGCCGGCCCCCTGGCCGGCCCAGTCTATGCCGGAGCGGTGATCCTCCCCGAAGGCCTGGTTCTGGAGGGGCTGAACGACTCCAAAAAGGTGACTCCCAAGCGGCGGGACCGGCTTTTTGAGGAGATTCAGGAGAAGGCCGTGGCCTGGGCGGTGGCGTCGGTGGACGAGAAGGAGATCGACGCCATCAACATCCTGAACGCCCGCATGAAGGCCATGGAGTTGGCCATTCAGGCCCTGAAACCGGCCCCTGATTACGCCCTGATTGACGGAAACCGGGACAACGGCATCACCATTGCCCACGAGACTGTGGTCAAGGGGGACGGCCGGAGCGCCAACATTGCCGCCGCCTCTATCCTGGCCAAGGTGAGCCGGGACCGCTATATGGAGGAGATGGCGAGGATATATCCGGAGTATGAGTTTGAGCGGCACAAGGGCTACGGTACAAAGCGGCACTTTGAGCTGCTGATGAAGTATGGCCCCTGTCCCATCCACAGAAAGAGCTTTCTGAAAAAACTGGAGTTCGCTCAAAGCAATGACTGAACAGCAAAATGGCTTTATATAAAAAGGGAGAGAGGGCGTATGAACACCAGCCTGCTGGGCCGCTGGGGGGAATCCCTGGTGGCGGAGGAGCTGCGGCGGCGGGGCTGCCGCGTGGTGGCCTCGGGCTATCGGACCCGCTTTGGGGAGATCGACCTCATCGCGGAGGACGGCCCGTATCTCCTCTTTGTGGAGGTCAAGCTCCGCAAAAGCGACCGATTTGCCCCCGGCCGGGCCTCTGTGGACCGGGGAAAGCGGGAGCGCATCCGCACCACAGCGGAGCTCTATCTGGCCCAGAACCCCACGGAGCGCCAGCCACGGTTTGATGTGGCGGAGGTCTATGCCCCCCAGGGGACGGCCACGGCCCAGCCCCGGATCATCTATCTTGAGAACGCATTTTAGCCCGTCCCGCCACCCGGGGCGGAGAGGAGGTGATTCCGACGGAGCGGATATGTCTGTTTGACGGCCACTGCGACACCATTTCCCGCTGCCTTGAGCAGGGAGGCGGCTTCCGCAGAAACGCGGGCCACCTGGACCTGGAGCGGACGGCGGTCTTTGGGCCGTACGCCCAGTTTTTCGCCATCTTCGGCGACGCCGCCACACAGCCCGGCCTGCCGCTGCGGCAGCTGTTCCAAAAGGAATACGCCATTTTTCGGCGGGAGATGGCGGCAAACAGCGGCCTGGCGGTTCACTGCCGCACGGCTGAGGAGGCGGACGCCGCCTTTCGGGCCGGAAAGCGGGCTGCCTTTCTCTCCGTGGAGGGAGCGGAGCTGCTGGACTGCGACGTGGAGCGCCTGGAGGAGGCATATCGGCTGGGCGTCCGGGCGGTAAATATCACCTGGAACCACGCCAATATTCTGTCCGGCTCCAACGCGGAGGAGAAGGAGCGGGGACTGTCCGGGCAGGGAAGGGAATTTGTCCGCCGGATGAACCGTCTGGGCATGCTGGTGGACGTGTCCCACCTGTCCGATCCCGGTTTTTGGGACGTGGCGGAGTTGTGTAAAGGGCCTTTCATTGCCAGTCATTCCAATGCCCGTGCTGTATTTTCTGCCCCAAGAAACTTGACCGACGGGCAATTTACTGCCATAATAGAACATCATGGTGTGGCGGGGCTGAACATGTTTGCCGACTTTCTGGGGGCTGACCCGGACTGCGACACGGTGATTTCCCACCTGGAGCATTTTCTCTCCCTGGGCGGAGAGAAGAATGTGTCCATTGGCGGAGACTGGGACGGAATATCCAGAATGCCCCGGGGGATGTCCGGCATTCAGGATATGGCGGAGCTGTACGAACGGCTCCTGCGGCGCAATTATTCAGAAGCGCTGGTGCGCGATGTGTTCTTCAATAATCTGATGAGGGTTGTGAGTGAAGTATGTACTATGTGAGCACAAGAAACAAGCAGATGCGGCTTGCCGCTTCTCAGGCCATCGCACAGGGGCTTGCAGAGGACGGCGGTCTGCTGACCCCCGAGGTGTTTCCCAAGCTGTCCCAGAACGGGCTGAAGACCCTCACTGATATGTCTTACCAGCAGCGGGCCGTGTACATCATGAAGCCCTATCTGGACGACTTTACTGCCTCTGAGCTGGCATCCTTTGCCGCCAAGGCTTACAGCAAGGACAAGTTCGACGTCCGCGAGGTGGCCCCTGTCCGCAAGGTGGACGAGAATACTTACTGCCTGGAGCTGTGGCACGGCCCCACCTGTGCCTTCAAGGACATGGCGCTGCAGATGCTGCCCCACCTGCTGACCGCCTCCCTGAAGAAGAACGATGAGAAGAAGACCGCTTGCATTCTGGTGGCCACCTCCGGCGACACCGGCAAGGGCGCCCTGGAGGGCTTCCGGGACGTGGACGGCACCAAGATTCTGGTGTTCTACCCCAAGGACGGTGTCTCCGCCATTCAGGAGCTGCAGATGTGCACCCAGGAGGGAGGAAACGTCGGCGTCTGCTCCGTGGTGGGCAATTTCGACGATGCCCAGACCGGCGTCAAGCGTCTCTTCTCCGACGGGAAGCTCCGCGCGGAGCTGGCGGAGCGGGGGTATTTCCTCTCCAGCGCCAACTCCATCAACTGGGGCCGGGTGCTGCCTCAGATTGTCTACTACGCCTCCGCCTACTGCGACCTGGTGCGGGAGGAAAGGATCGCCCTGGGCGACCCGGTGAACGTCTGTGTGCCCACCGGCAACTTCGGCAATATCCTGGCCGCCTATTACGCCAAACAGATGGGAGTCCCCATCCAGAAGCTGATCTGCGCGTCCAACAGCAACAACGTGCTGACCGACTTCCTGAACACCGGCGTGTACGACCGCAACCGGCAGTTCTACAACACCATGTCTCCCTCCATGGATATCCTCATCTCCTCCAATCTGGAGCGGATGCTCTTTGAGCTGACCAACAACAACGACGAGGAGGTCCGGGGCTACATGGCTCAGCTGGCCGCCGAGGGACGTTATGGGGTCAGCGGGGAGATCAAGAAGAAGCTGGACAAGCTCTTTGCCGCCGGCTTCTGCGACGACGCCGAGACTCAGAAGGTCATCGCCAAGGTGTGGAACAAGTTCCACTACCTCATTGACCCCCACACCGCCGTGGCCTACGACGTGCTGGAGCAGTACCGCAGGGAGAGCGGGGACAACACCACCGCTATCGTGGTGTCCACCGCCAGCCCCTTCAAGTTCTGCGACACTGTCCTGGGCGCTCTCGGCGTGACGGAGCTGGCCGAGGGCACCGACATCATCGCCCAGCTGGCCAAAAAGACCGGCGTGGAGGCCCCCGCGCCCCTGGCCGGACTGGCCGGCAAGGCCAAGCGGTTTGACAAGACTGTCACCAAGGACCACATGGTGGACGCAGTCCTGGACATGCTCCGCTGAAGAAATTTTGCCTGGAGGTATGGCATGGCCCTTTACGCAATCGGAGATACCCACCTGTCCTTGGCAGTGGACAAGCCCATGGACGTGTTCGGCGGCAATTGGACAGGGTATGTGGAGAAGCTGAAACGGGGCTTTGAGCGGGTGGGGCCGGAGGATACCGTGGTGCTCTGCGGGGACATCTCCTGGGGCATGAGCCTCCAGCAGGCCCGGGAGGACTTCGCCTTCCTGGACGCCCTGCCCGGAAAAAAGAAGTATATTTTGAAGGGAAACCACGACTACTGGTGGACCACGGCCGCCAAGATGAATAACTTTTTCGCGGAGAATGGCTTTACCACCCTGAATATTCTCCACAACAACTGCGGGGAGTACGGCGACATTGCCCTCTGCGGCACAAGGGGCTGGTTCTATGAGGAGGACCAGAACGGCCACAATGAGAAGGTGTTCAACCGGGAGCTCATCCGGCTGGAGGCGTCCCTGAAGGCGGCTGGGGAGCGGGAGAAGCTCTGCTTTCTCCACTACCCGCCCCGCTACCAGGGGTACACCTGCCCGGAGATTATCGCCCTGCTGGAGCGGTATGGCGTGCAGCGGTGCTATTACGGTCATCTCCACGGCGGCAGCCACCGGCTGGCCATTGAGGGAAGGTGCGGCGCGGTGGAGTATCACCTGGTGTCGGCGGATTACCTCAACTTCCAGCCGCAAAGAATCTGTGAATAATTCGAAAAAAGACTGGTAATTTAGAAAAAGATCTGGTAGTATAAATCGGATAACGCAAATAGGCGCCCGGATGGCACAATTTTTTCGTCCCGGTGCTGACAGGAGGAAGTAACAAGATGAATGTCAAAAGCGTAGAGAAGCAGGAGAAGAGCAAGGTTGAGCTCGTCATCGAAGTGAGCCGCGAGGAGTTCGAGGCCGCCATTGACAAGGTCTATAAGAAGCAGCGCGGCAAGATCGCTGTCCCCGGCTTCCGCAAGGGCCATGCCCCCCGCAAGATCATCGAGGGTATGTATGGCTCCGGCGTGTTCTACGAAGATGCCATCAATGAGCTCTACCCCGAGGCCTACAGCAAGGCTGTGGAGCAGGAGAACCTGGACGTTGTGGCCTGGCCCGACGTGGAGGTCCTGGAGGCCGGCAAGGACGGCTTTTCCTTCAAGGCTGTCGTCACCGTGCGCCCCGAGGTGAAGCTGGGCGAGTATAAGGGCCTCACCGCCCCCAAGGCCGAGGTCAGCGTCACCGACGAGGACATCGAGAACGAGCTCAAGCCCTATATCCAGCGCGCCACCAGCCTGGTGGCTGTGGACCGTGAGGCTCAGCTGGGCGACACCGTGGTGCTGGACTTCGAGGGCTTTGACAACGGCGTGCCCTTCGAGGGCGGCAAGGCCGAGGGCCACAGCCTGGAGCTGGGCTCCGGTTCCTTTGTCCCCGGCTTCGAGGACCAGCTGGTTGGCATGAAGGCCGGCGAGGAGAAGGACATTGACATCACCTTCCCCGAGAACTATCACGCTGACCTGGCCGGCAAGCCTGTTGTCTTCCACGTGAAGATCAACGAGGTCAAGGAGAAGAAGGTCCCCACCGTGGACGACGAGTTCGCCAAGGACGTGTCCGAGTTTGAGACCCTGGCCGACTTCAAGGCCGACCTGAGCAAGAAGCTGACCGAGCGCCGGGAGAAGCAGGCGCAGGACGACTTCGAGAACGCCCTGCTGGAGCAGGTTGTGGCCAACATGGAGGTGGAGATCCCCGACGCCATGGTGGACTACCGTGCTGACCAGATGATGGACGACTATGCCCGCCGCATTACCTCCCAGGGCATCCCCTTCGAGAACTACCTCCAGATGATGGGCATGACCAAGGAGTCCATGCGTGAGCAGGCCAAGGACGGCGCCCTCCATCAGATTCAGGTGGAGCTGGCGCTGGACGCCGTCGCCGCCGCTGAGAGCATTGAGATCTCCGACGAGGAGAAGGAGGCCGAGTACAGCCGCCTGGCCGAGCAGTACGGCATGAAGGTCGAGCAGGTGAAGGCCGCCGTGGCTGAGAGCGATCTTGTCAATGAGCTGAAGACCAAGAAGGCCGCCGAGGTTGTCTACAGCAACGGCAAGGCGGGCGAGGCCAAGAAGGCCGAGGGCGAGGGCGAGGAGAAGCCCAAGAAGAAGGCCGCGCCCCGGAAGAAGGCCGCCAAGAAGGCCGAGGCTGAGGAGCCCAAGGCTGAGGGCGAGGAGCCCAAGACAGAGGAATAAGATTCCAAACGGCGGGTATACTTTAGCAGTATGACTGCCCGCCGCTTCGCCAGGGGTATGTGTGTGCCCCGGGGTGAGATGGGAGCGGACGTGCTGGACGGGGAAGCAGACCTTTTCCCGTGTCCCTACATCCGACAAAGGAGATCGTGAACATGAGCTTAGTACCTTATGTAGTGGAGCAGACCAACCGCGGTGAGCGTTCCTACGACATCTTTTCCCGCCTGCTGAATGACCGCATCATTTTCCTGGGCGAGGAAGTCAACGCCACCACCGCCAGCCTGGTCGTGGCCCAGATGCTCTATCTGGAGGCCCAGGACCCGGACAAGGACATCCAGTTCTATATCAACAGCCCCGGCGGCTCCGTGACCGACGGCATGGCCATCTACGACACCATGCAGTATGTCAAGTGCGACGTGTCCACCATCTGTATCGGCATGGCGGCCAGCATGGGCGCGTTTCTGCTCTCCGCCGGCGCCAAGGGCAAGCGGCTGGCCCTCCCCAATGCGGAGATTATGATCCACCAGCCCTCTGCCGGCACACAGGGCCAGATTACCGACATGGCAATCCACCTCAAGCGCCTGGAGGTCATCAAGAAGCGGATGAACAAGATCCTGGCTGACAACACCGGCAAGCCGGTGGAGGTCGTCACGGCCGACTGCGAGCGCGACAATTTCATGTCCGCGGAGGAAGCCTGCGAGTATGGCCTGATTGACAAGGTCATCTACCAGAGATAACCCCAAGACAGCGCGGGAGCATTCTGTGCCCCCGCGCTGTTCCAGCATTCCTTCGGCGGCCAGCGGCGGAAGGAACGCCGAAACTGAGGACCGGGCAGGCTCCGCCCGGCGCCGCCGCAATTGAACAGAGAGTCAAGAGGTAATGATATGGCAAAAAACGACGAAAAGAAATCGGTTCGCTGCTCTTTCTGCGGCAAGCATCAGGAGCAGGTATCCCGTATTATCGCGGGGCCCGGTGCCTATATCTGCAACGAGTGTGTCCATCTGTGCATGAGCATTCTGGACGACACCTATGATCCCGAGGAACAGTTCAGCCCGGATATCCCCGATGTCATCCCCACTCCCCGGGAGATTCGGGAGGTGCTGGACCAGTATATCATCGGCCAGGAGGATGCCAAGGTGGCCCTCTCGGTGGCGGTGTACAACCACTACAAGCGGATCTACTTCGGCGGCGGGGAGGACGTGGAGCTCCAGAAGAGCAATATCCTGCTGGTGGGGCCCACCGGCAGCGGCAAGACCCTGTTCGCCCAGACCCTGGCCCGGATTTTGAAGGTGCCCTTCGCCATTGCCGACGCCACCACGCTGACTGAGGCCGGCTACGTGGGCGACGACGTGGAGAACATCCTTCTGCGCCTGGTCCAGGCCGCCGACTTTGACATTGAGCTGGCCGAGCGCGGCATCATCTATATCGACGAGATGGACAAGATCGCCCGCAAGAGCGAAAACACCTCCATCACCCGGGATGTGTCCGGCGAGGGCGTCCAGCAGGCGCTGCTGAAGATCCTGGAGGGAACTGTGGCCAATGTCCCGCCCCAGGGCGGCCGCAAGCACCCCCACCAGGAGTTTATTCAGCTCAACACCAAGAACATCCTCTTTATCTGCGGCGGCGCCTTTGACGGCCTGGAGAAGATCATCGAGCAGCGGCAGGACCGTAAGACCATGGGCTTCGGCGCGGAGATCAAGAGCAAGAAGGAGCTGGACCGCTCCGCCGTGCTCAAGGATGTCCAGCCCCACGACCTCATCAAGTTCGGCATCATTCCCGAGCTGGTGGGCCGTCTGCCTGTGGTGACCACTCTGCGGGCCCTGAGCAAGGAGCAACTGGTGCAGATTCTCACCGAGCCTAAGAACGCTCTGGTGAAGCAGTACGAAAAGCTGCTGGAGTATGACAATGTGGCCCTGCACTTTGAGCCGGAGGCTCTGGAGGCCGCGGCCGACAAGGCCATTGAGCGGGAGATCGGCGCCCGCGGCCTGCGCGCGGTGCTGGAGGAGAGCGTAACCCAGATTATGTACGATGTGCCCTCCGACCCCACCATTACCGGTGTGACCATCACGGCGGACACCATCCGGGATCACGCGCAGCCCATCATCGAGCGCGACCCCAGCCGGACCGAGCGGCCCCGCCTTGGCGGCGCGGCCCTCCGGGCGGAGCGGGGCGGTATGCCGGCCCAGGGCAACGTGTCCTGAGGCTGAAAAAGCGTCCGGCCCGTCCTCACGGGGAGACAGCTGTAACATTCTGAGGGGCGGGGGATTATGGCTCCCGCCCCTTTTGCATTCCCTGAGAAGGAAGTGAATTCCATGTCTGAAGAGAAGATATCCGCCGTCATGCCCGCCCTGGCCCTGCGGGGCCTGACCATTTTCCCCAACATGCTCCTGCACTTTGACGTGGGCCGGGAGGCGTCCATCAAGGCGCTGGATGAGGCAATGACCAGCAGCCAGCCCATCTTTCTGGTGGCCCAGCGGGATCTGATGGTGGAGAATCCCCGGCTGGAGGATCTGTACACCATCGGCACTGTGTCCACGGTGCGGCAGATTCTGCGCCTGCCGGGGGACAATGTGCGCGTTATGGTGGAGGGCGTGGCCCGGGGCCGCCTGGAGGCCCTGACCCAGACCGCGCCCTACCTCCAGGCGCAGGTGGGGGAGATTGAGGCGGGAGAGCCGGTAAAGAACTCCGCCAGAACCGAGGCCCTGATCCGCCAGACCTATGATCTGTTTGAGTCCTATACGGAGCTGGCCCCCAGAATGACGCCGGATGTGCTCCTGAGCGTGATGGCCAGCGATGACCCCGGCTATATTGCCGACTATATCGCCCAGAACATTGTCATGCGCGGTGAGGACAAGCAGATCATCCTGGAGGAGCTCCGCCCTGTCCGCCGGCTGGAAAAGCTCCAGCAGATGCTCCGCCGGGAGGTGGAGATCCTGGAGCTGGAGCAGTCCATGCAGAACAAGGTGCGGGAGGGCCTGAGCCGGAGCCAGCGGGACTTTGTGCTGCGGGAGCAGCTGAAGGTCATCCGCCAGGAGCTGGGTGAGGACGCTGACAGCGACAGCGAGATAGAGGAGTACCGGCAGAAGATCGCCCGTGCCAAGCTGCCTGCCGAGGTGGAGGAGAAGCTGACCAAAGAATTGGGACGGCTGGAGAAGCAGCCCTTTGGCTCCGCCGAGGCCACCGTGCTGCGCAATTACCTGGACGTGTGTCTGGAGCTGCCCTGGAACAAGAAGACCAGAGAGCGGGTGGACGTGGCCGCCGCACGGAAAGTGCTGGACGGAGACCATTTCGGGCTGGAAAAGGTGAAGGAGCGGATCCTGGAGTTCCTGGCCGTCAAGCAGCTGGCCCCTGAGCTGAAGGGGCAGGTGCTCTGCCTGGTGGGCCCGCCGGGCGTGGGCAAGACCTCCATCGCCATGTCCGTGGCCAGAGCGACCAACCGGAAGCTCTCCCGTATCTCCCTGGGCGGCGTCCACGATGAGGCGGAAATCCGCGGCCATCGCAAGACATATGTGGGCGCAATGCCCGGACGCATCATCTCGGCCATCAAACAGGCGGGAAGTAATAATCCTTTACTGCTGTTGGACGAGATAGACAAGCTGGCCTCCGATATCCACGGTGATCCCTCCTCGGCGCTGCTGGAGGTGTTGGACGGGGAGCAGAACAGCACCTTCCGGGACAACTTTCTGGAGCTGCCCTTTGACCTGTCCGACGTGCTCTTCATCACCACCGCCAACACCACGGACACCATCCCAAGGCCCCTGCTGGATCGGATGGAGGTCATCGAGCTGACCAGCTATACCGATGAGGAAAAGCTGCAGATTGCCAAGCGGCACCTGCTGCCCAAGGAGCTCAAGCGCCACGGCCTGAAGCGCAGCCAGCTGCGCATCACGGATGACGCCATCCGGGAGATTATCTCCGGGTACACCCGGGAGTCCGGCGTCCGTGTGCTGGAGCGGCAGTTGGCCGCTGTGTGCCGGAAGGCGGCAATGCGTGTTGTGACAGATGATGTAAAGTCTATAAGCGTTACAGGCGACAGCTTGGAGGATATGCTGGGTGTGCGCCGTTATCAGCCGGAGAAGCGTCCCGTGCAGGCCCTGGTGGGCGTGGTCAACGGCCTGGCCTGGACCCAGGTGGGGGGTGAGCTGCTGGAGGTGGAGGCCAATGTGGTGCCCGGCAGCGGCAAGATTGAACTGACCGGCAACCTGGGCGATGTGATGAAGGAGTCGGCCCATGCGGCCCTCACCTATATCCGCAGCCGGGCGGCCCGGCTGGGTATTGAGCCGGATTTTTATAAGACGCGGGATATCCACGTCCATTTCCCCGAGGGCGCGGTGCCCAAGGACGGACCCTCCGCAGGCATTGCCATCACTGTGGCCATGGTCTCCGCCCTGACCGGTACGCCGGTCCGGCAGGATGTGGCGATGACAGGCGAAATTACGTTACGGGGCAGAGCCCTGGCCATCGGCGGCCTGAAGGAAAAGACCATGGCCGCACTGCGCAATGGCATCCGCACGGTGCTGATTCCGGCGGACAATGTGAAGGACCTGGAGGAGATCGACCAGACTGTCCGTTCCGCGCTGCACTTTGTCCCCATCGAGGAGGCGGACCAGGCTCTGGCTGAGGCGCTGTGTCAGGACTGCGCGGGCGGGGAAACAACGGCTCCGGCGGCTCCGCTGACGGAGCCCCGACACACGGACGGCGATGTCCGCATCAGGCAGTAAAGGAGGCGCGGCACCATGGCTTTGAATTTGCAGCGGGCGGAATTTGTCCGCTCCGCCGCCAAAGCGGCAGATTTTCCCCGGGACGGCCTGCCCCAGGTGGTTTTCGCCGGGCGGTCCAACGTGGGCAAGTCCTCGGTGATCAACAAAATTCTGCTGCGGAAGAACTTGGCGCGGGTGGGCGCGGCCCCCGGCAAGACCACCCACATCAACTATTTCCTCATCGACGAAAAGCTCTATCTGGTGGACCTGCCCGGCTATGGCTACGCCAAGGTGTCCCAGGCGGAGAAGGAGCGCTGGGGCCGGCTGATCGAGAGCTGGTTTGCGGACAACGCGCTGATGACCCTGGGCATCATGGTTGTGGACGCCCGCCACAAGCCCACGGCGAACGACTGCACCATGGGCGAGTGGTTCAAGCAGAGCGGAAAGCCCTTTCTGGTGGTGGCCAACAAGCTGGACAAGCTCCGCAAGAGCGAAATTGAGCCCAACCTAGCCCGCATCCGGGAGACCCTTGGATTGCCGGATGATGTAAAGGTAATTACCTTCTCAGCGGAGAAAGGAGAAGGGCGGCAGGAGCTCCTGGGTGAAATCCTGAAGAGCATGGGGGAGTCGGAATGAAGTTGGTGCGGATTGAGCGGGATGGAACGGCTGTCTGGGGTGTTTTAAAGGATGATGAAGTCCTGACCCTGGCCGGCGCGCCCTATGAGAGGCTGACCTTTGACGGCGGGCGCCTGCCCCTGAAGCAGTGCCGGCTACTGGCGCCCTGTGAGCCCACCAAGATTGTCTGCGTGGGCAAGAATTACTACGACCACGCCATGGAGATGGGGGAGGGCGTGCCTGACCGGCCCATCCTCTTCCTCAAGGCGCCCAATACGGTCAACCGCCCCGAGGGCGAGGTGTCCGCGCCCAGCTTTGTGGAGCGGCTGGACTACGAGGGTGAGCTGGCCTTTGTGGTGAAAAAACGGGCCAAGCACGTGAAGGCGGAGGAGTACAGGGACTATATCCTGGGCTACACCTGCCTCAACGACGTAACGGCCCGGGACGTGCAGAAGGCGGACGGCCAGTGGAGCCGGGGCAAGAGCATGGACGGCTTTGCGCCCATCGGCCCTCTGGTGACGGACGAGGTGGACGGCTCTGACCTGAAGATTGAGACCCGGCTCAACGGCAGGACCGTGCAGAGCGCCCGCACGTCTCTGTTTATGACCAAAATTCCGGCGCTGATGGAGTTCATCACCGCCTCCATGACCCTGGAGCCCGGCGACGTGGTCACCACCGGTACCCCCGCGGGCATCGGCGCCATGCGGCCCGGCGACGTGGTGGAGGTGGAGATCGAGGGCATCGGCGTCCTGCGCAATTACATCCGGTAAAAAGCGGCCGGCCCGGTGACGGATATCTGTCCCCGGCCCGGCCTTTTTCCGCTGCCATATCCGGGAAAAACTTGAAAAACAGCGGCGAGAGGGCTTTTCCTTGTGTTTTTCGTTTATCTTTGATATAATATTTTCTCTACGATTGATTCCGTCGCCTGTTTCGGAGCGGATCCCGGGATGGCGCCCGTGCTGTGGGGCGGTGCAGACCCGCGAAAGGGGACTTTTTTGTGCACAGAGTAATGGAATACATGACGAATATGAACTGGATGGGGCTGCTCTCTCTGCTTGTGAGCGCAGTGGCGGCACTGGTGTGCATCACGTTCCATGAACTCTCCCACGGCTATGTGGCCTACCGCCTGGGGGACCCCACCGCCAAGCGGATGGGCCGGCTTACCCTCAATCCCATCAAGCATCTGGATGTCATCGGCTTTCTGATGATGATTTTCGCGGGCGTGGGCTGGGCCAAGCCGGTGCCGGTGGACATGCGCTACTTCAAAAATCCTAAGCGGGATATGGCGGTCACCGCCCTGGCGGGGCCCGTCTCCAATTTCCTGATGGCCATTGTGACCATGCTGATCTGCTCCCTGGTATACCGTCTGTTGCTGCCCACAGACAGTATAGTGCTGCTGGTTGTGTTTTATTTCCTGTGCAATGTGGCTATTCTGAGTGTGGGCCTGGGGCTGTTCAACCTGATTCCCATCTCGCCTCTGGACGGCTCCAAGGTGCTCTTTTCCTTCCTTCCTGACCGGGTGTACTACACCATCCTGCGCTATGAGCGGTATATCATGATCGCGGTCATTTTGCTGGTGTTCTTCAATGTGCTGGACGGGCCGCTGTCCTTCTGCATCAACGGCGTGCTGCAGTTCCTGTGCCGGGTCACCGGACTGCCCTGGGAGGCGCTGGTGATCGGCTCGCAGATTCTGGACATTCTGGGGTGAGTGACATAGAGACGCCGATTTTTCATCTGGAAAAGGTGGTCAAGGCAAAGGCGGAGGACATGGAGGACTTTACCGGCCCTCTGGACCTGATCCTCAGCCTGCTGGCCAAGAACAAGATGGAGATCAAGGACATCCAGATTGCGGTGATTCTGGACCAGTACATGGACTGGATGAACAAGCGCAAGGAGCTGGACCTGGAGGTGGCCAGCGAATTTGTAGCCATGGCGGCCCAGCTGGTATTCATCAAGACCAGAATGCTCCTCTCCATCCACGACGAGGAGGCCCTCTCCGAGATGGAGCAGCTCATCGCCTCCCTGGAGGAGCACCAGCGCCACGAGAATTTTAACCGCATCAAGGCGGTCATTCCGGCGCTGGCCGACCGCAATGAGGTGGGCCGGGACTACATCACCAAGACGCCCGAGCTGATTCCAACCAACAAGGCTTACCGCTATGTCCACAAGGCGGAGGATCTGCGCCGGGCCATGCTGGCGGTGCTGGAGCGGTCGGACAACCGGCTTCCGCCGCCCATGGCGGCCTTTGAGGGAATTGTGGGCCGGGAGCCCTACCCGGTGGCCGACAAGGCGGGGGAGATTCTCCGGCAGCTCATTCGTTTCGGCGTGACCCGGTTCCGGGCCCTGTTCAAGGGGAACCGCAGCCGCAGCGAGATTGTAGCCACCTTCATCGCCGTGCTGGAGCTGTGCCGGGCCCGGCGGGTGCGCCTGGCGGGCACGGAGACCGACTGCACGGTGACCTGCACCGACGAGGCGGCGGAGGATTTTGAGTTTACCACGGATGTGAACTGACAACACAGGGAGGGCTGCGCATGGAAGTGAAGGAGATAGAGTCCGCCATTGAGGGAATTCTCTTTGCCGCTGGTGACCCGGTGGGCGTGGAGCGGCTGTGCATGGCGCTGGACCTGGACCGGGCCACGGTGGATGCCGTCTGCCAGCGGCTGGCCGATTATTACAGCTACGAGCGCCGGGGCGTGCGCCTGCTGCGGCTGGAGAACAGCTACCAGCTCTGCTCTGCGCCGGAGCATGCCGACTGTATCCGCCGGGCCTTTGAGAGCCGCCGCCCGGCCCGGTTGTCCCAGCCCGCCCTGGAGGTGCTGGCCATCATCGCCTACTATCAGCCCACCACCCGGGCCTATGTGGACCAGATCCGGGGCGTGGACAGCGCCTATACCGTGGGGCTGCTGCTGGAGCGGGACCTGATTGAGGAGTGCGGCCGCCTTTCCGTGCCCGGACGGCCAATCCTCTACCGTACCACCCAGACCTTCCTGCGGTCCTTTGGCCTGAGCAGCCTGGAGGACCTGCCCGAGCTCCCCAGCGCCAGCCCGGAGGACGGACAGATCACCATGGAGATGCAGGCAAACCTGGAGCGGCTGAAGGCAGTGCAGGAGGACGCGGCGGCCCAGACAGAGGACAACGGGCAAAGCGGCGAGGGGACGGAGGCGTGAGCGCATGACGGTATGGGTTGTCCTGGGGGCAATCGCCGCCGCGCTGGTGCTGCTCTCCCTGGTCCGGGTGGGCGGTACGGTGGAGTACAGCCGCTCCGGCGTGCTGATCCGCCTGCGTGCGGGCCCGTTGCGTATCAGGGTGTACCCGCCCAGGCCGAAGAAGGCGGACGGGCAGGAAAAGCCAAAGCGGGTAAAGAAGAAACCGAAACCCGAGGAGGAGCAGCCGGAGCCCAAGCCGGGCGGGCAGCTCGGCCCGCTGAAGGCGATACTCCCGCTGGTAGCGGACGCGGCAGGCCAGCTGCGGCGCAAAGTGCGGGTGGACAGGCTTCTGCTGGATGTGACGGCGGCGGCTTCCGACCCGGCGGCGGCGGCCCTGGCCTTTGGCGGCGTAAATGCGGCAATCGGTATGATCTGGCCCCTGCTGGAGAATAATTTCAATATTGGCGACCGGCGTATCAGAACCAGAGTGGATTTCAACCTGACGGAGCCGGAGATCTATCTCTATGGGTCCTTCTCCCTGCGCTTGGGGCAGGCGGCGGCTCTGGCCCTGAGGCTGGGAATTCGATTTTTAAAGCTGTGGTCCGGACGGAACCAAGAGCAAACAAAGAAAGAGGCGGTCTGACTATGGAAAACAAGCAGCATCCCATCGGCGACCTGATGAGCACCACCATGCAGAAGATCCGCGAGATGGTGGACGTCAATACCATTGTGGGCAAGCCCATTGAGGCGGGAGATGTAACCATTATCCCTGTGTCCAAGGTGAGCTTCGGCTTTGCCTCCGGCGGCAGCGACTTTACCACCAAGAACCAGAAGCCTGAGGCGGACAACGCCTTCGGCGGCGGCAGCGGCGCCGGCGTGAACATCATGCCCATCGCCTTCCTCATTGTCAAGGGGGACACGGTGCGCATGCTGCCTATCGCGCCGCCCCCCGGGACCACGGTGGACCGGGTGGTGGAGATGGTGCCCGAGGTCATCGACAAGGTGACAGGCTTCATCGAGAAGCAGCAGGAGAAGAAGGCGGAGACGGAACCCTTCTGATTTCAGGTATGTTCCGGCCCGATTCGGCTCATACTAGCATCAACATGCGCCCGCGGCGTAGGGCTGGCGGGCGGCCTGAGGTGATGCTGTATGAAGCGCGTTTTCGCGGCGGTTGCAGCCACTCTGCTGTGCCTGACCTGGCTTCCGCTGTCCGCCGATGGGGCCGGAACGCCGGGGGTTTCGGCGTCCTGCGCCATTTTGGTGGACGCGGAGAGCGGCCGGGTGCTGATGGAGAAAAACGCCCATGAGGAGCGGGCCATTGCCAGCATTACCAAGCTGATGACCGCGCTGGTGGCCGTTGAGTCCACCTCTGATCTGGACAGGGCGGTGACCATCCAAAAAGAGTGGACTCTGGCGGAGGGGTCCTCCATGTACCTGCGGGAAGGGGAGGAGCTGACCCTGCGGGAGCTGCTGTACGGCCTGCTGCTGGTGTCGGGCAATGACGCCGCCCTGGCCATTGCCGGCTTCTGCGCCGGAGACGTGGACACCTTTGTGGAGTGGATGAACCTGCGGGCCCAGGAGCTTGGCATGGAGCACACCCATTTCGTCAACCCCAACGGCCTGCCGGCGGAGGGACACTACTCCACTGCGGCGGATATGGCAAAGCTGGCCATTGTGGTCATGGAGCAGCCGGACCTGGCCGAAATTGTGGGCACAAAGTCCGTCACCATGGCGGGGCGGACTATGACCAACCACAACAAGCTTCTGTGGCGGTATGAGGGCTGTGTGGGCATGAAGACTGGCTACACCGACGCGGCGGGCAGGACCCTGGTGTCCTGCGCCGAGCGGGACGGGCAGCGGCTTATTGCCGTCACCCTCAACGCGCCCAACGACTGGGCCGACCACGCGGCCATGTTTGACTACGGCTTCTCCCAGTGGCCGTCCATTCTGCTGGCGTCCGCCGGGCGGGACCTTCGCACACTGCCCATTGCCGGGAGTCTGGTCCGGTTTGTGCCGGTTCAGGTTGAGCGGGATGTCCGCTATCCGCTGGCGGCAGACGAGCGGGTGACGGCGAAGATTGATCTGCCGGATGAGGTGGAGGCCCCGGTGAAGGAAGGCGACATCGCCGGGAGCCTGACCTATTATGTGGACGGGAAAGAGGTGGGCAGCACCTATCTGGTGTATTCCCACAGCGTGGAACGCAATGCAGCTCAGCCCAAGAGCATATTGGAACGGATTTTTTCCTTTTTCCTGGGTGAAGGCGGCGGCATGAAGGCCGCGTTTTATCCCCAGATACTAAATTCGTACAGCCGGCGGCAGTGGAGCTGACGAAATTCGGAGGCAGCTTATGGAAGAGAGAATCCAGAAAATATTGTCTGCCGCCGGCCTGGCCTCCCGCCGGCGGGCGGAGGAGTACCTCTCGGCGGGCAGGGTGACGGTCAATGGCCGCACCGCCGCGCTGGGCGAAAAGGCAGACCCGAAGCAGGATGACATCCGGCTGGACGGGAAGCCCGTCCGCCCGGCGGGCGCCCATACATACCTGATGCTTTATAAGCCCAGGGGCTATGTAACCACCCTCTCCGACGAGCGGGGGCGCAGGACGGTAGCGCAGCTGGTGTCTGGCTGCGGCGCCCGGGTCTGGCCGGTGGGGCGGCTGGACCTGGATTCGGAGGGCCTGCTGCTGATGACGGACGACGGGGACTTTACCCAGCGGCTGATTCACCCCAGCCACCAGGTGGAGAAGGAGTACCTGGTGACAGTAGAGGGGGACGTGGATCGAGCGCTTCCGGTGCTGTCCGGCCCCATGGAGCTGGACGGCGTGCCGCTCTCACCCGCCAAGGTGGGGGTGCTCAGCCGGGAGGGCGCCGCCCGGGCCCGGCTGTCCGTGGTCATTCATGAGGGGCGAAACCGTCAGGTGCGCAGAATGTGCGCCCTGGCGGGTCTGGAGGTAAAGCGCCTCAAACGGGTGCGGGAGGGCGACCTGACCCTGGGCGGCCTCCGCCCGGGGGAGTGGCGGCGGCTGACGCTCCGGGAGCTCCGGCTGGCGCTGGGGGAGCGGGGAGAGGAGACATAATCCCACCCGGAAAAGACAGTTGATTTTCTTACGGATAACCGCTATCATTAAAACAGCCGCCTATTCAGGGCGGCTGCCTCCGCGCGGCGAAACAGCCGCGCTGTTTTTCCGAAAGACTGTGACAGGCGGCGATGCCTGCCGCTCTGTGAGCCGCGCTGCGGCTTGCCCGCGCATCAGCCCGGCGCACGGCTGATGCGCGGTATCTTTGCCGCATATCCGGCGCCGAACGGTATACCGGCGACTTAGCAGGCAGCCATAGACCGGGGCCGGACAGCTTCATTGTGCAGACGCAGGAGGTCGCATTCATGCCGAGAGATGTTCTAGCATCCATTCAGTCCAATATGAGCACCTTCTCCAAGGGGCAGAAGCTCATTGCCAATTTTATACTGGAGTCCTATGACAAGGCCGCCTTTATGACGGCCAGCAAGCTGGGCAAGACGGTGAACGTCAGCGAGTCCACGGTGGTCCGCTTTGCGGCAGAGCTGGGATACGACGGATACCCCGCCATGCAGAAGGCTTTACAGGAGATGATCCGCAACAAGCTCACCAGCATCCAGCGGATTGAGGTGTCCAATGACCGTATCGGTGACCACGATATTCTCTCCATGGTGATGCAGGCGGATATGGAGAAAATCCGCCTGACCATGGAGGAGACCAACCGGGAGGCGTTCACCGCCTCTGTGGACGCCATTGTGTCCGCCAGACGGATCTATATTATGGGTATCCGCTCCGCCTCCGCCATTACCAGCTTTCTGGGCTTCTATTTCAATCTGATTTTTGACAATGTGGTGGTGGTGCATACCTCTGCCGCCAGTGAGCTCTTTGAGCAGCTGCTCCGGGTGGGGGAGGGCGACGTGGTCATCGGCGTCAGTTTCCCGCGCTACTCCCGGCGGACGGTGCGGGCCATGGAGTTTGCGCGGAAGCAGGGGGCCACGGTGCTGGCCGTTACGGACAGCGAGGCGTCCCCGCTGGCGGCCATTGCCGACCACGCCTTGCTGGCCAAGAGTGACATGGCGTCCTTTGTGGACTCCCTTGTGGCGCCCCTCTCCCTGATTAACGCCCTGATTGTGGCGGTGGGCCGGAAGAAGAACGACGACCTGTCCGAGACCTTTGGAAAGCTGGAGAAGATCTGGGACGAGTATGAGGTCTATGAAAAAATTGAAGACGGAACAGATAGGAGCGGGGGAACTTGACCATAGAGACAGAGATTGTTGTCATTGGCGGCGGCGCGGCGGGCTGCATGGCCGCCCTCACCGCGGCCCGGAACGGGGCGTCCGTCATACTGCTGGAACGCAACCAGAAGCTGGGCCGCAAGCTGTACATCACCGGAAAGGGCCGCTGCAACGTCACCAACGACTGCGGCCCCGACGAGGTATTGAAGAACATCCCCCACAACGGCCGGTTTCTCACCAGCTCGGTGACTCGATTCCCACCCGCGTCGGTAAAGGAGCTCTTTACCTCTCTGGGGGTGACCCTCAAGACGGAGCGGGGGAACCGGGTGTTTCCCCAGTCTGACAAGGCGGCGGATATCATCGACGCTCTGTTGTTGGGGCTGCGCCGGGCGGGGGTGGAGATCCGGGAGGAGCGTGCGGCGGATATCCGCTCCTCCGGGGAGGGCCTGCGGGTGCGCACGGAGCGGGGTGAGTACCATTGTAAGGCGGTTATCCTTGCCACCGGCGGCGTCTCTTATCCGCTGACCGGTTCCACCGGCGACGGCTATCAGATGGCGGCGGCGCTGGGCCACACCATCATTCCGCCCAAGCCCTCCCTGGTGCCGCTGGTGGCAGAGGGAGAACTGTGCCGCAGAATGCAGGGGCTTTCCCTGCGGAACGTGGCGATTAAGGTGAAAAACAGCAAGAAAAAGGTGATTTACCAGGAGCAGGGGGAGATGCTGTTCACCCATTTCGGCCTCTCCGGGCCTCTGATTCTCAGCGCCAGCGCCCATATGCGGGACTTTGACAAGGAGCACTACACGGTCTGGATTGACATGAAGCCGGCGCTGGACGAGAAGACCCTGGACGCCCGCCTCCTGCGGGACCTGGGGGAGAACCCCAACCGGGAATTTCACAATGTGCTGGACGGCCTGGTCCCCCGGCTGATGGTGCCGGTGCTGGCGGAGCTGACCGGCATCCCGGCCGGGACAAAGGCCAACTCTGTGACCCGGGAGGGGCGGAGGCGGCTGCTGGAGCTGCTGAAGGGCTTTCCGGTGGAGATTACCGGTCCCCGGCCGGTGGAGGAGGCCATTGTGACCTCTGGCGGCATCAAGGTGACCGAGGTGGATCCCAAGACAATGCAGTCAAAGCTTGTAAAGGGCGTTTACTTTGCAGGTGAGGTGCTGGACGCCGACGCCTACACCGGCGGCTTTAATCTTCAGATTGCGTGGTCTACCGGCCATGCGGCGGGAGAATCTGCCGCGGAGACTGTATTACAGGCGGGAGGAGATTTATATTGAAGTACAGAAGCATTGCGGTGGACGGGCCGTCCGGCGCGGGAAAGAGCACACTGGCCAGGATGCTGGCCAAATCCCTTGGGTATCTCTATGTGGACACAGGCGCCATTTACCGCACGGTGGGGCTGGCCGCCTGGCGCAGCGGCATTTCGCCGGAGGACAGCGGCGCCGTAATCGGCATGCTGCCCGGGCTGTCCATTGACCTGCGCCACGGTGCGGACGGCCTCCAGCATATGTACCTGGACAATGAGGATGTGAGCGAGGAGATCCGTCTGCCCGAGATCTCCCGCTATGCCTCAGCGGTGTCTGCGGTCCCCGAGGTGAGAGCCTTCCTGATGGATATGCAGCGGGATCTGGCCCGGCGGCAGAATGTGATTATGGACGGCCGGGATATCGGTACTGTGGTGCTGCCGGAGGCAGACGTAAAGATCTTTCTCACCGCCACCTCCGAGGATCGGGCTCGCCGCCGGTATGCCGAGCTGAAGGAGCGGGGCGTGGACAGTGATTACGACACTGTGCTCTCCGAGATCGTGGCCCGGGATGAAAAGGACACCCAGCGGGCCGCCGCGCCGCTGCGCAAGGCGGAGGACGCGATTCCGGTGGATACCACCGGCAACTCCCTGGAAGAGAGCTATGAGGTGCTGCTGAAAACCATTAAGGAGCGTCTGGACGCATGAGAAGCATATATAGAGTATATTCCATTCTGTGGACCATTATCTGGCCCTTCTTCAGCCTGTGCCACCCCTGCCGGGCCATCGGGAAAGAGAACCTGCCCCAGGGCGGGGCCCTGTTCTGCGCCAACCACTCCTGTCTGAACGACCCGGTCTGCCTGGTGATGGCGGTGGGGCGGAAGTATCAGCTCCGGCCCATGGCCAAGTCCGAGTTTATGAACATCCCGGTGCTGGGCTGGCTGCTGAAAAAGGCAGGGGTATTTGCCGTCGACCGCGGCAAGTCCGACGTGACCGCCATCAAGACCGCTATCAAGTACCTAAAGAGCGGTGAAAAGGTGCTGCTCTTCCCCGAGGGCACCCGCGTAAAGGGCGGCGTGGATAAGCATGGCCACGAGAGCGAGGCCAAGAGCGGCGCGGCCATGTTAGCCGTCCGTACCGGCGCGCCGATTGTCCCGGTTTACATCCCGGAAAAAAAGAAGTGGTTCCGGTTTACTAATATCGTGATCGGTGAGCCATACTATCCCCATGTGGAGAGCAAAAAGGGAACCGCGGAGGAGTATAAGGAGATCGCCGAAGAGCTGATGGAGCGCATCCACGCCCTGGGGGCCAAGGCGGCATGAGCAGGGTGACAATGGCGGAGCACGCCGGCTTCTGCTACGGCGTCAAGCGGGCGGTGGAGATGGCGGAGCAGGCGGCCGCCTCCGGGAAGCGATGCGTCATGCTGGGCAGCCTGATTCACAACGACAGCGTGGTGCGCCATCTGGAGTCCATGGGCCTGACCAGCGTGTCGCGGCCCGAGGAGGTCCCCGAGGGAGCGGCGGTGCTTATCCGGTCCCACGGTGAACCCAGGGCGGTCCATGAGGTGCTGAGGGCCCGGGGGGAAATTCTGGATGCCACCTGCCCCAATGTGTCCCGCATTCACAGAATTGTGGCCGAGGCGGAGCAGGCGGGCCGACAGCCCGTTATCATCGGGACGCCCAACCATCCGGAGATCACCGCGATTGCCGGATGGTGCGCCCATCCGGTGGTTTTGGAGAACGCGGAGGCGCTGGGAAAATGGCTGGAGAAAGAGCCTGAAAACCGGGAAAAGCCCCTTACTTTGGTTTCTCAAACCACCGCTGCCAGAAAAAGTTGGGATTTGTGCGTAGAAAAAGCAAAAAAAGAGTGTACAAATTTAAAAGTTTTTGATACAATATGTAGTGCTACGTGCAAGCGCCAGGAAGCGGCCCAGGCTCTGGCCGCCCAAAGTGATGCCATGATTGTAATTGGAGACCGCAAGAGCTCCAATACGAGAAGGCTTGCGGAGCTGTGCGCGGCCCTCTGTCCTCAGGTCCTCTGGATCGAAGGGGCGGAGGATCTGGAACCTTCCAACCTGTACGGGAAGGCTTCTATTGGAATCACCGCGGGTGCGTCCACGCCCGGGTGGATTATAAAGGAGGTCTATGACAAAATGAGCGACGAAACCATGGAGATCGAGGAATCCTTCGCTGAAATGCTGGAGAAATCGATCAAAACTTTAAATACAGGGGAGAAGGTTACAGGCGTTGTCACTGGCATTACGCCCACTGAGATCTATGTCGATCTCGGCACCAAGCACGCCGGTTACATACCGGTGTCTGAGCTGACCGACGATCCCACTGTAAAGGTCGAAGATCTGGTCCACGTGGGCGACGAGATCGAGACCTATGTCATGCGCGTCAACGATCAGGAGGGTGTTGTCACCCTGTCCAAGAAGCGTCTCGACACCGTCAAGAGCTGGGACGATATTGAGCAGGCCCGTGAGGATCACACCACTGTCGAGGGCGTTGTCACCGAGGAGAACAAGGGCGGCGTTGTGGTCAGCATCAAGGGCGTCCGGGTGTTTGTGCCCGCCTCCCAGACTGGCCTGCCCCGCGAGACTCCCATGAGCGAGCTGCTGAAGAAGCACGTCCGCCTCCGCATCACTGAGGTTAACCGCGCCCGCCGCCGCGTGGTGGGCTCCATCCGCGCTGTCACCGCCGAGGAGCGCGCCGCCAAGGCCGCCGAGGTGTGGGAGAACATCGAGGAGGGCAAGAAGTACACCGGCACCGTGAAGTCCCTGACTTCCTACGGCGCCTTTGTGGACATCGGCGGCGTGGACGGCATGGTCCACATCTCTGAGCTCTCCTGGAGCCGTATCAAGCACCCCTCTGAGGTGGTGAAGGTGGGCGACACCGTGGAGGTGTACGTCATTTCCTTCGACAAGGAGAAGAAGAAGATCTCCCTGGGCATGAAGGACCGCAGCCAGGATCCCTGGACTGTGTTCACCACCAAGTACGGCGTGGGCGACACCGCCAACGTCAAGGTGGTCAAGCTGATGACCTTCGGCGCCTTTGCCGAGATCGTCCCCGGCGTGGACGGCCTGATCCACATCTCCCAGATTGCCGATCACCGCATCGACAAGCCCGGCGATGTGCTCAGCGAGGGCCAGATGGTAGATGTGAAGATCACCGATATCGACATGGACCGCAAAAAGGTTTCCCTGTCCATCCGCGCTCTGCTGGAGGATGCCCAGCGCTCTTCCGCCGCCGATGCTGACGGCGCCGACGCTCTGGTTGCCACCTCTGACAGCGAGGGCACCGAGGTGGCCGGCGACTTTGCCGGTACCGACGCGGAGTAATTCCACAATAGGCAAAGCCCGGAAGCGGCCTGTTTTCTTCTGAAAACAGGCCGCTTTTTCACAATATTTACAGTTTGGTTAATGATTTTGCCGTTTTTCCCTTGCAAAATGAGCGAAAATTGACTATAATATAACTATAAAAGTATAGTGGAGGTATGAGCGGTAACTGGAGGTGTAACATGTTTCAGGTAGGCGATAAAATCGTCCATCCAATGCACGGTGCAGGCGTAGTAGACAGCATTGTCCGCAAGAAGGTAAACGGTGTGGTGCGGGAGTACTACATTCTCAAGCTGCCTGTTGGCGGGATGCTGGTTATGGTCCCCACGGAGCACAGCGAGGAGATAGGTGTGCGGCCTGTCTGCAGACGGGACGAGGCAGACAGGGTCCTTGCCGCCATACGGGACATTGAGGTGGATATGACCCAGAACTGGAACCGCCGCTACCGGGAAAACATGATGCGCCTAAAGAGCGGCGATCTGCTGGAGGTGGCCCGGGTGGTCAAGGGGCTGATGCGCCGCGATGTGGACCGGGGACTCTCCACCGGGGAGCGCAAGATGCTGCACTCTGCAAAGCAGATTTTGATTTCTGAGATTGTCCTCTCACAGAATGCCAGCTACGAGGACGTGGAAGCGCGTATAAACGGCGCGATGGCCTAATAAAGATAGAAAAGAAGGATTGTCTGCCGCAGGCCGGAAAGCCTGCGGCTCGTCGGAAGCATAACTTCCCCTCGGCTGACGCGGGGGCGTCAAGAGTCGGGAGGAAGTTGTGCTTTTTTGGTATATCCATGGCGGAAAAGAAGGCGGGGCACGCTACCTGAAAGGGAGAAGGAACGTGGGACTGATTAAAAGGCTGCGAAGGAAACGGGAGCCGCAGGGGCCGCGGTGCGCGGCGGTTGTGCCTGCGGCAGGTTCATCCCGGAGAATGGGGGGGCAGGACAAAATCCTGCTGCCCCTGGACGATATCCCCGTCCTGATGCATACGCTGCGGGCGCTGAGCGCCTCGGAGCGGATTCAGGAGATTGTGGTGGTCACCCGGGAGGATTTAATTGTGCCGGTGGGACAGCTCTGCCGGGACTGCGCGCTGGACAAGGTGACAAAGGTGCTGGTTGGCGGCGCCACCAGGGCGGACTCCGTGCTGATCGGCGTGGAGGAGGTGAGCGGCAGGGCGGAGCTTATTGCCGTCCATGACGGCGCCCGACCGCTGGTGACAGTGGAGGTGATCGACGCGGCCATCCGGAAGGCTGCGGAGTGCGGCGCCGCCGCGCCGGCGGTGCCGGTGAAGGACACCGTCAAGCGGGCGTTGGATGGCGTGGTGGTGGAGACGCCGGACCGGACACAGCTTTTTGCCGTCCAGACGCCTCAGGTGTTTGACAGCGACCTGCTGCTGGGCGCACTGCGCAGAGCTGGGGAGGACGGCGCGGCCATTACCGATGACTGCGGCGCGGTGGAGCGCATTGGTATGAAGGTCTGCCTGACAGAGGGTTCCTATGAGAACATCAAAATTACAACCCCGGCAGATATGCTGATGGCCGAGGCCATTCTGCACAGCAGGGATACATAGAGATATTATGCTGCCCGGACAGCAGGGGCAGAGGAAAGCGAGTGAGCGGGATTGCGGATTGGACATGGATATGACGTGCACCGCCTGGTATCGGAGCGGAAGCTGATTCTGGGTGGGGTGGAGATCCCCTGGGAGAAGGGACTGCTGGGGCACTCGGATGCCGACGTGCTGACTCATGCATTGATGGACGCCCTTTTGGGCGCTGCGGCGCTGGGGGACATCGGGAAGCTGTTCCCCGACAACGACCCGGCCTATGGGGGGATCTCCAGCTTAGTACTGCTGGACCGGGTAATGGAGCGGCTGCATTCCAGTGGGTTCAGACTGGGAAATGCGGATATGACCATTCTAGCCCAGCGGCCCAGGCTGGCGGGCCATATTCCCGCTATGCGGGCTGTGCTGGCGCAGCATATGGGCGTCCCTGAGAGCCGGGTAAACGTGAAGGCCACCACAGAGGAGGGCCTGGGCTTTACCGGAAGCGGGGAGGGGATTGCCGCCCACGCGGTTGTCCTGCTGGAAGAGGTATAATGAGGGGCGCTGCCATTTGGCGGCGCCCCTTTTGCCGTGCTCCGGGCGCATGGAAGTTCTCGTCCGGTGACCGGACGCCTCTGAACGGCATATACTGGGGCGAGAGGAGCGTTTTGTCCCGCCATGCCCGGCAGGGGCAGCGCAGAACGCAAGGAACAATGACATTCCTCTCAGAAGGCTGCGGCCATTGAGAATACCCAGGAAAGGAATGGTCATGTTTGATGGTATACTACCTGATTATCTGCCGCTCCCTGACCTATGCCCAGCGGACAGCCCAGGCATTGGAGCGGGCTGGTATTACGGCCCACATTCTGCGCTCCCCCAGAAGTATTTCCGGAGAGGGATGCAGCCACGCGGTGAAGGTGTCAGAGCGCAATCTGGCGGATGCCCTGACAATTCTGGGGCGGGTGGGGCTCGCCCCCAGACGGGTCTTTATCCAGTCCGCCGACGGGAGCTACAAAGAGGTACGGCTGCTATGATATATCTGGACAGCGCTGCCACAACCATGCAGAAGCCGCCGTCCGTGGCCCGGGCGACGGCCTATGCCATGGGGCATATGGCCAGTCCGGGCCGCGGGAGCCACCGTCCGGCGGCGCTGGCGGCAGATACCGCGTTTGCCTGCCGTCAGGCCGCCGCCGAGCTGTTCCGGGTGGAGAACCCTGAGCAGGTGGTGTTTACCATGAACGCTACCCACGGGCTCAACCTGGCGATCAAATCCCTGGTCCATCCGGGAGATACCGTGCTCATCTCCGGCTATGAGCACAATGCGGTGACCCGCCCGCTCCACAGTATGCGGGACGTGCGGATTAAGGTGGCCTCCGGGCCACTGTTTTGTCCGGACCAGCTGGTCCGGCAGTTTGAGGAGCAGCTGACCGGAGAGGTACGGGCGGTGATCTGCAACCATGTGTCCAACGTGTTCGGCTATATTCTCCCCATAGACCGGATTGCCGCGCTGTGCGGGGAGCGGGGCGTGCCGTTCATCCTGGATGCCTCCCAATCTGCCGGCTGCCTGCGGGTGCACATGGATGAGCTGAGAGCGGCCTTTATTGCTATGCCAGGGCATAAGGGGCTGTACGGTCCCCAGGGCACCGGGCTGCTTCTGTGCGGCGCGGAGACGCAGCCCCTCCTGGAGGGGGGCACAGGGAGCCTTTCGGCCCTCCAGGAGATGCCGGATTTTCTGCCTGACCGGCTGGAGGCGGGCACCCACAATATTGCGGGCATTGCCGGTCTGCTGGAGGGAATCCGATACGTATCCAGAATGGGGACAGATAAAATTTTTGCACACGAAGCGATGCTTACCAGACGTACTGCCCGGGCGCTGGCTGGAATTCCCGGTGTGACCGTATATGCGGCGGGAGAGGGCACAAGGCAGGCGGGGGTCCTGTCTTTCTGCGTTCAAGACATGGACTGCGAGGAGGCAGGAGCCGCGCTGGGAGAGATGGGAATTGCGGTCCGGGCGGGGCTTCACTGCGCGCCGCTGGCCCATCAGTCTGCGGGCACACTGGAGACAGGCACAGTTCGTGCCAGCTTTTCCGCCTTTAACAGCCTTTGTGAAACAGAGCAGTTTGTCCGGGCCGTGAGGTGCATCGCCGCCTGTGCGCAGGACACTGTCCGGCATTAAAAAGCCGCTATGCTTTGCAGCCCAAAGCATAGCGGCTTTTTCATAAAACAGTGGAAAAGAGAAGGACAGCAGTAGAGGACCGCGGGAATTTATAGAAAATTCATGTCTGCTGTATTGCCATTTCCACAGCGATAAAGTATAATCTTTAAAATAGGCAGAGTATGAAAACGTCAGTCCGACCAGTCCATAGATGAACATACCCGGACGGCTAAAGTGCAGGTGAAGGGAAGAATGGAACAGATAATACAGTGGGTTCAGGAGACCTTTATGGCCTTTCCTGCCATTGGTGTAGCAGATATCCTGGACATCATTATCATGGCGTTTATTTTCTATAAGCTGCTGATGATTGTCCGCCGCACCAGCTCTGGTCAGGTTATGAAGGGCGTTCTCCTTGTAATCGTGGCCTTTGTGCTGGTCAGCGCATTTAACCTTCGGATGCTCAGCTATGTGATGGGCAGGGTGTTGGAGTGGGGCGTTCTGGCCCTGGTCATTTTGTTTCAGCCTGAGATACGGCGTTTTTTGGAGCAGATGGGCCGCAGCCGTATCGGCAGCGTGTTTGTCAGGGAAGAGGCGCCCGGCGAGCTGGAGAATGCCATTACCCAGACAGTGCGGGCCTATACGGACCTCTCTAAGACCAAAACCGGCGCATTGATGGTCTTTGAAAGGAAAAACCAGCTGGATGACGCCATAAAAACCGGAACAGCTCTGGACTGCGTGGTCAATGCCGAACTGCTGAAGAATATTTTCTGGAACAAGGCGCCGCTCCATGACGGCGCGGTCATTGTAAGGGCCGGGCGGATTGCGGGCGCAGGCTGCATGCTGCCCCTGTCCGGAAATGTGAATCTCTCCCGTGACCTGGGCATGCGCCACCGGGCCGGTATCGGCGCCAGTGAGCATTCAGACGCGGTAGTGGCCATTGTCTCGGAGGAGACAGGCTCCATCTCCGTGGCAACGGGGGGCATGCTGAAGCGCCATCTGGCGCCTGAGACCCTGGAGCGTCTGCTGCGCAACGAGCTTCTGCCTCAGAGCGATGAGAATGATAAGCCCAAATTCAACCCCCTTAACATCATTTTTAAGTCGAGAAGAGGTGAGAAGGCCGATGTGGAAAAAAGTAAGGGACAGTAAGTGGCTCTACGTCGTGATCTCACTTCTGATGGCCTTTGTCCTTTGGATCTATATTGTGAAGGAGGCCAACCCCACAGTGGATCACTCCATCACCAATATTCCCATCACCTTTACCGGGACGGAAATTCTGGCGGCCCGCAACCTGATCATCTCAGAGGGCGCGGATCAGACCATGACGCTGAACCTGGAGGCAAAGTCAGATGTGTTCGCCAAACTGAGCCGGGAGAATATTACCCTGAGCGTGGATGTGTCCCAGATCTCAGAGGCGGGCACCTACCGTATGCTGGTAAGGCCCAGCTATCCGATCAACGTCAACCAGCTGGATGTAACGGTAAACAACGATGTGTCTGAGCTCTATGTGGAGTTCACCGTCTCTGAGCTGGAGAGCAAGGAGATTCCCGTCCGTCTGGAGTTCAACGGCAGCTACGCCGAGGATTATATGGCGGGAAAACCCACCATTACGCCGGGCACTATCAGCATCAGCGGCCAGCAGGAACTGGTGAACCAGGTGGCCTACGCAAAGGTGGTGCTCACCATCGAGAACATGAGCGAGCGCTACGAGGGGGACCTGTCCTTTGTATATGTGGGCGCGGACGGTACAGAACTGACGGATCTGGATGTGACATCCAATGTGGATACCGTTCACGTGGAGTACCCCATTGTCAAGACCAAGCAGGTCCCGGTGACCGTTGACATTATCCCCGGCGGCGGCGCCACAGAGGAAGATGTGGACGTCACCTACGGCGTCAACCAGGAGACGGTTATGTATCTCACCATCTCCGGCCCGGAGGATGAGCTGGAGGCATATGATAAAATTGTCCTGGGTGAGATTGACCTCTCCAGGGTATATACCCAGGAGACCTTTACCTTCCCGGTGGTGCTCAATGAGGACTTTACCAACGAGAGCGGCATCAGTTCGGTGGATGTGACGGTTACCATTGATGACACCAGGCTGACAACCCGGGAGTTTACCGTGGACAACATCCAGATGATCAACAAGCCGGAGGGCTATAACGCCGAGCTGGTGACCGAGTCCCGTCTGGTGACCGTCCGCGGCCCCGAGGAAGCGGTGAATGCCCTCTTCCAGTCCCAGCTGCGGATTGTGGTGGACCTCTCCCAGGCCCAGCTGGCCACAGGGCGGCAGACCGTCCAGGCACAGGTTATCATAGACGGCAGCAGCGAGGTAGGCGTGCTGGGCGGCGAATATGACGTTCTGGTCAACTTCACCTTGGCAGAATAATGGCAGGAGGCAGTATTATGGCGGAGGCCGCCGGATTAAGACAGCGCAGGGACCTGAACGGCAGGCAGAGCTGACATGTTTGGATATATTCGCCCCTGCCGGGAAGAGCTGAAGGTTCGGGAGCTGGAGGACTATCAGGCTGTCTACTGCGGTCTGTGCCATGTTATAGGCAAGCGCTGCGGCTTTGCCGCCCGGATGCTACTCAACTATGATTTTACCTTTCTGGCCATGCTGCTCGCACAGCCTGAGTCCCGGCCGTCCACCTGCATGTGCCGCTGTCCCGCCAAGCTCTTCCTGCGAAAGAAGTGTGCCTGCGTTTCCAGCCCCTGGCTGGAGACGGCGGCAGACGAGAGCGTCATCCTCAGCTATTGGAAGCTGCAGGACAGCATTGAGGACGGCGGCTTCTGGGAGCGGCTGGGCGCCAGGATACTCTCTCTGCTCCTCAGGCGGGGTTACCGCCGGGCTGCTGCGGCAAGGCCGGAATTTGATCGGGAGGTCCGCCTTCAGCTGGAGACGCTGCACCGGCTGGAGGAGGAGCGCACGCCCTCGCTGGACCGGACGGCGGATACCTTTGCACGGATTCTTCAGGCCGCAGCCCCCAAGACAGGGGATGAGACGGAAAGCCGTGCGCTGGAGCAGCTGCTTTACCATGTAGGACGGTGGATCTATCTGGTGGATGCGTGGGATGACCTCCAGGAGGACGTGGCTGCGGGAAGGTACAACCCCATTCATGCCCGCTTTGGCGGCCGGGAGGGGGAAGAGCAGGACTATCTGCGCACCACGCTGCTCCACTCCCGCAATCTGGCCCTCTCGGCCTTTGCTCTTTTGAAACGGGGCTGCTGGGAGCCGGTATTGGGCAACATTTTATGTGTAGGCATGCCTATGGTGGAGGAGCTGGTGTTCCGCGGCTGCTGGAGGCAGATGAAGCGGCAGGCCATATTGGGCGCTGGAGCGGGCAGAGCCCGACAGAAATAAATGCCAATGACTTATGACAGGAGAAAATGACACATGAGCGATCCATACAGCGTTCTCGGGGTATCCCCTAACGCCAGCGATGAAGAAATTAAGAAAGCATATCGCGAACTGGCCCGGAAGTACCATCCGGACAATTACCAGAACAACCCTCTGGCCGACCTAGCCGAGGAGAAGATGAAGGAAGTCAACGAGGCCTACGACGCCATCAACAAGATGCGCAGCGGCGGCAGCCACAGCGGCGGCGGGAGTTACGGTGGAAGCGCCTACCAGCAGAGCGGCGGCTATGGCTACGGCTATCAGCAGCGCCAGTCCTCCTCGTCCGGCGCGCTGTACAGCCGCGTCCGCCAGGCCATTAACGCGGGCAATATTGACGCCGCTGAGCGCCTGCTGCGGGAAGCTCCCACTCAGGACGCGGAGTGGCACTTCCTCTCCGGCTGCATCGCCTACCGCCGCGGATGGCTGGATGAGGCCCGGCAGCAGTATCAGATTGCCTGCAACGCAGACCCGGGCAACATGGAGTACCGTCAGGCTCTGAACATGATGCAGCAGGGAGGACAGGCTTACCGCCCCTATGGCAATACAGCTACGGGTATGGAGGCCTGCGACTGCTGCACTACGCTGATGTGCGCACAGTGCCTGTGCGGAGGCTGTAACTGAGATGAGACGGCGAAATTCAGGAGGCGCCGGGCAGGTGGCGCTGGTAGGGGTTTTGGCGGCGCTCTCGCTGGCGCTTCTGCTGCTGGCGTCTTTCTCCCCGTCGGGGCGTATGGGTATTGCGGCAGTGGCCGGACTGGTCAACGCCGCGGCCGTGATATCGGGCGGGCTTCACTCCGGGTTTTTGTGCTGGGCTGTGGCTGGTATTCTGGGCCTGATTCTCTCACCCGACAAGGGGAACATACTGCTCTATTTGGTCTTTTTCGGCCTTTACCCCATGGTGAAGAGTCTGATTGAACAGCTGCATAAGGCACCGCTGGAGTGGCTGTGCAAGCTGGCGTTTTTTAACGCGGTGCTGACCTTCTGCTGGTTTGTGCTGCGGGATGTGCTGCTGGCGGGGCTTCCGGCTGTGTTTGAGCAGCTGTGGGTGCTCTATCTGGGCGGGAACATTGTGTTCCTGATCTATGACTACGGCTTCTCCAAACTTGTGATGTTCTATGCCGCACGGATTGACAAAGCGATACGGCGGAGATAGAGGGTTTTCAAAGCGGGAAAAATCTGATATAATAGATTGCTAAACAATTGAAAGAAGGGAAGCGAACCCTTTGGTGAAGAGCATGACCGGCTATGGAAAAGGTGAGGCGGCGCTCCACGGACGCACCATCACGGTGGAGATCCGTTCCGTCAACAACCGCTATCTCGACTGCACCATCAAGCTGCCACGCATCTATGTCTTTGCTGAGGATGCCATCAAGACCCGGGTGCAGAAGAGCATCTCCCGGGGCAAGGTGGACGTCTTTGTGACCATTGGTCAGTCTGAGAGCGGCGATGTGTCCATCTCCCTGAACAAGGGCGTGGCGGACGGCTACTACGCCGCGCTGTGCCAGATGCGGGATACTTACGGCCTGCGGGACGATATCTCGGTCTCTCTGCTCTCCCGGTTCCAGGATGTGTTCCTGGTGGAGAAGAACCCGGAGGATCTGGAGGCGGTGGCTGCCGATATCTGCACTGTGCTGGATATGGCGCTGGCCGATTTTGACGCCATGCGCACCCGGGAGGGCGGCAAGCTGAAGGAGGATATTCGCAGCCGGGCCGTCACCATCGGCAACCTGACCTCTCTGGTGGAGGAGCGGGCGCCCGGCATCGTGGCGGGCTACCGGGCCCGCCTGGCGGCCAAAATGACAGAGGTGCTCCAGAACACCCAGATCGACGATAGCCGCATCCTCACCGAGGCGGCTATCTTTGCAGACAAGGTGGCGGTGGATGAGGAGACGGTGCGCCTGCGCAGCCATCTGGACCAGCTCTCCCACATGCTGGACCAGGGCGGCGCCATTGGCCGCAAGCTGGACTTCCTGATTCAGGAGTTCAACCGGGAGGCCAACACCATCGGCTCCAAGTGCAACGACATTGAGACCGCCCGTTATGTGGTGGACATCAAGGCGGAGATCGAGAAGATCCGGGAGCAGGTCCAGAACATCGAGTAAGGAGGCGGAGGGCAGTGAAGCTTATCAACATCGGATTTGGCAATATGGTCTCCGCCGGCCGCCTCATCGCCATTGTGAGCCCGGAGTCTGCGCCTATCAAGCGTATGATTCAGGAGGCAAGGGACAGGGGCATGCTGATTGACGCCACCTACGGACGCAGGACCCGGGCCGTTTTGATCATGGACAGTGACCATATCGTCCTCTCGGCCATTCAGCCGGAGACCGTGGCGGGCCGCCTGAGCGGCAAGGACGCGCCGGAGCCGGCAACCGAGGAGGATGACGAGAAATGATACGAAAGAAAAAGACCCGCGGCCAGCTGATTGTGCTCTCCGGCCCCTCCGGGGTTGGAAAGAGCACTGTGATTGCGGAGCTGCTGGGAGAGCGGAAGGATATCTATTTCTCCGTCTCTTTCACAACCCGCAGCCCCCGCGTGGGCGAGGCGGATGGAGTGAACTACAACTTTGTCAGCCGCGAGGAGTTTGAGCGGATGATTGCCGCCGACGAGCTGCTGGAATACGCCCAGTACGTGGGCAACTACTATGGCACCTCTCTGAAGGTCATCCAGGACAAGCTGGCAGCCGGCGTTGATGTGTTGCTGGATATCGATGTCCAGGGTGCCGCCAAGGTGCGGAGCAAGTGCCCCGAGGCGGTGCTGATTTTCATCATCCCGCCCTCCTTTGAGGAGCTTTCCCGCCGCCTCCATGGCCGCGCCACCGACAATGAGGACGTGATTGCCGGCCGGCTCCAGAAGGCGCGGGAGGAGTACCAGCAGATCCCCAACTACGACTATCTGGTGGTCAACGACAAGGTGTCCACTGCGGCGGCGGAGATTATCTCCATCCTGACGGCGGAGGACTGCCGTACCCGGAACCGCCTGGCCCTGGTAGAGGGAGTTTAACAGCCTCCGGCTGTCTGCCATAATGCGCACCGCCATAAATGACGGTCGCGCCCCAGAGAAAGGAACGATGCTTTATGATGCTGAAACCTGCAATGAACGAACTGCTTGACCAGATCCCCAGCCGCTATATGCTGGTGAACGTGGTGGCCCAGCGTGCCCGCCAGATTGCCAGCGAGGCAGAGGAGGAGGGCATTTCCCTGGAGGATAAGCCGGTTTCCCTGGCCCTGCGGGAAGTGGCCGAGGGGAAGTGCGTTCCCCAGGCTGAGGATGAGGAGTAAACGGAACACGGGTTTCTGCGGAAGGCAAGTGAGAGGGCGGCAGCGCCTGTCACTTGCCTTTTGCGGGATAGTTGGACAAGTCTCATCACCGGAGGGAGCGGCGGCGTGGAACAGGTCATTCTGGCAAAAGTAGCCCTCAGCGCGGCCACCTTTGCGATTGATAAGCCCTACGACTATCTGCTCCCCGACGAACTGCGGGAGAGCGCCGCCCCGGGTATGCGGGTCCTTGTACCCTTCGGGGCGGGGAACCGCCGGATCGAGGGCATTGTTCTGGCGCTGGGGCTGGGGAAGCGGACCCCGCGGCTGAAGGCGATCATCGCCCTGCTGGACGGCGCCCCTGTGCTGGACAGCGAGAGCATCCAGTTGGCGCTTTGGATGCGGGAGCGGTATTTCTGTACCGTATATGAGGCGGCCCGGGCCATGCTGCCGGCGGGACTGTATTTTTCCCTTCAGGACCAGTACCACATCGCCAGGGGTGTGGACAAAGAAATGGCCTATGAAGCGGCCGGCCGCTCAGAGCATGCGCGGCGGATTCTGGACCTGGCTTACGCCTGCGGCGGTACCGCCGAGATGGGACAGATCCGCGCGGCGTTCGGTACCAAGGACCCAATCCCGGCCATTAAGCTGCTGACGGAGCGGGGCGTCCTGACCCTGGAGACCAGCGCGTCCCGGGGCGTGGGGGACAAGACCGAGCAGATGGTGTCCCTGGCCGTCCCGCCGGAGGAGGCGCTGGCCCTGGTAGCGCCCAAGCGCAAGACCGCGCCCCTGCGCTACGCGGTTGTGGAGCTGCTGTCGGCAGTGGGGCAGGCATCCTCCAAGGAGATCTGCTATTTTACCGGCGCGTCCACAGCCACGCTGCGGTCTCTTGTGAAGAGCGGAATCGCGGTGATGGAAAAGCGGGAGGTGTTCCGCCGCGCTGCCCCGGAACAGGTCGAACCCGCTCCGCCGGTGGTGCTCAACGAGGAGCAGACGGCGGCCTTTGAGGGGATTGACCGGCTGTGCGCGGCGGGAAAGTCCGCCGCAGCCCTGCTCTACGGCGTGACCGGCAGTGGCAAAACCCAGGTCTACATCCGCCTCATCCAGGAGACGCTGAAGCGGGGGAGAAGCGCCATGGTGCTGGTACCGGAGATTGCGCTGACGCCTCAGCTGCTGCATATCTTTGCCTCCCACTTCGGAGACGCCATCGCCGTGCTTCACAGCTCCCTGCGGGCCGGAGAGCGGTATGACGAGTGGAAGCGGGCGCGCTCTGGAAAGGCCAGGGTGGTCATCGGGACCCGGTCGGCAGTGTTTGCGCCGCTGACCAACCTGGGCCTCATCGTGCTGGATGAGGAGCAGGAGTACACCTATAAATCGGAGAACGTCCCCCGGTACCATGCCCGGGATGTGGCCAAGTTCCGCTGTGCCCGCAGCGGCGCGGTGCTCCTGCTGGGCTCTGCCACCCCCTCTGTGGAGAGTATGTATCTGGCCCAAACTGGGGTCTACCGCCTCTTCACCCTCCGCAGCCGGTACAACACCCGGGCTCTGCCTCAGGTGCGGATTGTGGACATGAAGCAAGAGCTGCGGGTCGGAAACGGTTCCGACATCAGCCAGCCGCTGCGGGAGGAACTGGAGGCCAATCTGGAGCGGGGAGAGCAGAGCATCCTCTTTCTCAACCGCCGCGGCAACAGCCGGATGGCCGCCTGCGGCGAGTGCGGCGAGGTGCCGTCCTGTCCCCGGTGCTCGGCCTATCTGACCTACCACTCGGCCAACGGGCGGCTGATGTGCCACTACTGCGGACACTCGGAGCGCCTGCCGGATGCCTGCCCCCACTGCGGCGGGGCATTCCACTTCATCGGCACAGGCACACAGAAAGTACAGGAGGAGCTGGAGGCCCTGTTCCCCGGCACCGAGGTGATGCGGATGGACACGGACACCGTGTCTGCCGTGCAGTCCCATGAAAAGCTGCTCTCCCGCTTTGAGGGGGAGAAGGTTCCAATCTTGGTGGGCACCCAGATGGTGGCCAAGGGACTGGACTTCGAAAACGTCACCCTGGTGGGAGTCATCTCGGCGGACCTCTCCCTGTATGTGGACGACTACCGGGCGGGGGAGCGGACCTTCTCGCTTCTGACCCAGGTGGTGGGCCGGGCCGGCCGGGGGGAAAAGACCGGCCGGGCTATCATTCAGACCTTTACACCGGAGAACGAGGTCATCGCCGCCGCCGCGGCCCAGAACTATGACACCTTTTATCAGCAGGAGATTACCATGCGCCGGGTGCGGGGCTGCCCGCCTTTCCGGGACCTCTTTGTACTCACCGCCTCCGGGACAGAGGAGAGCCGGGTGCTGCGGATGTGCGTACGGCTGCGCCGCACGCTGGAGAGCTGGTTTGCCGACCCGGCCTATCAGGGACTGGACGTCCAGCTGCTGGGCCCGGCGCCTGCCACGGTGGCCAAGGTGAACAACCGCTACCGCTACCGGCTGACCATATCCGGGCATAATTCAAAGACCATGCGCTCACTGGTGGCGGCGCTGCTCTGCGCCGCCCACAGCGACAAGGAAATGAGAGGGGTGTCCGTGTTTGCGGATATAAACCCCATGGATTAAGGAGGAATACCATATGGCACTTCGTACTATTATTACAAAAGGCGACCCGGTGTTGAATAAAAAGGCCCATCCGGTCACCAATTTTGATGAGAAGCTGGCGATTTTGCTGGACGACATGGTGGAGACCCTGCGGGACTCCGGCGGCGTGGGCCTGGCAGCCCCCCAGATCGGCATTCTCCGCCGGGTCGTGGTGGTCATCAACGAAGCGGATCAGGTCATCGAGCTGGTCAACCCGGAGATCATCGCCACCGAGGGGGAGCAGGTGGGCTTTGAGGGCTGCCTGTCCGTGCCCGGCCGCTGGGGCAAAGTGAAGCGACCCATGAAGGCCAGAGTCAGGGCCCAGAACCGGCAGGGCGAGTGGTTTGAGGTGGAGGACGAGGGCCTGACCGCCCGGTGCTTCTGCCATGAGCTGGATCACCTGGACGGGCATCTCTTTACGGAACTGACCGACAAGCTCTATACCTCTGAGGAACTGGATAAGCTGATGGAGCAGGAGGACCAGGCGTGAGAATTCTCTTCATGGGCACCCCGGAATTTGCCGTCCCCTCCCTGGAGGCCCTGGTGGCTGCCGGGCACGAGGTATGCGGGGTGTTCTCTCAGCCGGACAAGCCGGTGGGACGGCATCAAAACAGACTCCAGCCAACACCTGTAAAGGAATGCGCCATCACATATAATATCCCGGTTTTCCAGCCCGTGAAGATGCGGGACGGCACCGCCCTGGCTCAGATCCAGGCTCTGGCGCCCGAGCTGATTGTGGTGGCGGCCTACGGCAGAATCCTGCCGGACGAGATTCTGGACTGCCCGCCCAAGGGATGCATCAATGTCCACTCATCTCTGCTGCCCAAGTACCGGGGCGCGGCGCCCATCAACTGGGCGGTCATCAACGGGGACACGGTGTCCGGCGTGACCATCATGCACATGGCCACCGAGCTGGACGCGGGGGATATTATCACCCAGGAGTCCACCGAAATTGGGCCGGATGAGACGGCGGAGGAGCTGTACCGCCGTCTGTCCATTCTGGGCGCCGGGCTGCTGGTCCAGGCGGTCAGCGCCATTGAGGCGGGCATCGCCCAGCGGACGCCTCAGAACGGGGCGGAGGCCACCCTGGCGCCCATGCTGGGTAAGGAGCTCTCGCCCATGGACTGGAGCCGCACCGCCCACGCCCTCCACTGTCAGGTCCGTGGCCTGCTGCCATGGCCGGTGGCGTCCACGGACAAGCTGACTGGCGAGACCATCAAGATTTACCGCACGGAGGAGACGGGGGAACGGACACAGGCCCGGCCCGGTACCGTTCTGGCCGCCGGGAAGCAGGGCATCGATGTGGCCTGCGGCGAAGGCACAGTGCTCCGCATCACCGAGCTCCAGGCTCCGGGCAAAAAGCGGATGAAGGCGGCGGACTATCTGCGGGGGCACCCCATTTCCACCCAGCCGCAGGACTGATTTTTGAAGCATGCAGCGGCATGATGGACAGACTGCTGCATCAAGACAGAGAGAAAGAGGGAAATACCCATGCCAAGCACCGAACAAACTGCCCGGGAGACTGCGCTGCTGGCGCTGTCCGCCTGTGAGCGGCAGGGGGCCTGGTCCGACGGGTTCCTGAAAAAGACACTGCGGGAGGCCGGGCTGGACAGCCGGGATGCGGCGCTGGCCACACGGCTGTGCTTCGGAGTGCTGCAGAACCGGTTGCTGCTGGATTTCTATATCGGAAAATTCTCCACCACACGGCCGGAGAAGATGGAGATCAAGGTGCGCAACGCCCTCCGCCTTGGAGTCTACCAGATGGCCTTTATGACCAAAATCCCCCACAACGCGGCGGTAAACGAGTCGGTGGAGCTGACCAAGAAGCACTGCAAAAACCCCCGGGCCGCGGGCATGGTCAACGGGGTGCTCCGGAACGTGTCCCGGAACATCGACCGCCTGCCGGTGATTGAGAGCGGCAGCCGGGAGGAATACCTCTCCATCCGGTACAGCCACCCCCTGTGGCTGGTGCGGGAATTTACCAATCTGCTGGGCAGCGAGGAGGCAGAGGCCCTGCTGGAGGCGGACAACGGCCAGCCGCCCATTACCGCCCAGATCAACACCTGCCGGGCCACCATGGAGCATACGCTGGAGCGCCTGGCGGAGGCCGGCGTGGAGGCCCATCCCCACCCCTGGCTGCCCGACTGCCTGGTGCTGTCCGGGACGGGGAATCTGGAGCATCTCACCGCCTTCCGGGAGGGGCTGTTCTATATCCAGGACCCGGCCGCCCGGCTGGCTGTGGAGGCTGCGGACCCCAGGCCGGGAATGAGGGTGCTGGACGCCTGCGCCGCCCCCGGGGGCAAGACCTTTGCAGCCGCCATCCGCATGGGCGGAGCGGGAGAGATTCAGTCCTGCGACATCCACGCCCACAAGGAGAAGCTGATCCAGGCCGGTGCGGAGCGGTTGGGCTTCACCTGTGTCAAGACCGCTGTGATGGACGGAAAGAAGCACCGCCCTGCCTTCGAGAACGCCTTTGATGTGGTGATTGCCGACGTGCCCTGCTCCGGACTGGGCATTATCCGCAAAAAGCCGGATATCCGCTACAAGGACCCGGAGCCGCTGGCGGGACTGCCGGCGGTACAGAGCGCCATTCTGGACAACGTGGCCACATATGTAAAGCCGGGCGGTGTGCTGCTCTACGCCACCTGCACGCTTCTGGAGCGGGAAAACGGCGATGTGGTGCGCGGATTCCTTGACAGGAATAAAGACTTTACACTTGAGAAATTTCAACTGCCGGAACCGCTTGGAAGGGCGGAGAACGGCATGTTCACCTTCTGGCCTCAGCGCCATGGGACCGACGGATTCTTCATCGCAAAGCTGAGGAGGAACACCTGAGCGGCATTGCCGCTTCAAGGAGCGACACAGATATGATCGACATCAAATCCATGAACCAAGCGGAGATGGCAGGCTATTTTCGAGAACTGGGAGAGCCGGCCTTTCGGGCCAAGCAGGTGTTTCAGTGGCTCCACCGAGGCGCCGTTTCCTTCGACGATATGACCAATCTCTCCAAGGGCTTGCGGGAGAAGCTCCGGGGCAGCTGCTATATCACGGCCCCCGTTGTAGAGCGAAAACAGGTCTCAGCCCAGGATGGAACCATAAAATACCTCTGGAAGCTGAGGGATGGAAACTGTATTGAAACTGTTTTGATGCGCTACCACCATGGGAATACTGTATGCATCTCTTCCCAGGTGGGCTGCCGGATGGGATGCGCCTTCTGTGCGTCCACACTGGGCGGCAAGGTAAGAGACTTGACACCATCTGAAATGCTGGACCAGGTCCTCTTTACCCAGTTGGATTCCGGGGCGCCTGTCTCCAATATTGTGCTGATGGGAATCGGTGAGCCGCTGGACAACTTTGACACGGTTATGCGCTTCCTGGAACTGGTAAACCACCCGGAAGGACTCAATATCGGCATGCGCCACATCTCTCTGTCCACCTGCGGCCTGGTCGAAAAAATTGACAAACTGGCCGATCTTCGGTTACAATTGACGTTGTCCGTCTCCCTGCATGCGCCGGACGACGAGACCCGCTCCCGCATCATGCCGGTAAACAAGGCTGTTGGTGTGGAGCGGCTGTTCAAAAGCTGCCGCCAGTATTTCGAAAAGACCGGGCGGCGGATTTCCTATGAGTACGCCATGATTGACGGCGTCAACGACTCCGACTGGCAGGCCGACCTGTTGGCCAAGCACCTCAAGGGAATGCCGGGGCATGTAAACCTGATCCCGCTCAACGAGGTAAAGGAGAGCCCGCTGAAGCCAAGCCGCAGGGTAGAGGCCTTCCAGAAGCGGCTGGAGCAGTATGGCATCACGGTAACGGTGCGGCGCAAGCTGGGCGGAGACATCGACGCATCCTGCGGCCAGCTGCGCAGAAAGGCCATGCAGGAGAGCTGAGAGAAGACGCCGCCCGCTTGCGGAGGGCGGCAGAGAGAAAACTGTCCGCAGAGAAGAGGCAATCGACATGATAAAAGCGTGGGGTATCACGGATCGTGGTGCCGTCAGACATCAGAATCAGGATGCCTATTACCTGGACGTTCCGGACGAAGGTCTGGCATTGGCGGTTGTCTGTGACGGAATGGGCGGCGCCAAAGCGGGCAATGTGGCCAGTACGCTGGCAGTGGATGCATTTGTAGAGGCGCTGCGCAGCGGCAATATTGATGCCCAGGAGCCGGACGAGGCCCTCGCCGGGGCCGCAGAGCTGGCCAACCGCGCGGTCTTTGACCGGGCGGGCAGCGATCCGGCCTGTCAGGGCATGGGAACCACCATGGTGGCGGCGCTGGTGTCCGGGCGGAGGGCCCATATCCTCAACATCGGAGACAGCAGGTGCTACCTGGCAGCCGAAGAGGGGATTACCCGCGTGACCCGGGACCACTCCGTGGTGGAGGATTTGGTTCAGAAGGGCCGGATTACGCCCGAGGAGGCCCGGCTTCATCCCCGTAAGAACCTGATTACACGGGCACTGGGCGCGGAGGAGCATGTGCGAGCCGACCTTTATCGCCTGGACCTGAAGGATGGGGACTGCCTTCTGCTGTGCTCCGATGGGCTGTCCAACATCGTTACGGATCAGGAGATACTCTATGAGATTATCCACGGCGGAGAAAGAGCGGACTGCTGCCGACGGCTGCTGGATATCGCCATGTCCCGGGGCGCGCCGGACAATGTGACGGCAGTGCTGCTTCAGGCATGACGTATTGTGCCGCACCCAGTGTGCGGCAGATGCCGGCTGTCGGGCAAAAACGGACAGCAATGCGGCGTATCCCGGCTTTTCCGCACAGCCGCACGAAAATCCGGCCATTCTCACCTGACGTGAACAAGGCCCCCGAGGAGGAGATTTACCATGGATCAATACATAGGTAAATTACTCGATAACCGATATGAAATTCTGGAGCGCATCGGCTCCGGCGGCATGGCAGTGGTATACAAGGCCCGCTGCCACCGGCTCAACCGGCTGGTTGCCATCAAAATTCTGAAGAGCGACCTGGCTCAGGACGCTGAGTTCCGGCGCCGGTTTCATGACGAGTCCCAGGCTGTCGCCATGCTGTCCCACCCCAATATCGTTGCGGTGTACGACGTCTCCCACTCTGACGATCTGGACTATATCGTGATGGAACTGATTGACGGGATTACCCTCAAGCAGTATATGCAGAAGAAGGGAGAGCCGCTGAACTGGCGTGAGGCGCTGCATTTTATCACCCAGATTATGAAGGGCCTCTCCCACGCCCACAGCCGGGGCATTATCCACCGGGACATTAAGCCCCACAACATCATGGTGCTGCGGGACGGCAGCGTGAAGGTGGCTGATTTCGGCATTGCCCGGCTTACCTCCGCAGCGCAGAACACCCTGACCCAGGAGGCGCTGGGATCTGTCCACTATATCTCGCCTGAGCAGGCGCGGGGCAGCTATATCGACGCCCGCAGCGATATCTATTCCGCCGGTGTGGTGCTCTATGAGATGCTGACCGGCCGCCTGCCCTATGAGGGAGACTCTCCCATCTCGGTGGCCATCCAGCACATCAACTCCATCCCGCTCTCGCCCCGTGAGATTAACCCGGATATCCCGGAGGCGCTGGAGGAGATCACCATGAAGGCCATGGCCTCCAACGTGGACCAGCGCTATATCTCCGCCGACGCCATGCTGGCGGATTTGGAGGAGTTCCGGAAGAACCCAAGCATTAACTTTGACTACGCGGATGTAGACCTGCTCAACAGCAGCGACGAGCCTACCCAGGTCATGAAGACCGGTGGGATGCACAGCAATACGCTCCACGGAGCGGGCGGCGCGGCGGCCCGCCAGACTGCCGGAAATGGTCAGAGGAGGGGCACACCGGAGCCCCAGCGGCACCGCAAGAGCCGGGAGGAGGACTACGAGGACGATTATGACGACGTTGACCGCCGCGATCGGTCGGAGAAAGGCAGCCCGGTCCCGATCATTCTTGCCATAGGTGCCATTATCATCTTCCTGGCGGGAATCGGATATTTCCTCTGGGTGTCCTTCCTCGGCCCCCTGCTCAATCCTGACATCCCGCTCTATACCACCCCGCGGGTCGTGGGGATGACCCTGGAAGAAGCACAGAATAGCAGCACTGTACTGGATAATGGCTTTACAGTGGAAGTCGAGAAAACAGTGGAGAGCGAGGAATACCCGGAAGGGGAAATCATGGAGCAGAGTCCTGAGGCCAACACTCAGGTCCAGTCCGGCGAACGTACCATCAAGGTGACGGTCAGCGGCGGAAGCTCCTCTGACATTAAGATGGACGACTATGAAAACAGAAGGCTGGACGAGGTCAGGACCCTGCTGGAGAGCAAAGGAATTATTGTAAATGTGGAAGAGCAGTCCTCGGAAGAAGTGACAAAGGACTATATCATCTCCCAGAGCCCTGAAGAGGGGACCGCGCTCAAGGCGGGAGATGAGGTTACGCTGGTGGTGAGTACCGGACCCAACCTTGAGCCCGTCACCATGATTGATCTGCGGGGTCTCACTCTGGAGAAAGCCAGAGAGTGGTTGGATAAGATGGACCTGATTTTGGGAACCCCTGTGGAGGTCTATGACGACGTCCAGCCCGCCGGTGTTGTGGTCAGCCAGGACAAGGAGCCCAGCACCGAGGTCCTGCCCAAGACCATTGTCAACCTGACGGTCAGCAAAGGACCGGACCCCAATGCAGGGGCCACCGAGTCGCCCGAGCCCTCCGAGAGTGGCGGTGAACCTGCTACCCCACCGCCTACGGAGAGCACGGAACCCAGCCCGTCCCCCTCGCCCTCTCAGCCCACTGTACAGAAGACCATCCGTATTGAACTGCCTTCCGACCGGGATCTGGTCCACGTGGTGGTGACAGTAAACGGGCAGACCCAGTACGATGACACGGTTGATACGGTATTCCGGGTGATCACGCCGCCCCTTACTGCGCCTGAGGGCACCATGCAGGCGGAGGTGTGCGTGTACCTGGACGATCAGCTCCAGAGCACAACCTATATTGATTTTGTAAAATGAGGGAAGGCATTATTTTAAAAGCCCTCAGCGGCTTCTATTATGTGGACGACGGAAGCGGCGCCCCCCCGACAGCCTGCCGGGCCAGGGGGCGCTTCCGCCACGCCAAAATCTCCCCGCTTGTGGGAGATCGGGTCCGCTTTACGCCGCTGCCGGATGGCAGCGGTGCTGTGGACGAGATCCTGCCCCGCCGCAACCAGTTCCAGCGCCCGGCGGTGGCCAATATCGACCAGATGGTGATCATTGCCTCGGGCGCCGTCCCGGTTACAGATCCGTTCCTCATAGACCGCATGATCTCCTTGGCAACTTGGAAGGGCTGCGAAAGCATCGTGTGCCTCAATAAGTGCGATTTGGATTCTGCCCAGTCTCTCTATCAGATTTATCGGTCCGCCGGCTTTACGACGCTGCGTGTCAGCGCCGAAACAGGGGAGGGAATCGATGCGCTGGCTGAGATAATAGCCGGAAAGGTATCTGCCTTTACAGGGAACTCCGGCGTAGGCAAATCCAGCATCCTCAATGCGCTGGAGCCGGGCTTTGGACTTCCGGTAGGCGCGGTCAGCGATAAGCTGGGGCGCGGCAGGCATACGACCCGGCATGTAGAGTTGTTCCGGCTGAAAAACGGAGCAATTGTGGCGGATACACCTGGATTTTCCTCGTTTGATACGGAACAGATGGAGGGGTGCCGGAAGGAGGACCTTGCGGCAACGTTCCGGGAATTTGCGCCCTATCTGGAGCAGTGCCAGTTTACGGGATGTGCTCATGTAAAGGAAAAAGGCTGTGCAGTCCTTGCGGCGCTGAAGGAAGGGAAAATTGCGCCCAGCCGACATGCGAGCTATGTCCGCCTCTACGATGAGACGGCCCAGCGGAAGGATTGGGAAGAGAAAAAAGGGAAAAATAAGGGATAGATATCCCACCTAATGCGTGCTGCTTTTATTCAGAAGATTCGATAAGCAAGCTTTGATCAGACACCGCGCTGTCCGCTGCCAGATTGGATCGAGAGCGCCCCCGACACATGTGCCGGGGGCGCTCGTTTTCTTATTTGTCGAAGGCGGGGTTGGTGAAGTAGACGTTTTTCTGGTCCATCTTCTCCTTGGCCAGGCGGACTGCTTCGCCAAAGCGCTGAAAGTGGACGATCTCCCGCTCGCGGAGGAAGCGGATGACGTCGTTGACGTCGGGGTCGTCAGACATACGCAGAATATTGTCGTAGGTCACGCGTGCTTTCTGCTCTGCTGCGTCGGCATAAGAGCAACCTTAGGAAAGACGGCCCTTGAAGTCCTCATAGCCAAACTGCCGGACCACCCGCTGCTTGCCGTCCCTGTCCCTCCAGACGATGGAGGGGAGGGGCATGCCGTTGAAGGTGTTGGTCTTGACCATGGTGTAGAGAGCCATATCCTCAAAGACCAGAGTGTCCTCCTCCTGGAGGGGAGCGTCAAAGGAGTAATCCCCGATAATATCCCCAGCCAGGCAGGTGGGGCCGCCCAGACGGTAGGTATAGGGCTTCTCGCCGGGCTGCCCGCTGTTCTGAAGGGGAGGCCGGTAGGGCATCTCCAGCACGTCGGGCATGTGGCAGGCGGCGGAGGTGTCCAGAATGGCGATGTCCATACCGTTGTGGATGGTTTCCAGCACGCTGGTCACCAGGAATCCGGCATTGAGCACCACCGCCTCGCCTGGCTCCAGATAGACCTCCACGCCGTAGCGGTCTTTCAGACGGCGTACCAGGCCGACGAGCCGGTCCCGATCGTAGTCGGCCCTGGTGATGTGGTGCCCGCCGCCCAGATTGAGCCACTTCAGGCCCTTCAAATAGGGACCGAACTTTGCCTCAAAGGCGTCCAGAGTGGTCTCCAGATCGTCGGAGTTTTGTTCGCAGAGGGTGTGGAAGTGGAGCCCGTCCAGCAGCGGCAGCTGCTCAGGTTTGAAGTTGGCCAGGGTGGTGCCCAGCCGGGAGCCGGGGGCGCAGGGGTCGTAGATGGCGTGACCCTCCTGGGTGGAGCACTCGGGATTGACCCGCAGACCCACCTGCTTGCCCGCCGCCCTGGCCCGCAGGGCGTACTTCTCCAGCTGGCGGGGGGAGTTAAAGAGAAAGTGGTCGGCATACTGGAGAAGAGCCTCAAATTCATCCTCACGGTAGGCGGGGGAGAAGACATGGACCTCTCCGGGGAAGTGTTCCTTCCCCAGACGGGCCTCGTAGAGGCCGCTGGCGGTGCTGCCGGAGAGGTACTGTGCCAGCAGGGGATAGCAGGCGAACATAGAGAAGGCCTTCTGGGCCAGCAGGATTTTGGCGCCGGAGCGCTCTGACACATCCTTCAGGATCTCCAGATTGCGGACCAGCCGCTCCTCGTCCACCAGAAAATAGGGGGTGCGCAGCTCCGCCATGGCTCAGTCCACCAGGGCGGGGTTGTCGTTGATCTGCCAGGGCAGGCCCCACTTGTTCAGCGCGTCCATGTAGGGATCGGGATCAAACTCCTCCACGGTGTACACGCCGGGCTTGTTCCACTTGCCGGTGAGGAGCATCATGGCGCCGATCATGGCGGGCACGCCGGTGGTGTAGCTGATGGCCTGGGAGCCAACCTCCTTGTAGCACTCCTGGTGGTCGCACACGTTGTAGATGTAAGCGGTCTTCTCCTTGCCGTCCTTCTTGCCGGTGAAGATGCAGCCGATGTTGGTCTTGCCCACGGTGCGGGGACCCAGGGAGGCGGGATCGGGCAGCAGGGCCTTGAGGAACTGGATGGGCACAATCTGGTGGCCCTCAAACTCCACGGGAGTGGTGGACAGCATGCCCACGTTCTCCAGACACTTCATGTGGGTCAGGTAGCTCTGACCGAAGGTCATGAAGAAGCGGATGCGCTTGACGCCGGGGATGTTCTTGGCAAGGGACTCGATCTCCTCGTGGTGGAGGAGGTACATGTCCTTCTGACCCACCTGGTCGAAGTTGTACTCCCGCTTGATGGACATGGCGGGGATCTCCACCCAGTGGCCATTCTCCCAGTAGGAGCCGGGAGCGGACACCTCGCGGAGGTTGATCTCGGGGTTGAAGTTGGTGGCGAAGGGGTAGCCGTGGTCGCCGCCGTTGCAGTCCAGAATGTCGATGGTGTCGATCTCATCAAAGAGGTGCTTCTGGGCGTAGGCACAGTAGGCCTGGGTCACACCGGGGTCAAAGCCGGAGCCCAGCAGGGCGGTGAGGCCGGCCTTCTCGAACTTCTCCTTATAGGCCCACTGCCAGGAGTAGTCGAAGTAGGCGGAGAAGCCTTCCTCCTTGCAGCGCTTGTCGTAGACGGCACGCCACTCGGGGTCGTCGATGTCCTCGGGCTCATAGTTGGCGGTGTCCATGTAGTTGACGCCGCAGGCCAGGCAGGCGTCCATGATGGTGAGATCCTGATAGGGGAGGGCGATGTTCATCACCAGGTCGGGCTGAACCTTCTTGATGAGGGCAATCACCTCGTCCACCTTGTCGGCGTCCACCTGGGCGGTGGTGATTTTGGTCTTGGTCTTGCCTTCCAGCTGGGCCTTCACAGCCTCGCACTTGCTGACGGTGCGGCTGGCGATGCAGATCTCCTCAAAAACCTCGCTGTTCTGGCAGCACTTGTGAATGGCCACCCCGGCCACGCCGCCGCAGCCGATAATCAGAACCTTTGCCATGTTTCATTCCTCCTGTATGTTGAAAAATAACAGACACTCAATTCCCACTGCTGAGGGCCAGCAGCATCTCACGGACCACCTTGGCGGCCACTGCGTTGGACACGCCGCTCTGGTCGAAGGGGGGGCAGAGCTCATTGACATCGCAGCCCACCACGTTGCAGCGGCTGCACACCAGAGTCACCGCCCGGCGCAGGGCGTCAAAGGACACGCCGCCGGGCTCGGGGGTACCGGTGCCGGGGAATACCGACGGGTCCATCACGTCCAGGTCCACGGTGAAGTAGACCGGGGCATTGCCCAGTCGATCCACCACGTCCTCCAGCCCCTCCAGGTCGAAGGGGTGGCAGGTCACATGGTCCCTGCCCCAGCGCCACTCTTCACGGTCGCCGGAGCGGATACCGAACTGAAAGATTTTGCCGTCGCCGGTCAACTCCCAGCAGCGGCGGATGACGCAGGCGTGGGACAGGGGCACGCCCAGGTAGTCCTCCCGCAGGTCAGTGTGGGCGTCAAAGTGGATGATGGCCACATCGGGATATTTCCGGCGCACAGCCCGGAAGGCGCCCAGGGTCACCAGGTGCTCTCCGCCGATGAGGAAGGGGCGCTTGCCGGCGGAGAGAATCTCCTCCGTCCTGGCCTCAATGTCCGCCAGCGCCAGCTCGGAGCTGCCCATGGACAGCTCCAGGTCGCCGCTGTCCAGCACGGCGCAGTCGGACAGGTCCCTGTCCTGATAGGGACTGTACAGTTCCAGTCCGTAGGACTCCCGCCGCAGGGCGGAGGGGCCGAAGCGGGTACCGGGCCGGTTGGAGGTGGTGGAGTCGAAGGGCGCGCCGAAGAGCACTGTTTCGGCCTGCTCAAAGGGGCAGTCGCAGCCCATATACACGTCAATCTGCGGATTCAACATTTTTCAGCAGCTCCTCTACGTAGGCGGGGATGTAGAACGCGCCCTTGTGCAGCATGGTGGTGTAGTATCTGCAGCTGAGCTTCCGGGCGTTCCAGCGGACCTCGTCCAGGTCCCGCAGGGGGTGGTACTTCTTGCTGGCAAAACCGAAGAGCCAGTGGCCGGAGGGGTAGGTGGGGATGTGGGCCTGGTACACCTTGGCCAGCGGGAAGGACTCCACAATCCGCTTGTGGGCCCGCTGGCAGGCCACGGCATCCTCCTGATAGAAGGGGCTCTCGTGCTGGTTGACCATGATGCCGTCCGCACGCAGGGCCTTGGAGCAGTTGCCGTAGAACTCCCGGGTGAACAGCCCCTCGCCGGGGCCGAAGGGGTCGGTAGAGTCCACAATGATGAGGTCATACTGCTCCACAGGGGTGCGGACATACCGCAGACCGTCCTCATAGTGAATGGACACTCGGGGGTCGTCCAGGCTGCAGGTAGTGAAGGGGAGATACCGCCTGCACACCTCCACCACCTGGGGATCGATCTCCACCAGGTCGATGTGTTCAATCTCCGGATAGCGGCACAGCTCCCGTACTACGCCGCCGTCGCCTCCGCCAATGACCAGCACGTCCTTCACGTTGGGGTGGACCGCCATGGGGATGTGTACCATCATCTCGTGGTAGATGAACTCGTCCTTCTCAGTGAGCATCATATAGCCGTCCAGGGTGAGGAAGCGGCCGAACTCCTGGGAGTCGAACACATCAATCCGCTGGAACTCGCTCTGGCCGCTGTACAGCTGCTTGTCCACCCGGATAGACAGCTTTACATTGGGGGTGTGGGCCTCACGAAACCAAAGCTCCATACCGTCAGTCCTCCTTTAAGTCCAAAACATTCAGGCAGGTGATATCAGGGTCCTCCGGGCCGGTCATGGAGCAGCCCTTCTCCTTGGCGTAGAGGATGTAGGCGATGATATCCTGCGTAATGCGCTCGCCCGGCGTAAGGATGGGGATCCCGGGGGGATAGCACATGACAAACTCACTGCACACACGGCCCACGGTATTCTCCAGCGGCAGGCACTCCTTGGGGGCGTAGAAGGCCCGCTGGGGGGACACCACCACCTCCGGGTCGATATACTCCTGTTTCATCAGCCCGGCGCTGCTATTCTTGCCGAAACGGCGGCGCACCTCGCTGAGGGCGCTCACCAGCCGTTCAATCTCTCTGGGCCGGTCGCCGATGGAGAGGTAGGCCAGAATATTGCCCAGATCGCCGAACTCGATCTGGATGTCGTACTCGTCCCGCAGCAGGTCGTATACCTCAATGCCCGCCAGGCCGATGTCCAGGGTGTTGACCGACAGCTTGGTGATGTCAAAGTCGTACACGCTGTCGCCGTTGATGAGCTCTCTGCTGTAGGCGTAGTATCCGCCGATGGCGTTGATCTCCTCCCGGGCGTAGTCTGCCATCCGCATCACCCGGCCGAACTCCTCCCGGCCCCGGAGGGCCAGGTTCCGCCGGGCGATGTCCAGGCTGCTGAGGAGCAGGTAGGAGGCGCTGGTGGTCTGGGTCAGGTTGATAATCTGCCGCACGTGGCCGGGGGACATATTGGGACCGGCCAGCAGCAGGCTGCTCTGGGTCAGGCTGCCGCCCGACTTGTGCATGGACACGGCGGCCAGGTCCGCGCCGGCGGCCATTGCGGACATGGGCAGGTCCTCGTGAAAATAGAAGTGGGTACCGTGGGCCTCGTCGGCCAGGCAGAGCATGCCGTGGGCGTGAGCCAGCTCCACAATGGCCTTCAGGTCGGAGCAGATGCCGTAGTAAGTGGGGTTGTTTACCAGCACCGCCTTGGCGTCCGGGTTGGCCAAAATGGCCCGCTCCACCTCGCTGACCTTCATGCCCAGGGGGATGCCCAGGCGGTCGTCACACTCCGGGTTGACATAGACGGGGACCGCGCCGCACAGCACCATGGCGCCCATGACGCTGCGGTGCACGTTCCGGGGCAGGATAATCTTCTCTCCGCCCTTGACCGCCGAGAGTACCATGCTCTGCACGGCGCTGGTGGTGCCGCCCACCATCAGGAAGGCATGGGCCGCGCCGAATGCGTCCGCCGCCAGCTCCTCCGCGTCCCGGATAACCGAGACAGGGTGGCACAGGTTGTCCAGAGGCTTCATAGAGTTGACGTCCATGCTCACGCAGGTCTCGCCCAGCAGCTTGGCCAGCTCCGGGTTGCCCCGGCCCCGCTTGTGGCCGGGAACATCAAAGGGAACCACACGCATGCTGCGGAAGCGCTCCAGCGCCTCATAGATTGGCGCGCTGGTCTGGTCCAGAACCGGCATGCTTCTCATCTCCTCCATCAGTAGATATTGCGGCCGCTGAAGATCTCGATCATCTCACGGCGGATATTGTCCATAATCTCCAGCCGCACCTGGGGAGGAAGCTCGTAGACGTCAGTCTTGAACAGATAGTTCTGCAGGTTGATATCCTTCAGCATCATCTTGGTGTGGTAGAGGTTGGCGCTGTATACGTTTACGTCCACCGCGTCGTAGCGGCGGAGGGTGGCCGGGTCGATGTAGTCCTGGATGGAACGGACTGTATGGTCCATGAAGAGCTTCTTGCCGTTCACATCCCGGGTGAATCCCCGGACCCGGTAGTCCATGGTGATAATATCCGAGTCAAAGGAGCCAATCAGATAGTCCAGGGTGGAAAGGGGGGTGATCTCGCCGCAGGTGGCCACGTCAATGTCTACCCGGAAGGTGGCCAGGCTGGTCTCCGGGTGATACTCCGGATAGGTGTGCACCGTCACATGGCTCTTATCCAGGTGGGCAAGCTGAGTTTTGCCCGCCGGGATCATGGAGCCCTCGGCAATGAGGATGGTCACCGAGGCACCCTGGGGTTCGTAGTCCTGCTTGGCGATATTGAGCACCTTTGCGCCAATCATATCGGTCAGGGAGGTGAGGATATTGGTCAGCCGCTCAGAGTTGTACTGCTCGTCAATATAGGCGATATAGTCCTTCTGCTCCCGGGGGGTCTTGGCATAGCACACATCGTAGATGTTGAAGCTCAGCGCCTTGGTTAAATTGTTGAAGCCGTAAAGCCTCATTTTCTCTCCCATTTCCCAACACTCCTGTCCGGGGCCTGTGCAGAGCCCCCGATACTTCCTGACAAACACGCGCCGAAAAAAGAAAAACAGGTAATGTGAAAACCACATTACCTGTAAAACAGTCTTTTTATAAAGCCAAACCATCCAGTCCACAGCGCGGCGCAAAAAGGGAACCGCAGCCAAACAGGCGGCAGAGCCCCGCTGAATCCTGAGAAGTCGGTTGATACAGCTTCATACAGAGTCTATATAGCAAATACTTACTTTTACTACTCTTATTGACCGTTTTACAAGTTGATGCGTGGATTTCACGCGGCGGTACCAGATAGAACCAACTTATAAAATTGAGCTTTTAACTCAATCAATAATGGCAACATTTCAGTTGCCTTCGGCAGTTGACCCGGCTGTCCGTATGGCCTTAACCCGAGCGGGTGGTCAGAAGAAATATTTGCATGGATACTCTGTAAAAACTCATATCACATGACAAGAGTCAGTATATCGAAAAAACCGGCATTTGTCAATGATTTTCCATCGCATCCGACATTTTGTGCGTGTAGGAGTACAATACATGTTGGACAAATGAATAAAAAAGGATGAAGGATACGGCCTCATCGGTTATAGTTGGAGTTGCAGACAACAACTGTACGAGA
>CAJFTA010000002.1 GCA_904419835.1 uncultured Pseudoflavonifractor sp. | reverse complement strand
AGTTCCGGGGTTTTTGACCACTTTTGATAAAGTTTAGCGCTTGCTGAACTGCGGAGCGCGACGGGCAGCCTTGAGGCCGTACTTCTTGCGCTCCTTCATACGAGGATCGCGGGTGAGGAAGCCGGCGGCCTTCAGAGCGGGACGGAACTCGGGGTCCACGTTCAGGAGGGCGCGGGCAATGCCGTGACGGATGGCGCCGGCCTGGCCGGTCACGCCGCCGCCCACGACGGTGGCGACAATATCCACCTTGCCGATGGTGCCGGTGGTGTTCAGGGGCTGACGGACCACCATCTTCAGGGTGTCCAGGCCGAAGTAGTCGTCGATGTCGCGGCCGTTGATGGTGATGGCGCCGGTGCCGTTGGGGAACAGGTGCACCCGGGCCACGGAGGACTTCCGGCGGCCGGTGCCGTAGAGATAAGGCTTCTTGCTCTTATACATAGTTCAGTTTTCCTCCTTATTCCGCGGTCCAGGCCTCGGGCTTCTGGGCGGCCTGGTTGTGCTCAGCGCCGCGATAGATGTGAAGCCGGGTCAGGGAGTCCTTGGTGACGATGTTGCGGGGCATCATGCCGCGGATGGCCACCTTCATGGCCAGCTCGGGCTTCTCCTGCATCAGGATGCGGTACTTGGTCTCCTTGAGGCCGCCGGGATAGCCGGAGTGGGTGCGGTAGTACTTCTGCTCACCCTTCTTGCCGGTCAGCACGGCCTTCTCGGCGTTGATGATGACCACGAAGTCGCCGCAGTCGGCGTGGGGGGTGTACTCGGGCTTGTGCTTGCCGCGCAGCAGGGTGGCGGCGGTGGCAGCGGTCTTGCCCAGGGGCTTACCGGCCGCATCGAGGATGTACCACTTGCGGACGATGTTTCCCTTGTTGGCCATAAAAGTGGACATAGGTGAAACCTCCATTGCTTTTATATCTTCCAAATCTGGACTTAACAGAATCAAAGCTCCACCTGTACAAGTGGAGCGTTTTGTATTATAATGCACTCGTTTCAAACTGTCAACGGCTTTTTTCATGTTTTTAATTTACAAATATGAAATCTCCGTTTTTCTCTTGTTTTCTTCTCTATACTCTCTTATTCTCATTTTCATTTTTCAATTTATTTTCCCGAAAAAGTGAGGTCTCCCTATGAACACCAAGCTCCTGAGCTACGTCCGCCGCTGCGTGGAAGACTACGACATGATCAAGCCCGGCGACCGGATTGCCGTGGGCGTGTCCGGCGGCAAGGACTCCATTACCCTGCTGGCCGGTCTGGCCGGCCTGCGCACCTTCTTCCCCGTGCCCTTTACCGTGGAGGCTTTCACCCTGGACATGGGCCATGTGGACGGCGGAGAGGGCATGGACTTTACGCCGGTGGCGGAGTTCTGCAGGGCCCTGGACGTGCCCTACACCATCCTCCCCTCCGAAATCCACCACATTATCTTTGACCTGCGGAAGGAGAAGAACCCCTGCTCCATGTGCGCCAAGATGCGCCGGGGCGCCCTCCACAACGCCCTGATGGACCACGGCATCCACAAGATTGCCCTGGGCCACCACTTTGACGACGCGGTGGAGACCTTCTTCCTCTCCCTCTTCTATGAGGGACGCATCTCCTGCTTCCAGCCGGTGACCTACCTGGACCGGACCGACATCGTGCAGATCCGCCCCCTCCTCTATCTGAGCGAGGCCAGCATCCGCACCATCGCCGCCAAGGAGGGATATCCCGTGGTCCACAATCCCTGCCCCGCCGACGGCTTCACCAAGCGGCAGGAGATCAAGGAACTGGTCCGCACCCTGGACAAGCAGTATCCCGGACTGAAGCAGCGGGTGCTGGGGGCCATGCAGCGGCTCCCCCTCCCCGAGTGGGGCCCGGTGAATCCCCGCCGCCGCCCTCTGCCCGATGTGGGAGGCGAACAGGCATGAAGATCGCGGTGATGGGCTACTCGGGGGCGGGAAAATCCACCCTGTCCAGAGCCCTCTCCCAGCGGCTGGGGCTGCCCCTGCTCCACCTGGACAAGGTGCAGTTCACTGCGGGCTGGCAGGAGCGGGACCGGGCGGAGGCCCTGGCCATGGTGGAGGAATTTATGGCCCGGGACAGCTGGGTCATCGACGGCAACTACTCCGGGTTCCTCCAGGACCGCAGGCTGGAGGAGGCCGACCTCATCGTCTTTCTGGACCTTCCCCGGCTTACCTGCCTGCGCCAGGCCTGGGGGCGGTACCGCCGTTTCCGCGGCCAGGTGCGGGACAGCGCCGCCGACGGGTGCTGTGAAAAGTTCGACCTGGAATTTTTCCGCTGGCTGGTGTGGGACGGGCGCAGCAGGAAGCGGAGCGCCCAGTACCGGAGCCTTATGGCCCGGTACAGCGCAAAGGCCGTGGTGCTGAAAAACCGGGCCCAGATCCAGTCCTTCCTGGCCCGCTTCCCGGCGTCAGACCCCGCAGCTCCCTGAAAAGAACGCCCCCTGCCGTCCTGATGGACGGCAGGGGGCGCTGCGCGTGTATCTCCCTTACTTATACTGGCGGCCCAGGGCGTCGGCGGTGAGAATGGCGGCGTAGACCTTGTCGGCGGTGACCTCCATGGGCATGTTGTGGATGGTCTCGCCGGGCGCGGAGGCGGCCTCCGCCACGGCGCGGATGACCTTGGGGTCGGCGCCGGCCAGGCCCAGGTCGGCCAGGGTGGTGGGCAGGCCCACGCTCATGCAGAAGTCCAGCACCTCTTCAATCTGCTCCATGTCGGCGTTCTGGAGCACCAGCTGCACCAGGGTGCCGAAGGCCACCTTCTCGCCGTGGTACAGGCTGTGGGTCTCGGGGGCCACGGTAAAGCCGTTGTGGATGGCGTGGGCGCCGGCCAGGCCGCCGGACTCGAAGCCGATGCCGGAGAGATAGGTGTTGGCCTCGATGATGTTCTCCACAGCCTTGGTGCACACGTGGTTCTCCACGGCCAGCTTGGCCTTCAGGCCGTCGGCGAGCAGGGTGTCGTAGCAGGCCCGGGCCAGCACCAGGGCGGCGTTGGTGATCTTGCCGCCGGCGCAGGTGGAGGCGTTGGCGTCCGCGGTGGCCTGGGCCTCAAAGTAGGTGGCCAGGGCGTCGCCCATGCCGGACACCAGCAGCCGGGCAGGGGCCCTGCTCACCACGTCGGTGTCCACCAGCACCACGTTGGGGTTGGCGGGCAGCCACAGGTACTCCTCAAAGACGCCCTCGTCGCTGTAAATCACGGACAGGGCGGAACAGGGGGCGTCGGTGCCCGCGATGGTGGGCACGATGACCACAGGCCGGCCGGCGTAGTGGGCCACGGCCTTGGCGGTGTCGTGAATCTTGCCCCCGCCGATGCCCACCACCACGGTGGCGCCCAGCTCGTCCAGCCGGGCCTTCAGGCGGTTGATCTCGTTTTTGGAGCACTCGCCGTTAAAATACTCAAAGTGGACGGCGCAGCCGGCGGCCTTGAAGCTCTCCTCCACCTGTCCGCCCACCCGCTGGTAGCCGGACTTGCTGATGAGCACAAAGGCGCTCTCCCCCAGGGGACGGGTGTAGGCGCCGATATTGTTCAGCTCGCCCTGGCCCTGAATGTACTTTCCCGGTGCAATAATGATATTGGCCATATGTCAGCTCTCCTGCTTTTCATTTGATATTTTATGGTGCTCCCTCTGCTCTGTCCGCAGCCGGGAGCCGAAAAGAGTATATCTCTTTGATAATTATTTGTCAATCTTTGTGTGGAATTTTTTACAATTTTCGTCTCTTTCCTCTTCTGCGGACAGGCCATTGACAACCGGCGGCGGCGCGCATAAAATGGAAAAAACACACGTCCGGGAGGGACCAGATATGACATTGGAAGCGCTGCGGTATGCCCTGCTGGGAATATCCGCCTATCGGAATATTGTGGACGAGCCCCTGATGCGGGAGGTGTCCGCCCTGCTGGACGCCATCGGCGGCGGCCGGGGCGGCGAGGCCCTGGAGCGGTACGCCGGCGTGTTCTACCGCCTGCGGCAGGAGGGATACGAGACCCTGGGCGGCTGGCTCCGGGACAAGCTCCGCTATGAGGACGGGCCCTATCCACGCCTGGTGGAGCGGGGCGGAGAGGACAGGGCGCTCTCTGCCGCGGCGGAGCGGGACGTGGAGGTGCTCTGTCAGCTCTCATGCCTGAGCGGCGGAGTGATGCTCAGCCGGATTGCCGCCCTTCTGCCACCCGAGGCGGCCACAGTCCCCGCCAAGCTGCCCCGCTGGAGCGGCGGCGCGCCCTTTGACTTCGCCTCCCTCACCGCGTTCTACCGCAGCAGCGGCGCGGGACTCTTCGCCCGCAACCGGGCCTTCCTGTGGGAGGACGGCGCTCTGCGCCCGGTGGCCGACCCGGACTGCACCGGCGGGGAGGAACTCATCGGCTACGAGCGCCAGCGGGAGCAGGTCATCGCCAACACCCGGGCCATGATGGAGGGCAACCTGGTCAACAACGTGCTGCTCTACGGCGATCCGGGCACCGGCAAGTCGGTGACCGTCAAGTCCCTGCTCACAGTGCCCGGCTTTGAGGACCTGCGGCTCATTGAGGTGCGGAAGGAGGAGCTGGGTGAGCTCCACGACCTGATCCCCTCCCTGGCCGGGCGGCGGCACAAGTTCATCCTCTTCATCGACGACCTGGCCTTTGACCAGGACGACAAAACCTACTCCGTCCTCAAGACCATCCTGGAGGGCGGCCTGGAGCGGCGGCCGGCCAACGTGGCGGTGTACGCCACCTCCAACCGCCGCCACCTGGTGCGGCAGACCTTCTCCGACCGTGCGGGGGACGAGGTGGACCGCACCGAGACCATCGCGGAAAAGACCTCCCTGTCCGAGCGGTTCGGCCTGCGCATCCCCTATCTGGCGGTAAACAAGGCGGAGTTTCTGGACATGGTGGAGCGGATGGCCGGCCTGTACGGCGTCACCATGGACCGGGACGCCCTGCGGGCCGAGGCGGTGAAGTTCGAGATGCACCATCCGGGCCGGACGCCCCGCACCGCCCGGCAGTTTATCGCCAGCCTCAGCATGTGACCGGCGCCGGGGTTGGAAAAGGAGCGTACCGTGAAATGGAAATTCTGAATCTGAGAGCCCACAGCGAGCTATTCGGGATGGCGGCGGAATGGTTCCATGAGAAATGGGGTATCCCCGCGGCGTCCTATCTGGAGAGCATGAAGGAATGCCGTAAGGGCGGGGCGGCAGTCCCCCAGTGGTACGCCGCCATGGAGGACGGGCAGATGGTCGGCGGGCTTGGCGTCATTGAAAACGATTTTCACAGCCGAAAGGACCTGGCCCCCAACGTCTGCGCGCTGTATGTGGAGGAGGCTTACCGCCGCAGGGGCATCGCGGGGGAGCTGCTGCAATGGGTGTGCTCCGACATGGGCCGGTTTGGAATCGACACCCTCTACCTTGTGACCGAACACACCTCCTTTTATGAGCGGTATGGCTGGCGCTTCCTGGGTCTGGCCCGCGATACGGACGGCTCGGACGGCTGGATGCGGATTTACGCCCATACAACCGAGGCCGGGGATAAATTGTAAATTTTCTTTGAACCCCCTTGAAAATTATCACGCGAAGGATTATGATAGCGTTAGCACTCAGAACTATCGAGTGCTAACGCTATGTTGTTGATAAGACTTTTTCATATATGGAGGCAGATATCATGGAAAAGAAGCAGTTTCAGGCGGAATCCAAGCGCCTGCTGGACCTGATGATCAACTCGATCTACACCCACAAGGAGATTTTCCTCCGGGAGATCATCTCCAACGCCAGCGACGCCATTGACAAGCTGGCCTACAAGGCCCTCACCGACGACCAGGTGGGTCTGAACCGGTCCGACCTCAAGATTGTCCTCACCCCCGACCAGATTGCCCGCACTCTGACCATCAGCGACAACGGCATCGGCATGACCAGGGAGGAGCTGGAGGAGAACCTGGGCACCATCGCCCGCAGCGGCTCCCTCCAGTTCAAGCAGAACATGGACCAGGACAAGAAGGCCGACGTGGATATCATCGGCCAGTTCGGCGTCGGCTTCTACTCCGCCTTCATGGTGGCCGACAAGGTCACCGTCACCAGCAAGGCCTACGGATCCGACCAGGCCTGGCGCTGGGAGAGCGAGGGCGCCGAGGGATACACCATCGAGCCGGCGGAGAAGGCCGGCGTGGGCACCGACATTGTGCTCCACATCAAGGCGGACACCGACGAGGAGAAGTACGGCCAGTATCTGGAGCAGTACCGCCTGGACGACCTGGTGAAGAAGTACTCCGACTACATCCACTATCCCATTCAGATGCTCATGCACAAGTCCCGCCAGAAGGAGCGCCCCGCCGACGCCGGCGAGGACTACAAGCCCGAGTGGGAGGACTACGACGAGTGGGAGACCCTCAACTCCATGGTGCCCCTGTGGCAGCGGCCCAAGAGCGAGGTGACCGCCGAGGAGTACAACGCCTTCTACAAGGAGCACTACGGCGACTGGGAGGACCCCCTGTCCGTGGTCCATGTCCACGCTGAGGGCCAGGTGGAGTACAAGGCCATGCTCTACATCCCCGGCCACGCCCCCTACGACTTCTACACCCGTGAGTACGAGAAGGGCCTTCAGCTCTACTCCTCCGGCGTGCTCATCATGGACAAGTGCGCCGACCTGCTGCCCGACCACTTCCGCTTTGTCCGCGGCGTGGTGGACTCCGCCGATTTCTCCCTCAACATCTCCCGTGAGGTGCTCCAGCACACCCAGGTGCTGAAGATCATCGCCAACAACCTGGAGAAGAAGATCAAGGCCGAGCTGCTCAAGCTCCAGAAGGACGACCGCGCCAAGTACGAGACCTTCTGGTCCGCCTTTGGCCGTCAGATCAAGTACGGCATGCTGGAAGACTACGGCATCCACAAGGACATGCTCAAGGACCTGCTCCTGTTCCACTCCTCCAAGGACGGCAAGCTGACCACCCTGGCTGAGTACCGCCAGCGGATGGCTGAGGACCAGGAGTATATCTACTACGCCTGCGGCGAGAGCGTGGACCAGATTGCCCGTCTGCCCCAGGCCGAGCGGATTCTGGACAAGGGCTATGAGATTCTCTACCTGACCGAGGAGCCCGATGAGTTCATCATGAACGGTCTGGGCGCCTGGGACGAGAAGTCCTTCAAGCCCGTGACCGACGAGGACGCCCTGCCTCAGACCGACGAGGAGAAGGCCGCCGCCGAGAAGAAGGCGGAGGAGAGCAAGGATGTGCTCACCTTCGTGAAGGAGACTCTGGGCGACAAGATCAAGGAGGCCCGGGTGTCCAAAATTCTGAAGTCGGGCGCCGTGTGCCTCACCGCCGACGGCCCGGTGACCATTGAGATGGAGAAGTACTTCTCCCGCATGGACCCGGAGCGCGCCCAGGGCATGAAGGCCCAGCGGGTGCTGGAGCTCAACCCCGACTCGGGGGCCTTCGCCGCCCTGCGGGAGGCGGTGGACGCCGACCCGGAGAAGGCCAAGAAGTACGCCGAGCTGCTCTACGACCAGGCCCTGCTCATCGCCGGCCTGCCTCTGGAGGACCCGGCCGCCTACACCGAGCTGGTGTGCAGCCTGATGAAGTAACCGAAAAGCAGAACGCCGCCCCGGCGCCATATGGCGCCGGGGCGGCGTTTTTTCTGCTGTTTAACCCTCGTAGGGCTTATCTGTCTCGATATAGACGCCCAGCTCCGCACTCCAGCTCACATTAAAGCCCAGAGCCTGGCCCAGATCCCGCAGCTTGTAGTAGGTATACCCGCCGCCTGCATCGTCGGTGAGCAGGATGGCATCCAGCGCGGCGGCAGAGCCGTTCACATTGGTGGCGGCAGCGGAGTCCTGATAGCTCCGGTTGCCACTGAAGGGGGTGGACATCTCAGAGCCATTGGGAGTGTAGGCCTGACCGGTGACCAGATTTACCGCGCCGTCCCAGCCCACGTTGAACTGGGCGGCGGTGCCGTTGAGGGCGTACGCCACGTCGCGCACCTTCACATAGTTGGTGTCGTTGCCCTTCTCGTCCTTGAGGGCATACATCTGGAACTCCACGGCCACGCCGTCCACCTTCACCGACTGGGTGGAGGCATAGGCGGTCTTGGCGGGGGTGGGGGGAGTGACGCCGCCGCCGGTCCAGACGGCATAGGTCACGTATTCGCCGGCGCTGTCATAGATGCTGGTCAGAGTACCCCAGTCAAAGGTCTCCTGCTTGAGCTGGAGGGGCTTACCGTACTGATCCTTAAACTGGGAGACAAGGGAGCTGGCCGCAGCCGTATCGTCCATATACACCCGGAATCCCTCAAAGGCGGGCTCATCCCGCTCCACCAGGATGCTGCCGCTGTTCAGGGTATAGCTGTCGTTTACAGTCAGGCCGGTGGTGGTGATAGAGCCGCCGGTGAGGGTCAGCTTGAAGCAGGAGAAATAGGTTGAGGTGATGGCGGCGTCGGTCAGCGCCAGGTCGCCCAGCGTGAGCTGATGGCAGGAGAGACTACCCCCGCCCTGGATGGTCACCGTGGGCTGGTCCTCCAGGGTCTTGCCCATCTTATAGATGGAATCCATGGTATTGACGCTGTTGCTCGTGCCGCTGGTCAGCACAAGGGTGAAGGACTTGTCCAGATTACACAGCTGGAAATAGCCGCTGTCGCCATAGGGATTGTCAGGGGTTGCGATGTTAAGCCCGTTGAAGGTCATGGTATAGTTACCGTCATAGCTCCAGCCGGCGCCGCTGGCAGGGACGTCATAAGAATAAAAGGTTTCGCCGAAGCGGAAGCCCACCCGGGTTTCACCCATGGCATCCGCCAAGGCAGGGACGGACAGCCCCAGGGCCAGAGCCATGGCCAGAAACATGGATAGAAATTTTTTCCTCATAAAAATACCTCCCATTCCCATATCCTGCGGCGTGAGCTGTTCCGCAGGACATAATTTCCTGTATTTTATACTTTTTCTAAATTTAAATCAATAACATAAGTTAATAGAAACTGGAAAGCCGAGAAACATTCGAAATAAAAATTTCCCTTGGAGCGGCTTGCGCTCCAAGGGAAATTTTGTTTATTTTCTCTCTTCTTCCAGCTGGCCGTCCCGGCCGCTCTTGCGGCTGTGCCGCTCATAGCTGCGGTAGCTGCTGCCGTAGCCATATCCATAGCCGTACCCGTAGCCGCCGCCGCTCTCCTTCACGCCGTTGAGCACGCAGCCCATCAGGGGCGTCCGGCTGCTGGAGAGCAGCTGGATGCTGTCCATAATGTGGGACACCTGGGCCTTGCCCGCCCGCACCACGTACAGAATCCCGTCGGCCAGCCCCGCCAGGGCGGTGCTGTCGCCCAGCAGGCCGTTGGGCGGCGTGTCGATGACCACGTAGTCCGCCTCCTCCCGCAGGGCCTTAATCAGCCCGGACAGCCTGCGGGACTCCAGCTGCCGCCTGGGATTGTCCACCGCCTTGTCCCCGGCCAGCACCCGTACCCGGGTGCCCTCCAGCTCCACCAGCGCCTTCTGCGGGCTGCCATCGCCGCTCCGGAGCAGCTCGGGCACCCCGGCGGAGGGCGCGGTCAGCCCCAGGGCCTTCTTGACGCTGGGCTTGCGCAGGTCCATGTCCACCAGGATGACCCGGGCGCCGTTCTGTCCCAGGGTGAGGGCCAGGTTGACCGCCACGGTGGTCTTACCCTCCCCGGGCACGGTGCTGGATACCAGGAACACCTTGCTCCCCTGCCGCTCCGCCTCCCGCAGGAAGCGGATGCGCAGGCTGCGGACGCTCTCCTGGAATGCGCTGCCCGTTCTCTCGTTGAGAATCGACACCGCATTCCCCGCCGCCCCCGTGCGCCGCTTAAAGGATACCGTGGGCAGCGTGCCCAGGCAGGGCACGTTCATCCACTTCTTCATGTCCTCCCGGGTGCGGATGGTCTTGCTGGCCATGGCCAGCGCCAGCAGGAGCAGCACTCCCACGCCGAAGCCCAGCACCGCGCCCTTGATCACTGTGCGGGCGGGCTGGAAGGCGTTATAGGGCTGGCTGGCCACCGCCGGCGGCACCAGCACGGTCAGCTCCGTGCTGCCGACCACATAGTTGGCCACCTGGGGATACACCGCGATGACCCCGTTGAGGATGTCATAGGCGTCCTGGGCGCTGGTGCTGCTCACCTGCACGGAGAACAGGTTGGTGTTGGCCACCGATTGAGCCGTAATGCTGCCGTTGAGCCAGGTCACCCCCAGCTCCCGCTGGAGGAGCTGCTGCATCAGGTCGGAGGAGAGCAGATAGGGAAAGGTGTTGGCCAGCTGCTCGGCGGCGGCCTTGTCGTAATAGCTGTCCACGCCGGTGATATCATACTGGTTGCTCAGCAGCTGCACGGTAAAGGTGGCCTCGGAGCGGTACATGGGCGTGTAGCTGCGCCAGCTGCGCAGCCACAGCAGCCCGCCGGCCAGCACCGCCAGCACCAGCGGCACCCAGAACATGCGGGTGAAAATCCGCCAGAGCTCCCCCAGCAGTGCGGTCAGGTCAATGGGCTCGGGAGCCTCCGTATGCTGTTTTGTCTTGTGTTCATCCATTGCCGTTCTCCGTCTCCTGGTTTTCCTGTTCCCCGTCCTGGCTGTGCCGGCGGCGGCCGTAGCCGCCATATCCGCCGTAGCCGTAACCGTACCCATAGCCATAGCCGTACCCGTAGCCGTGCCGCCTGGACTCGCTGAAGAAGGGGGTGGTGCGCACGTCGTTCAGGATGCACCCCAGCAGCTCGCTCCGGCAGCCCCGCAGCAGGTCGGCGGCGTCGTTGATGCGGGGGGCGGGCACGCAGTCCTGCCGCACCACCAGCAGGGAGGCGTCCGCCCGGTCGGCCAGGTACTCCATGTCGGAGAACAGGGCGATGGGCGGGGAGTCGATGATCACAAAGTCCATCTCCGCCCGGGCCTGCTCCAGCAGGGTCCCCATGCGCTCGGCGGCAATCTGCTCCGCCGCCTGCCGGCTCCCCTGCTTGGACAGCAGGACATACAGCCCGTGCTTTTCCAGGTACTCCGGCCGGTACTCCGCCTTGCCCGAGAGCACGTCGGCCAGCTCCACCCGGGGATTGTATCCCAGAAGCTTGTACTGGGCCGCCTTGTGCATGTCGGCGTCTATGAGCAGCACCCGCTTCCCCTGCTGGGCCAGGGTCAGGGCCAGGTTGGCGGCCACGGTGGACTTGCCCTCGTTCTCCGCCACGCTGGTGATGAGAATGACCTGGTAGCCGTTGTTTTTGGCGGCGTAGCCCAGCTTGACGCCCAGCTTGTACATGGTCTCGGTAAAGCGGAAGCTGGCCACCGGCATGGTGACGAGCAGCCCCTTATTGGTCCGGCGGAGCTTGGTCCGCAGGGTCTTGTTCTTGCTCTCATGGAAGATGACGCCGAACTGCCGGGCATCCACCTTGCGCCGCAGGCCCTCCGTGTTCTGCACCGTGTCCGCCCACAGTGTGAGCAGCAGCACCAGGGCCAGCACCGCGCCCGCGCCGCCCACGGCGGCCAGCTTCACCGTCCGGCTCCGGTTCAGGGGGTTGGAGGGGGCGGTGGGCACTTTGGGGCTGTCCAGCTGCTTGAGGATGACGTTCTGGAACATCTGCTCCGACACCTGGTCGTAGTTCTCCAGCACCAGCTTCAGGGTGCGGAAGGCAGTGTCCGGCCGGTCCGCCGTCACGGTGAGCACCAGCAGGTTGGTCTCCGGGATCACCACGGCGGACAGCTCCCCGGGCAGGGAGGCCTCCCCCATCAGCTCGGCGGCCAGGCTGTCAAACACATTGCTCTCAAAGAGGGTGGTAAAGGTCTCCGCAATCTCGGCGGACATGCTCAGGTTGGACAGCACCGAGGAGTAGCTGCTGCTCCTGACCGACACGGCCAGGGTGGTGCTGGCGGTATAGGAGGGGTGGTAGAGGCCGGTCATGGCAATCCACGCGCACAGCACGGCGATGACCCCGCCGGCGAGAATGGCCGGGAGCTGGCGCAGCACCCGCCGCGCCACGCACAGCGGCTCAATGCCGCCCCAGCTGAACTGTTTCTTTTGTTCCATTGCTTCGGCTCCTCCGTTCCGGCCTTACTCTACCACCACAAAGAGCTCGGTGGTCCCCGTCACGCCGGTGGTCCCGACGCAGGAATAGGTCACCTGATAGCTGCCCGGCGTCCTGGTGTCCACGTTGGAGTCCACCGTCACGTTGGCCGCGTCGCCGCCGATGACCTCTTCAAAGTAGTCCATGGGCTGGAAGCTGTCCCCGGCCTCCAGGTAGACCAGATACTGCTTCAGCAGCAGATAGGGCTCCCCCGCCTCCCGGTTCTGGATGCGGATCTCCGCCGTCCAGGTGCTGGTGTCCCCCATGCTGTTGGTCACCTCAAAGGTGACCGGATAGCGGCCCTCCGCCAGGGCGTCCAGGCCGGTGCTGGTGGCCTTCACCTGGGCGGACAGATCCCCGTCGATCACGTCCCAGGCGGTCAGCCGGTCCCGGATGACCACCGGCTCCCCCAGCTCGTAGCGCAGCTCCATGCTCAGGCCGAATCTGGGCGGCGTGTAGTCGGTATAGCGGACCGTCCGGGTCAGCTTGGCCACGTGGCTGTCGCTGTCCACCACGGCGTAGGTCACGGTGGTCTCGTTGTCCTGGATGCTCTTTTCGATGCCCTCCACCATAACCTGAGCCGTCAGGTCGCCGTCCTTCTCATCCCAGGCGGTCACGCCCTCCAGCAGGACCTCCTCGCTGCTCTCCCCCACTTGGATCACCAGGGGAGTATCCGGGCACTCGATGACGGGCAGCGTCTGGTCTGCGGCGCTCCGCTGCCGGACCTCCGTCCAGACAAAACCCGCCGCGCTCACAAGCAGGAGCGCGGCGATGATGAAATGAAGCTTCCTCATGGTATCTCCTCGCTAACTTCATGGCTGCTGTTTTGCCGCTCCGGCGGCGGTTCGCTCACTCCATTTTGTATTTTCTCAATTAAATATACAATTTGGAATCAAACTGAACCAGTGCTCCACCCTCAATACCCGCCAAACCCGTCAAATATGGGCTCCGGCGACACCACCGGCTGGTCGGCCAGGATGCGGCCTGGGTTGTCCCTCAGCAGCAGGTCGGCCAGCCCCTGGGAGGCCGCGCCGCTGATGTACTCATGGATGTCGGACAGGCGGGTGGTACGCTGGTAGGGGCTGTGGGCGTCGCTGCCGATGAGGTGGACGCACCCCTCCCGCAGGCACCAGTGGGCGGTCCTGGCCGCCCCTTCGCCGAAGCGGCCGAAGAAGCTGCCCTTGTTGAGCTGGAGGACATACCCCTCCTCCAGCCAGCGGAAGAGCCGCTCCGGGTCCCGCTGGACAAAGCGGTAGCGCTCCGGGTGGGCCACCACCGGCCGCACCCCCTCCTGCCGCAGGGCGGAGAGCATGCGCTCGGCAAAGGCGGGGCCGCACTGGAAGTCAAATTCCGCCAGCAGGTACCCGCTGCCCCCCAGGGTCAGGAGCCGCCCCTCCCGCAGCAGGCGGGGGGTGGAGGGGGTCACAAAGACCTCCATCCCCGCGTGAATCCGCAGGGGCAGCTTCGCCTTCTGTACCGCCTGCTCCAGCTGGAGAAACCGCTGGGCCAGGTCCCGGGAGCGGTAGTTGTCAAACCCGCTCTCCGGGTCGCAGTGGGGCGTTGCCGCAATGGCGCGCACGCCGCTGTCCACAGCCAGCCTGGCCATGGCCAGGCTCTCCGCCAGGGAGGCCGCGCCGTCGTCCACGCCGGGCAGGATATGACAGTGCAGATCCACCATGCGCTCTCCCTCCCTGTCTCAGCCCTCCTGGAACTCCCGGATATAGTAGGCCTTCTTCAGGCTCTTCTCCTCTTCATAGGTCCGCTGCACCTCGTCGGCCAGGCTCTCGCTCTGTCCGGTTGCCTTCAGCAGCTCCCGCATCCGGCTCACAACGTCCGCCACCTTCTGGTCGCACTCCTGCTCCAGCTTGGTGAGGGCGTCGTACTTGCTGTACACAATTCTGGTGCGGTTCTCCGAGGTGTGCTCACCGGCTGTGTATTCGTCGATGGCCTCCTGCACAATGGCCTCCAGCTTGCCCTCATAGGTGGCCTGGAGCACATACATGGTGGCCACCAGCTGCCGCAGCTCCGCCTCGGCATCCTGGGCGGATGTCTCTCCGCCCTGGTCCGCGCTCTGGGCGGGCTGGGCGCTCTGACTGGCGGACGGGCTCTGGCTGGGCGGCGTGCTCTGACTGGGGGACGGTTCCTGGCTGGGCGGCGTGCTCTGACTGGGGGACGGTTCCTGGCTGGGCGCTCCGCTCTGGGACGGCTCCGGCTCGGCCGTAGTGCCGCCGTTCTCTCCCAGGATGCGGGCCGCGGCCTCCTCCTCACTCAGCTCGCCGCTGGCCAGCTGGCTCATCTCCTCCTCCGAGAAGGTATAGGAGGGAATCTGGTAGTCCTCCATGGCCTTGTCCAGCGTCTTGCGGTTCTCCTCCGCCCGCTGGCTCAGGGTGCCGGTGTCCATGGTCATCATATAGGCCACGGCCTTGATGTTGTTCCACTGCACCGCCACGGTAACGGCTCCGGCCACCAGGACCACGCCCGCCACCGCCAGGGCAATTTTTCCTGCTTTTTTCATCTTGGTTCTCCTTTGTTCCTCAGCCAATGTGCCGCAGTATGCCCAGCTCAAAAGGGCGGGGCTCCGTCTCCGCCTCTTCCTCTCCCTCCGTATCCTCCGCCGGGGCCGCCTCCGCCATGCGGCTCAGCGCCGCCCGGTTGACCTCCTCCGGGTCGTGGAAGGTGGGCACCAGGCGGTGGAGTGTCTGGAAGATATCCGCCCGCCGGCCATGCTCCAGCACGTCGGACAGCTCCGCCAGACGGCGCTCCAGCGCCGCCTCAGGGATAACGGGCTTAAACTCCACAAAAATCTTGTCGTTCTCTGTTCTGGACAGGTCGGCCGACCTGGTCAGCAGCTCCTCGTACAGCTTCTCGCCGGGACGCAGGCCGATCTCCTCAATCTGAATGTCCTGATAGGGCGTCAGGCCGGACAGGCGGATCAGATTCTCCGCCAGCTCCAGAATCCGCACCGGCTTGCCCATGTCCAGCACGAACACCTCGCCGCTCTGGGCCAGGGAGCCGGCCTCCAGCACCAGCTGCACCGCCTCCGGGATGGTCATGAAATACCGGATGATCCGTTTGTCGGTGATGGTCACCGGGCCGCCGTAGGCAATCTGCTTCTTGAACAGGGGGATCACCGAGCCGTTGGAGCCCAGCACGTTGCCGAACCGCACCGCGGCAAACTTGGTCTCCGCGTTCTCCCGCAGCCCCTGGAGCACCTGCTCGCACAGGTACTTGGTGGCGCCCATGATGTTGGTGGGGTTGACCGCCTTGTCGGTGGAGATAAGCACAAAGGCCTCCGCCTTGTGCTTCCGGGCGGCCAGGGCGGTATTGTATGTACCGAACACGTTGTTCTTGATGGCCTCCTCCGGACACTGCTCCATCAGCGGCACATGCTTGTGGGCTGCCGCATGGAACACCACCTGGGGCTGATAGAGGCCAAACAGCTTGTCCATCTTCTCCCGGTCCCGCACCGACGCGATTTCCACCACAAAGTCCAGCCTGTTCTGGAACTTGTGGCGCAGCTCCTGCTGTAAATCATAGACCGAATTCTCCGAAATGTCCACCGCAATCAGCCGGGCGGGCCCGCATTCCGCAATCTGGCGGCACAGCTCCGAGCCGATGGAGCCGCCGCCGCCGGTCACCAGCACCCGCTTCCCCGCCAGGAAGGCCCGCACGCTGGCCTTGTCCAGCTGGACGGGGTCCCGGCCCAGCAGGTCCTCAATCTCCACCTCGCGGACGTTGGAGGCCATGATGGAGCCTGCGTTGCCCTCCAGCTGCTTGATGGGGTCGGACAGGATGTGGAGGCGGCACTTGGTCTTGGAGCACAGCTCCAGAATCTCCGCCTTCCGCGCTGCCGTCAGGCTGGGGATGGCCAGAATAATCTCCGTCACCGGCGTATCCTGTAAAATGGCGCACAGGTCGTTGATGGGGCCCTTGACCGGCACGCCCTGGACCACCTTTCCGATTTTGTCGGAGGCGTCGTCCAGCAGGCAGTAGGGGGCGTAATTCCCCCCTGTGTTGTGCATCAGCTCATAGAGCAGGGATACGCCCGCGGTGCCGGTGCCGATAATGGCCACCTGCCGCTTGCCCTTGCCGGGGGCGCCCGCCAGGCGGAACCGGAGCATGCGGTAGGCAAAGCGGTAGGCCAGCATGACGACCAGGGCGATTACCGTTCCAAAGAACGCGGACACAATCCATATCCGCTGGGCGCCCATCAGCAGGTTCAGCCCCGCGTAGAGCACAAAGCCCGCCGCCAGCCCGCTGAGCAGGCAGAGGTACTCCCGGCTCTCCGCATAGCGCCACAGGCTCTCATAGGTTTTGAATACAACCTGAAACACCAGCGCGCAGGCCGTCAGGAACCCGATATGCAGAATCAGATTGATCAGGCGGATATCATTCCTCAGATAGGCGGGCAAAAACATCAGGATATTGCACACAAAGATGGTGAGCACATCCATTGCCAGCACAATCCACCCGCGAATACGCGCCATGTTCATATCTCTCTTCTCTCCCATACCCGACTTTATTCGTTCCATTTTATCTCATTTTTTCCTGGAAGTCAAATAAACCAGGCATACATCCGGGGAAATATTCTCCCTTTTCTCCAGTCTTTTCCCGGCCTGCCGCGCCGCAATCCGCCTTCTACCGCCCGAAGATAAAGCCGGTCAGGCTGATGGCGTGATACGCCTGGCTGAATCCCTGGTTGTCGTACAGGAAAAACCCCAGGAAGCTCACCGCGGCCAGCAGCTTTATGAGCCGGGCGGAGCGGGCGTTGAAGACCCGGTCCAGAATCCAGGGCAGGGTGCACACCGAGCCCAGCACGAAATACCGGGCCAGGCGGCCGAACATATTGGCGCCGTTCATCATGGCCAGCAGCATGAACATCAGGCTGACGATGCTCATGTTGAGCAGAATGCACTTCTCCCGGTCCTCCTCCGGCGCCAGCCACGGCCGGAACACCAGGGACAGCACCGGCACCACCGCGAACACCGCCACCCGGAAGGGGTTCATCTGGTTGCCGTCAAACACCTCGTACTCCGCCACGTGCTTGCCCATGGAGTCGGCGTATTCCAGCAGGGTGCCGATGGTGTCCTCAAAGGTCAGCATGACCGCCAGGGTTCCCGCCAGCAGAAGCAGGGTCTTCCAGCCCCAGGGCTTCCCCGACAGCAGGGGAAGGAAAGCGAAGATAAAGGCGTAGGTGTGGAGCAATCCTGCAATCACCACCAGCAGATAGTACCGTCCCCACTTCTTATCCACAAGGGCGGGAATGGCCAGCGTCAGCACTGCGGAGGCCGTGATCTGCTTCAGGGCCGCCATGGAGAAGGTGAACACGCCGATGGCAAAATAGAGAAACACCACAAAGGCAAAGCCGCCCTCCGGGGCGTACCGCCGCAGGAAGCGGACAAACAGCACCGTATTGAACACGGCGAAGGCCATCAGATACAGGTGGTAATTGTCCGTCAGCTGGCGGAACAGGCAGGTGATAAAGTAAAAGAGCGGGTTGTGGAGGATATCCAGGTTGTCCGGGTCGGCCAGGAAGGCGGCCACCGATTCGGCGTTCTGAAATCCGGTGATATAGGCCTGTGTGTCGTTGTAGCCGGTTCTCAGGCCCACAAACATGGTCATGACCACCGCCATGAGCACCAGGCATACATCCCAGTAAACCCTTCCCCGTTGATCCAATCCGGAGGGATTCATCTTTTGGGAGCCGTAGGCCAGGGCCACCGAGACCGCCATGACGAGCAGCAGATTCAGCATGGTTTCTCCTCCAGCAGAGCGGCAATGGTTTTGTTCACCACGTCCTCCTTGCGGAAGCGGCGCTCCATCAGGGCCCGGCCCGCCCGGCCCATGGCCGCGCGCTTCTCCGGCGGACAGGATGCAAACCGGCGCAGCCGGTCCAGCAGGGCCTCCCGGTCCCCCGCGGGGCAGAGGAAGCCGGTGACACCGTCCTCCACCGCCTCCCGGCAGCCGGGAATGTCGCTGGTCACCAGGGCCCGGCCGGAGGCCGCCCCCTCCAGCAGCACGTTGGACATGCCCTCGTGGTAAGAGGGCAGCACCACGCAGTCGGCGGTGGCGTAAAAGGGCCGCACATCCTGCTGGAAGCCGTGGAAGGTGAGGATGTGCTCCGCCGCCAGCTCCTCCACGGTCTGCCTGTACGCGTCCTCAAAAAAGCCCACCACGTCGAAGGCGACGCCCTCGCCGTACTCCTCCTTCAGCCGCCGGGCGGCCCAGAACAGCTCGTCCACGCCCTTTTCCCTCATGATCCGGCCCACAAACAGGAACCGGACCTGTCCGTCCTCCGGGCGGGGCTCCGGCGTGTAGCAGGCCAGATCCACCCCCGCGCCGGGCAGCACCGTCTGCCGCTGCGCCGGAACAATCTTTTTCTCCCGGAACAGGGCGGCGTTGCCCTCGTTCTCAAAGAACACCCGCCGGGCTTTTCCAAGGGCGGCGCGGTACATGGCGGTCACCAGGGCCGCCAGGCCCTTCTTCTGGAAGGCGGTGCCCAGCCCCTGGACATTGGCGCAGTAGGGCACGCCGGCCAGTCGGCTGGCCAAGCCGCCGTAGATATTGGGCTTGATGGAGTATGTAATCACCAGATCCGGCCTCTCCTGCCGGATCAGCCTGCGGTAGACGGAAAACAGCTTCAAATCCGTGGCCGGATTGATACCCCGCCGGTCCACCGCCGTCTCGATGCAGCGGCAGCCCATGGCCTCCAGGTCCTCCTGGTGCCCCACAAAGGGCGTGCTGAGCACCACCTGGTGGTCCTTCAGCAATGCGGCGGTCAGCTCCCGGCGGAACTGCCAGAACATATAGGAGTGGTTGGTTATGATCAGTATCTTCATGCCTTCGGGGTCTCTCCGTTTCCTTCCTTCATCGCGCCTGTGCCGCCCTCCACAACGCCGTCCTGCCGGAACACGGCCAGAAACGTTCCGAAAAAGCACTTCAGGTCAATCACAGGTCCCAGATGCCGGAGATAATAGGCGTCCAGCGCGGCCTTTTTGTCAATCTCCAGCTCGTCCCGCCCGTGGATCTGGGCCCAGCCCGTGATGCCGGGCCGGATCTGCTGCACGCCGTATTCCTCCCGCAGGGCGATGAGGTCATCCTGGTTCCACAGGGCGGGCCGTGGGCCGGATACCGCCAGCTCCCCCCGGATAATGTTCCACAGCTGGGGCAGCTCGTCCAGGGAGGTGCGGCGCAGAAACCGGCCCACCCTGGTGATGTACTGCTCCGGGTCCTTTAGAAGATGGGTGGGCATGTCGTGGGGGGTGTCCAGCCGCATGGTGCGGAACTTGTAGATGGGAAAATAGGCGCCGCCCCGGGCCACCCGCTTCTGGGTGAAAAACACCGGGCCGCCGTCCTCCCGCTTGATGGCCAGCACAATCACCCCAAACACCGGGGAGAGCACCACCAGCGCCGCCAGCGCCAGCAGCCAGTCCACCACGAATTTCACCTTGAGATAGACCTTCTGCCGCCCGGTCAGGGGCCAAAAGGCCGTTTTTTCCGCTTCAGTCGCCGCGCTCCGCATCTCTATCTCTCCATACCGCTTATTTTCTGTGTCTCAGCCGGCTCATCCGCCCGATGCACCGCAGCAGCGCCGGCCGGACCGGCAGCAGCAGCTTCCACACCCGGCGCAGCAGCGCCCAGTCCCACCGGCGGGCGGGGAAGGGCGCCCCACCGTCCCGGCTGATCTTTACCGCCACGCCCAGCACCTGGCCGGGTCGGATGGTCTCAAACCAGGTCTGACCATCGCCGTTGATGACCATCAGGCCGTCCGGCGTGAAATGGTGCAGCCGGTGGAGAATCCACTGTCCGCTCTCCCGCCGGAAAAAGAGGATGTCCCCTGTCCGGATGGGCGCATATTCGGGCGATTTGAGGTATACGGTGTCCCGCCGGTCCCGCAGGAAGGGGACCATGCTGCTCCCCGTCACCACCAGGGGCACCTCCGCCCCGGCCCGGAGCAGCGGCGCCAGCCGCTCCTCCACCTGTCCGCTGTCCAGCAGCTGCCGCCCGCCGCTCATGGGATCACCCCGTACTTCTTCAGCAGCGCCACACGCCGCTCGCCGATGGCCACGCTCTCCCGGGCCGCGCCCGCCCGGCCCCGGTTTTCCCCGGCGTAGCGTGCCAGCCGCTGGACCCAGGCCCCCGGCAGCAGCCAGGGCTTATCCTTTAAATAGGGATACCGCCCCTCCAGCTCCCGGGCGGAGGGGAACACCGTCCGCAGCACCGACCGGCCCAGCCGCTGCTCCCCCTCTGCCGCCACCGCGTTGAGGGTGATGCGGCTGCTGTGGAGCCGCACGTCGGAGCTGCTGCCGTACACGCCGGCAGTGAGCAGGTCCTCCAGCAGCGGAAGGCAGTCCGTCTCTCCCCGGGCGGCCAGGGCCGCCGCCATGGGCTCGGGCCACAGCCCTGCAAAGCCCAGATACTCCGCGCCGATGGCAAACAGGTTGCGGGCGAAGCAGTCCGCCCGGAAGGGCTTCAGCGCGTCAAAGAGGGCGTCCCACGCAATCCGGTCCCCCCACGCGGCGGCGGCCAGGCAGATGTCGCACACCTGGCGGACGCCGAAGCCGGAGTGAAGAAAGTGCTTGAAGCTGTGGCAGATGAGGTAGAGCAGGTGGTCGTCCGGCCCCATGGTCCACACCGGCCCGCCGGCCCCCTCCAGCAGCACGCCCCGCTCAAAGGCGCGGGCAAAGCAGCGGTTCATGCCGCCGTAGGCCTGTGCGTCCTCCGCGAAGAGCCTCCTGTGGAGCTCGATGCGCAGGCCGCTCTCCTGGTCACAATAGGTCACCACCTGGGCCTGCCCCGGCGGTCCGCCCTCCTCAGCCTCCATCCCCATGCGGGTGAGCACGCCGTGGATGGCCTCCATCTCCCCGTCCCGGGCCAGCAGGTCCTCGTCGGAGGAGGGGCGCAGATCCGGATTGGGGTAGAGCAGGCGGCAGGCCAGTCCCTTCACCAGCAGGGGGCGCAGCCCCTCCGCCTCCAGCGCGCCGCACAGCTCCACCAGCTTCCCGGTGCGCCTGGTCTGGCCCACGGCGCTCTGGAGCAGAAGCTGCCGCAGGGGGCGCAGCGCCCCCTGGTCCACGCCGGCGGCACGGGCGGCGGGGATCAGCCGGTCCAGCACCAGGGGGAGGACGTGCTGCTCCCCGGCCAGCGCCAGAAGGGCGTCCCGCTCCGCCTCCCCCTCCGGCCACCGGACGGCCTCCCGGCGGAACAGGGCCCCCCGGAGGCACTGTAAAAACTGCTGCTGATTCTCCTCCATTTGACGGTGTCTCCTCTCAGGCCGACAGATCCAGAACCATGACCTCCGGCGGATTGTTGAAGCGGGGCAGCCGCTCCGGCTGGCTGCCCAGGCCGCTGGTGACGGCCAGGGTAAGCCTGTCCTTTTCGTAAATTCCGTGGACGTACCGGGGAAACAGGCCCTGATCCCCGCCGAACACGCCGCCCAGCAGGGGCAGCACCACCTGTCCCCCGTGGAGGTGCCCGCTGATCACCAGGTCCACGTCCCAGGTGGCGGACGCCGCGCCGAACACAAAGCTGTCCGGTCTGTGGGACAGCATCACCTTGTACCGGTCCGTGTCCTGGAATTCGGTGAGGAACTGCCACACCTCCGGCTTCATCCGCTCCGGGTCGCAGGAATTGTAGTTGTCCAGGGCAAAGGCATAGTCGTACATGCCGCCCAGCCGCAGCTGCGCGCCGTTGACCGTCAGGTCCACATACTCCAGCTCCAGCACCACGGCCCCCAGGGCCTCCACCTGCGCCCGCAGGTCGGAGACGCCCCGGTCCATGTACTCCAGCTCATGGTTGCCCCAGGCATAGTAGACCGGGGCGATTTCCACCAGCCGGCCAATCAGCTCCAGCAGGGGCTCCGCGCTGTCCGCGCTGCCATTGAGCATGTCGCCGTCCAGCAGGATGAGGTCCGGCCGCTGTTCCGCCACCAGGGCGGCCAGCTCGCTGTTTTGCTCCCCGAACACGCTGCCGTGCAGGTCGGACAGCACCGCCAGGCGGACGGGCAGCCCCGCCTCCACCTGCCAGGTCCTGGCCGCGGGCCGGCTGGCCGAGCGCCAGACGCCCCAGACAATCCAGGCCGCCAGAAGCAGAACGGTCGCCGGCAGGACTGCCCACAGCAGCCTTTGCCGCCCCTTCTTCACTCAGAGAATCTCCAGCTGACGGAGCTGGTTCAGGAATTCATTTACATCCTGCTCCAGCGTCTCCCGGTCCACATCGTACTCCTCCAGCAGCGCGTCCACCAGCTGTTCCGCCCCGTCCGCCTGGGGCAGAAGCGCCCAGATACGGGCTCCCGTCTCGCTCAGCGAAAACAAACCGTTATTTTTGATTACAGTATCACCTACTGGAATCAGAGCATAGTCGCCTGCGATCTCCCGCAGGACCAGTTGTTTCTTCACTTCCATTGCTGCGCTCTCACTTTCCGTATTTTTCCCATGTCAGGTGGATCAGGGCTTTTGTCATCTCGCAGAGGTACTCCGGCTTGCCGTCGCACCGGCCGGTCTCCGCCGCGCAGGAGGCGGCGCAGGAGGCGCACTGGGTGTGCATGGGGCAGCCGGTACACTCCTTTGGCAGGCGGATGGCCTCGGCCGCCCGCCTGGCCGCCGCCCAGGCGGCGGCGAAGCCCTGCTCCGGCACGGAGACGCCCTGGTCCGCCATCATCCCGCAGGGGAGCAGGCGGCCGTCCCAGGTCATCCAGAAGGAGCTCCGGCCCGCCCGGCAGAAGAGGGGCTCTCCCTCGGCGCCGCCGGTGCACTCCTCCCCGTCCGGCGGAAGCCCGCCGTTCTTCACCGCTTCCCGCAGCTGCTCCTCCGTCATGGTCTGCTCCCGGCAGAGCAGCTCGTATCTGGCCGCGTCGGCCGGGGAAAAGCGGTGGTCCGCCCTGCCGGCCTCGCCGCCGTTGATGCGCACCGGCGGGAACATGTACGTGGCGGACTTGACATGGACCCCCAGCTCCCTGCCGATGCGGAAAATGTCCTGCACATCGTCCTTGTTGTAGGGAGTAATGGAGGCGTTGAGCCGCACGGAGATGCCCGCCTCCTTCAGCGCGCGGATATTGTCCACCACCTGGTGGAACGCCGGCCGGCCGCACAGCCGCTCATAGGCGGCGTCGCTGCCGCCGTAGAGGGTGATGTTGAACCGGAGAGGCGGGTCTTTTTTCAGCGTCTCCAGCAGCTCGCCCCGGATGAGGGAGCCGTTGGAGTTCACCGACACCAGCAGGCCCATCTGCTTCAGCTCGTGGAGGAGCCGGGGAAACTCCGGGAAGAGCAGCGGCTCCCCGCCGGTGAGGAGCAGAAAGACCATGCCCGCGTCCTTTGCCTGCCGGGCGATGTCCAGCCACTGGTCCGCCGTCATCTCCCGCCGGCCGGAGGCGGCCACCTGCTCGGCAGTCTGGTGCACATAGCACATTTTGCAGTTGAAATTGCACCGGGGCGTCAGTTCAAAGGAGCCGCTCACCGGAAGGCCCAGAGCACTCCCTTTTTGATGGATATAGGTTGACCAGAGCGGCTCAACATCGCGGCCCGGGATTTGATCAGATATACTCATAGATACTTCTCCAAGCTTTCAACCGCGCTCTCGTCCGGCCGGCAGGCCAGATGAAAGGCGGGTTTTTCGGACAGGAGCGCAGAGAGAATGTCCGTGACATTTTTCGCTTCCTCCGCCGCCCAGGTATGATAGGAAACCCTCGGGAGCAGCGCCCTGAATGCGTTCAGGCCTCCCAGGGGCTCCGTTCTGCTTTCCGGCCCCTGGGACAGCAGCACCACCGCAGCCAGCGGCGCGCTGACATTTCGGCATATCCCGGATGTACCGCTGTAACAAATGCCGTGAGCCCAAAAGGTCCCATCCGGCCCGCGCCGGATCAGCGCTCTGTCCCCATTGATGATATCCGCTCCGCGATACCGTTCCCAGAGTCCGGCCTGAGTGGTCTTTCCCATTCCGCTGGGACCGGAAAACAGCACCGCGCGCCCCTGATGGACGATGTAAGCGGCATGGAGGATGATTCCTCCCTCCTCCAGCAGGCTTCCAAAGAGATCCGCCGAGGTCAGGATGTTCCGCGCATACAGCATCTCCCGGAACTCCTCCGCCCACAGCATTTCCGTATGTTTGCCCCGCCGGCGCCACCAGCAGGCGGGCCTGAGCGGGTCGTCATGGCTGATCTGATAGGCATGGAAACCATAAATCGCGCCGTCCTTGCTCCACATCTTCTCCTCCGGCGTGTCGAGGGGCGGATGCGCGGGAGGCGCGGGCAGCCGCGCCGCAAAGCGGCACTGAATCTGATGGGCGGCGCTTGTCTCCGGGGCGCGAAACTGCTCCAAAAGGGGGGCCGGCCGGATGGGCGCCTCCGCCGTCAGGGCAAACCCCACGCCGCCGAACTGGTAATCCTGGCGGTACAAAAAGGCCGCCTCCTTTCCCTGCAAAAAAGCCCCGCCCCATCGGGGCAGGGCTTTTTGCACAGTTTAGGATGTAAAGAGTACGCTGCCGCCGCTGGGGCCATGGTAGCAGGCCTTGTCATTTATACCCGGCACATTCAGCTTGGCCAGATCCTCGGCCGTTTTGCTGCAGGGGCCGTAACAGAAAACGTTCGGCCTTCCGGGCCATGTGATCTCACAATCAAAGGCCTTCGAATTCACATGGAAGTAACAGCCCTTGGCGATGTCGCTGCACAGCTCAAAGCTCTCAAACGCGATCTCGGGTTTACAATATTCCTTTTTCATACTGCACACCCCTTTCTTAAGAACCGCTTACAAGCTTGAGGTTGGTGAGGGACAGGATTCCGTCGCCTGCGGCGGTGATGGTAATTGTATTGCCGGGCTGCACGCCATCCAGCAGGTAGTACATCTCAGTCGCGGTCGCGGTGCTGATAGTCTCGGAGTCATTGATGTCAGTGCCAGTTACACTAAAGGTCATTCTGCCGCCGGACACCAGCTTGGCGCCAATCTGGACGATGGAGCCGCCCTCAGGCACGGTGAAGGTGATCTGGTCGTTCTCCTTCAGGTAGACCTCATTGTTGGGGCCGACCTTGAGATACTTGCCAAGCTCATTCGTGGATTCCCCGAGGGTATCCACATAGACCTTGTTGGTATCTTGCCAGCCGCCGATCAGGGTGTTGCGGATCTCGCTGTAAACCGCGCCGCCCTCGTTGTCCTGCGCATAGTCCGCGTAGTCGCCGATGGGCTTGTAGATGCGGATGCCGTCCAGCACGAAGGTGGAGGTGCCCGCTTCATCGCTATCCCAGTTGCGGCTGTTAAGATAACACGCCGTGACCGTAACGGTGTAATTGCCCAGCTCCAGGTCGTCCACCTTCATGACGGGCACCTGGTAGAGCGTGCCGCTGGCATAGTAGTTATCCACGAAGTAGTACTTGTCAACCCCATTGCCCTCGACGTGGACCGTGATGCAGCCGGAGGTGGCGTCGGTCATGCTGACCAGCTGGAAGCCGGTGCCGTGGAAGCTGAAGGTCGCCGTGGCGGTCTGTCCAGAGGACAGCGTAACCTTGTGGGCGCTGCCGCCGCTGTAGGTGGCATCGGTGCCATAAGCAGCATCATACCCGTAGATAGCCTTGTCGCCCAGCTTGCTGGTGGTCTGAGCGCGATCGGTGTCCGCATCTCCAACAAGGCTCCAATTACCGCTGTAGTCTACGAAAGGTTCCGTATCCTCATAGTACACCGTGGAGGCGGGAATGAAGTCCACAGTGACCTCCTGGGTGTTGGTACCGCCCGACGTGTCCTTATATGTCAGGGTCAGGGGGACAGTGGCTGTGTCGTTCAAAATACCCTTGGGCGTCACAGTCAGCGTTTGACTGGCCAGGTCGGCCGCCACACTCATATCAGCAGTGCCGCCGCTGACCGACTGAAGGCCATTCGCCTCGATGCTCAGCGCCGCAAAATCAATTTCCACCGGCAGGCCGTAGTCCACCACGAACTGATACTGAGAAGCCAGACGGTTATAGTAGAGAGTCAGCGTCTTACCATCCTCAGAAATCTCCGCGCGGACATAATTATATCGTGCCGGCAGGTTTAGGTCGGGAATGGTGGCCAAATTCTTGTTGAAGGTCTGGTGGACGTTAGAGCTGTTGACAATGTAGGCATCGTCAGACAGGTCAATCTCGCCGGGCTGATAAGGGGGCTGATCAGAACCGTTCACCAGGCTGTTGAGGAAGGTCACAGGCTCCTCAGCGGTCTCGGAGACCACAACATCGAAGCCATAGAGCAGAGTCTTGGACGCGTCGTCCACTCGATACTCCACCTTCAGGTTGCTCTCTCGCTTCACAGGCTCCAGGTAGATGAGAACCAGCTTGGCAGTGCTCTTGGCGGGCCAGGTGATGTTGCTGACTTTACCGTTCACCATGGGCGCGCCGCCCATGTCCTCGCTCCAGACCTCTCTCTCGACAAACCGGCCATTCTCTTTATTCCAGGTGATGGTGTCGTCGCCATACCATACGTTGGTGTTTCTATCATCCCACCATCCTCGGTCATCGCGCTCGCCGTCGACAACCGTGATACGGGTGACGGTATACTCCGAGTTATTGAGGGGGGCGATGATGCCGATGTCCCGGCCCGCCCAGTAGTTGAAAATGGTGGTGGAGTTGAGGTAGATGTCCCCCTCTGCGGGACTGAGGCTGCCGTCGGGATAGACCACAGCCACCGACAGGGCCACCTGGCCATCGCCACCAGAAGTATCCGAAGTACCCCCGGAAGTATTGGGATCATAGCCCCAGTCCTTCATGGCGGTGGTAATCTCTTTGGTGATATCCGTGTGCCGCATGTAGTAGGTGACCACCTGGTCGCCACTGACAAACCAGTTCCAGAGGCCGTTCTCGTCCATGTACTGCCAGGCGCCGTTGTGATAGCGCACCCGGGTGATGACGGTGCCGTCGGCGGTCTCATCGTCGCCGCTGTCGCCGGTCTGGTGATTATCGCGGTCGAGACGCATGCTCTGCCAGTAATGCAGCTCCACCCAGCCGTCGTAGTTGGAGTAGGCCGTCTCGGGAGAGACTCCCGTCAGCGCCACGCCGTCATTGCTATTGGCATCGGAACTGGAGATGGTGGTAGAGCTATCCGCCCAATCGTTAGCCTCCTCGCGCACCATGCTGTTGGTAATCCACCACTCAACCTCGAGGCTGTTGCCACGCAGAGCATTGGACGGCGGATTCTCGGACTGCTTGTAAGTAAAGGTCACGGTATTCAGGCCGGAGGGCGTTACAGCGATGGTCTGCTCAGAAGGGGGAACCACGTCATAGCCCGAAATCGAGGGGGCCTCGATAACAGCGGCACCCGCAGGCCACATCTCCTGGACTTTTTGAATCTCCACACCGTCCTCGGTCTGGCAGATGATAGTCACCGCATAAGTAGGCTCAGCCAGCTTGTAGAGATAAAGGGTGCCCTGATCGGTGTCGCCGCTAAAGGAGACATCTCCCCACCGATCAGCAGTTCCCACCAAATAGCCGGTGGTGTTGTCGCCTCCGTCCGTAACACCCGCGCTGATGTTCCATCCATTGCCGGAGGAGCTGACTGTAAAAACGCAGGGATTGCTGTCATTATAGTCGGGGGTGATGGTCCAGCTGCCAAACCACCCTTTACTGCCGCTCATGCCCATCCGATGGCCTTCGCTGTTGGTGATGGCCCAGCCGTTGCCGCTCCGCTCAAAGTTCCACAGGAGGTTCCCATCGTTCTCGTCCAGGGTGATGACGCCGTTCTCGTCCCGTTCGACCAAAGAGGCCAAGCCGTCGGAGCCCAGGGTGTAGTAGTCGGTAACATTATGATAATTAGGCCAACTGCCCTCACGATGCGTATACTCATAGACAATCAGGTACCGCCCTTCCTCCATCGTACCGGTGAACTGCTCATAGTCCCCGGCGACAGAGGAGGCCGCCAGCGCGGAGGCGTCGTAGACGCCCACGGTGGAGAAATGGGGGGCGGTAAAGGTAAAGTCCGCGCCGCTGCGCTGGCCTTCAACCGGGGTCACGGAACCATCCTGCTCCAGCACAAAGCCCATCAGGGCCTCCGCATTCTCCAGCCCAGTGCCCGCCAGGGGGATGGTGACCTCCGCAGAGCCTGTGTATCCGCCGCCGTTGAGGGTGACATTATAGGCCACATAGGGGACTTCCGCCAGAGCGGGAGCATCCGCCTTCTCCACCGCAATGCCGGTCAGGCCGGGCGCCGTGACCGCCACGCCGGTGGCCTCATCCTTCACCTCAGTGCTGGGCGCATCGGTGTTGATGGTGCCGTCGGCATTGAAGCCGCCGGGGATTACCGTCATGTCAACGGAGCCGGCGCTCACGTCCTCGCCCTGCATGCGGGCCGCCATGACGCGCAGGGGCAGGCGAATCTTCTCGGCCACCTGCTGCTCTGTCTCAGCAATGGGATCGTCGCACCAGATGCAGAACATGGCGCCCGCCGGGTCGGAAATGGTGCTTCCGCCGGCAAAGGCATTGTTGTTGAAGTCATACCCAGCGCCGCGGTCCCAGCAGTCGTCCTTCCCCAGGATATAGTAGTAGTTGCCGTGGGTGTTGATCAACTCATAGCCCTCATCCGCCAGCGTGGAGGCAGAAGCAGGGGAATAGCCGTTCCAGCCGGAGGACCAGTAGCAGACCTGAATATTGCGGCTGGGGGCGTCGCTGGTATCATTGCTGTAGCAGAAGCTGTCGTTGAAGGCGCGGGGGGTCATTCCGCAGCCTTCCACGAAAACCGCCAGGTCGTCGATATAGTCAATCAGCGCTCCATACAGGTCACGATCATTTTTATAAATGTAATCCAGACCCATTATGTCGCCAACAGAATCGCCAATATCATTGGCGAACTCATCCGCGCCGATGTTGAAGGTCGTGCAGTCCTGCTCCGCGAACCACTTGGCGTAGGCGCTCACCACGCCCTGGGCAAACTTCACCGCTTCCTCGTTCCTCAAATCAATGGTGGATTCACTGGTCTTTCCATTTTTGGCAGTCCAGCGGTACTCCGGGAACACATCCAGAATAGCGCCCATATGGCCGGGGCTGTTCAGCAGGGGGATAATCTCGATGCCAGCCTCGTCAGCACAGGCAATGATGTCCTCCATCTGATCCGCAGTAATGTAGCCATCGCTGCTCAGCGCCGCGGTGAGATCCACGGTCTTGCTGTTCCAGACCTGCACTTCCTTATACTGGGGCGCAGACTCAGTGGGCTCAGTGGGCTCCACAGGCGCCGCAGGCTCAGTGGGCTCCACGGGCTCGGTGGATTCCACAGGTGCCGCAGGCTCGGTGAGCTCCACGGGCTCGGCGGATTCCACAGGCGCCGCAGGCTCGGTGGGTTCCACGGGCGCCGCAGGCTCCTCGGGCTCCACTTCCACGAGCACGGTCTCATAGCCGCCTACCTCAATCTTCATCTGCTCTTCAGGCAGGGAGAACCGGAATCCCTCATTATTGGAGAAGTCCAGTTCAAGCGCCGTATACCCCAGCGCCGCGCTCTCCTTAATAAGCGCCTTGATCCACTCGGGGGTGAAATACTTCCGGCCCATGTCCAGATGGACGATGCGGTCGAAATTGTCCTGCGCGCCCGCCGTCTCTTCCGCTGAAGCGCCCACCAGGGGCACCATGCCGAAGATCATCGCCAGGCTGAGTACCAGCGCTGCCGCTTTGGACGCGCCCTTCCGCACTGCTTTCTTCATAACTTTATCTCCTCCCTTGCAAAACAGTTGCCCCGCAAGGCCGGCTTCCGGCGTCACCGTCGATACAGGGGTCTGGCTGCAAACCATCAGGCTCGTTCCGGCCCTTCCGCCGAAAGCGCACCTATTTTTGGTTAGTATAGCATAGGCGGCACTCAAATTCAAGAATCTTCCTTTATTCTTTCGGATATTTTTTAACATGTGATTCCCCTTTTTTACTTATTCACCCGCGTTTTTGCAATGTTTCGCGCATATGTAACCAAAAAGCGTCATAAACCGCTCACAAACTAATATTGGAAATTTCCCCTTCCTGTGGATGATTTTTTGTTGCTGTTTCCGCTGAGCTATGCTATAATTTGTCATGAGTTAGCATGCGGCGCGCAGATTCTCCGGCTGTCTGCCGCGCCGTTTTATGCAAATTGCAAACGGAGGTATGAGCTATGCGTATGCGCAAATTCCTGGCCGCGGCGCTGGCTGCCGTCATGCTGATTGGCATGCTCCCCGCCGCCACTGCCGCGGTAACCAACCCGCCCGCCAACACAGAGGGCGGCGTCACCCTGGGCAAGCAGGCCAGCGAGCTGGCCGGCAGCGACACCACCATCACCCTGGACGTGGTGGCCAACACCAACGAAAACCCCATCGCCATCCAGTTCGTGCTGGATGCCACCCAGAGCCTCTTCCTCAGCGAGGACAACAAGACCTACGTGGAAAACTGGGCCGACGCCCTCAAGTTCATGGCCGACAAGAACATCTACGCCGGCCTGACCATCTTCACCACCACCGCCAGAACCGTGATGGAGCCCCAGCTCCTGACCGGCGACTCCCAGAACGACCTGGCCAATGTGGAGAACGACTGCGCCGCCTTTGTCCTGGCCTCTGACCACGGCACCAACGTCCAGGCCGGCATCCGGGAGGGCCTGAACGCCCTCAGCGGCCTGTCCACCGACACCGTGGCCGCCGACAAGCGCTACCTGGTGCTCATCACCGACGGCGGCAGCTTCTACTGGCTGGACGACAGCGGCAACGCCGTGAACAACTCCTATTATAAGGCCGACGGCACCACCGCCCCCATGGCCAACAACGACGCCGCCGAGGGCGGCTACCAGTCCCTGACCAGCCTGAACAACCTGCTGGCCCAGGACCTGTCTGCCGCCCCCCAGACCTACGGCAGCGCCTCCGCCAACGAGCCCCTGGCCGCCGCGGTCCAGGCCGTCAAGGACGACGCCGACGCCCTCACCAACTTTGAGACCGGCGTCTACTTCGCCGCCAAGGAGCTGGACAAGGTGGCCGACGCCGGCGTGAAGCTGGTCACCGTGGGCTATCCTTATTATCAGGATGACGCCGGCGTGACCGCCCTCTCCCAGCTGGCCGCTGAGTTCATCGACTACGCCCAGAGCAAGAGCGTGGAGAACGGCGGCTTTGACGCCACCCTGGACAACACCGCCTCCCAGCTGGATGACATCATCAGCGTCATGTACGGCCAGTCCGCCAACGTGGCCGTCCCCGCCGGCAGCGTCATCACCGACGTGCTGGGCTACAGCTCTGATGAGAACTACAACTTTGACCTGGCCACCTACGAGGCCATCCGCGTCAGCCTCACCAACGCCAACGGCACCGACCAGGGCGGCCTGTACTGGGAGAGCCAGACCATGGGCGACAAGGACAGCCTGGTCTTCCACACCGAGGACGGCCGGGAGTTCCTCACCCTGAACTACACCGAGGCCTCTGACGGTACCGAGCACTTCACCCTCACCCTGCACCAGGATCTGCTCCGCGGTCAGAAGCTGTCCATCACCTACACCGCCCGGCTGGTCAGCCACAGCGGCATTCTGGGCACCCACACTACCTACCCCAACGTGGAGGCCTATCTGACCCCCGACGGCACCGAGTCCAAGCTGTACTTCCCCCGTCCCTCCGTGACCTATACCCTCAGCGACGGCGGTGACGGCGGCACTGACATCGAGGATCCCGACGTCCCCCTGGGCCCCGGTCCCGACCTGAACACCACCGATCACTTCGCCTACATCATCGGCCGTGACGACGGTCTGGTCCACCCCATGGCCTCCATCACCCGCGCCGAGGTGGCCACCATCTTCTTCCGTATGCTGACCGACGAGTCCCGGACCATGTTCTGGAGCACCGACAGCGTCTATGTGGACACCGACAGCAGCGACTGGTTCAACAACGCCTCCGCCACCCTGACCAACGCCGGCATCATCACCGGTAAGCCCGGCGGCCTCTTCGATCCCGACGCCCCCATCACCCGCGCCGAGTTCGCCACCATCGCGGTCCGCTTCTTCGGCGGCACCTATGAGGGCGAGGATATCTTCCCCGACATTGCCGGCCACTGGGCCAACCAGTACATCAACCGCGCCGCCGTCCTGGGCATCATTGAGGGCCGCGGCGACGGCACCTTCGACCCCGACGCCTACATCACCCGCGCCGAGGCCATGACCATTGTCAACCGCACCCTGGGCCGCGCCCCCTCCGCGGAGCACATGCTGCCCGATATGATCACCTGGCCCGACAACATGGATACCACCACCTGGTACTATGCCGCCGTCCAGGAGGCCACCAACTCCCATGACTTTGAGCTCATCGAGGTGGACGGCACCCAGGTTGAGTCCTGGACTGTCCTCCAGCCCGTCCGCGACTGGGCCGCTCTGGAGCGGGCCTGGTCCCAGGCCAACTCCGCCCCCGACCCCAACGGCGGCGAGGTTATGGGCAACAGATAATTCCACAGAGCAGCAGACCCCCGCGAACCGTTGGTTCGCGGGGGTCTGTCTTTCGAAAAAGGTGCGAAGCGCCTTTTTCGAGTGGGATGCAGGCCGCTGCGCGCGTCCTTTGCCCGCATTAGGCGGACAAAGGCCACACCTGCGGCCTGAGCAGTGTTTTCTCCCAGGCACATGTCCCAGGAGAAAACAGATTTCACTTTCTTCGCGCCTGAGGGCGCGAACTCTGCGAGGCCTTCTGCACGCTGAGTCCCCCGTGAACCCTTGGTTCACGGGGGACTCTTGTATATCTTCGCCTCCGGCCGGCGGCCCGGCGGTAAAGTCAGAAATCCATGGCCATGCGGCCCGATTCCTCCTGGCTCAGCTCGGTCACATGGGTGTCCATCACCCGGTAGACCCGCTGACAGAGATTGAGGACGCTGGGGCGGTGGGTGGTAACAATGCAGGTCTTTCCCCTGCCGCAGCCGGCGATATTGCGCAGCACCGCCCGCTCGGTGGCCACGTCCAGGGCGGAGGTGGCCTCGTCCAGCAGCAGGACGGGCGCGTCCCGCAGCAGGGCCCGGGCCAGGGCCAGCCGCTGGGCCTGGCCTTCCGACAGCCCCTTCCCCCGCTCGCCCACCGGACTGTTGATCTGCTCCGGCATCTTCTCCACGAACTCCCAGGCGCAGGCCAGCTTCAGGGCCTCTATGATCTCCTCATCCGTGGCGGACTCCTTCACCAGGCGCATGTTCTCCGCCACAGTGCCGGAAAAAATGGTGTTGCCCTGGGGCACGTAGGCAAAGAGCCGCCGGGTCTCCGCATTGGCCGGCGCCTCCCGGCCGGTGGCGCAGTCCCGGAGGACCACGCTCCCCTCCCCCGGGCACACCAAGCCCAGAATCAGGCGGATCAGGGTGGTCTTGCCCTCCCCGGAGGGGCCCACCAGGGCCACAATCTCCCCGGGCGCGGCGCGGAAGGCCGAGTCAGTGATGACCCTGTCCCCCGCCCGGTAGGAGAAGGTCACGTGCTCCATCCGCACCTCAAAGCCCCCGCCGCCCCGGGCGTCCAGCCCGCCGCTCTCCGGGAGGTGCGCCTCCCGGGGCAGCTCCGCCAGCTCCCGGATCCGGTGGGCCGAGACCGAGCTGCTGAGAAAGCTGGGGATGATGGACACCAGGTTGGTGAAGGCGTTGGACAGCTCGCTGCGCTGCTGGAGAAAAAGGGTCATGGTGCCGTATGTGATCCCCCCGCCCCACAGGCGGAACAGGCAGTACCCAAAGGCTATGAACTGGACCACAATCCCCAGCGCCGACATGAGTGCGCCGCTCTTGATGGAGAACAGGTTGTATTTCAGGCTGATGTCCCGGAACCGCGCCTGCCACCAGCGGAGCTTTTCACTGTAATGGGGGCCCACACCGAAGGATTTGATGGTGTCGAAATTGCTCACCGCCTCCACCTCATAGGCCATCAGGTCGCTGCTGGCCTCCCGCACCCGGCGGTTGTACTCCCGCTGCCGCCGCACCAGCAGCCGCCCCGCCAGCAGCAGGAAGGGCGCGCTGCCCAGGGCAATCAGGGCCATCACCCAGTCGTAGTAGAACAGCACCAGGAAGGTGGCGGCAAACTGGTACACCGCGATGATCACGCTGGGCAGCCACTTGATGGCGTTGCTGCTCACCGTACCCACGTCCCCGTTGAAGCGGTTGAGGATGTCGCCGCTGGTGTACCGGCTCAGGGACAGCCAGTCCGCGTCCATGATCTGGTCAAAGATGTCCGCCCGGATGTCGTTGTCAATGTCCAGGGCCAGCCTGGTGGAAACCCGGCTGATGACGCTGGTGAACAGCAGGCTGACAAGGGCGCTGCTCACCATAATGAGAATCACCAGCCACAGCTTGCTGGTCTCGTGGCCGGTGATGACGTCGATGGCGTACTTCCCCGCCACGCTGCTCACCAGCCCCAGAGAGGTGCTGAGTATGCCCATCACAATATAGAACGCAATGGCCCCCTTGTACCGGGCGCTGTACCCGAAGATCCACTTCCAGTCCTCCAGAACCTCGGAAAAGGTGCCGTCCTTCCATTTTTTCTTCAACATATTCAGGGACTCGAAGGGGCTCTCCCCCGGTCCCCGCTTCCTCTCCGCCATAACCTTCCTCCCAATATCCTGTCCCCCGGCGGCCCCCGCTCCTGTTGGGCCTGCCGCCCGTTTTTCAACATTATACTATGCCGGGGCAGGTTGGAAAAGGGAATTCCGGCTTTTTCCTGTCATAAAATGCAAAAAGGGTGCGGGCGCGTGACGCGCCCGCACCCTTCCCTATCCCTCCATGGGCTGAATCCAGGCGGCATAGGCCTGCCAGAAGTAGTCCCTCCGGTACCGGTCCAGGGTCTCCTCCGGCACGCAGATGAGGAAATCCGCCCCGTCCCGCAGGCCGTCCCCTGCGGCGTAGGCCGACGGGTCCTCCCCGGTGAGGATCAGCTTCTGCAGGGCGGTGCAGCCGGAGAACATGCCGTCATACAGGATGCCGATGTTGGGCTGAACTGTAATTTCACGTATATTTTTATTGTCTAAAAATAATGTTTCATCCATTCCCACCACCGGCTCGTCCTGGTAGCTGCCGGGCAGGGTGAGGGCCTGGGCGGCCCGGCCCTCCTCGGTCAGGCCGGACACAATCCAGCCGCCATCGGTATGCCGGTAGGTGAAAAGGGCCGCGTCGGTATTGTCCGTCCCCAGGGCGGAGGCCCCCGGGGCGGGCATGGCGGGCAGGGCGATGTCCGTGGGGGAGGTGTCCTCCAGATAGACCTTCAGGTCCTCAATGAGCAGCTTGGTGAACACGGCGGCGCCGCTGGCGTTGAGGTGGAAGTTGGTGTCGTAGAACCAGCCGCTGTCCAGGATGCAGCGGCCCGGGTCCCCCAGAATGGGGAACAGGAGCTGCCCGTCCAGGTAGTCGTAGTAGGCGTCCACCGCCGCCTGGCCGGCGCCGGGCGCCAGGGCGGCGGCGTTCATGGGCGGAAAGTGGTAGACCACCCTGGCCCCCTTGGCGGTCACCGCCCGGGCGAAGTCGTTGAGGGCGTCGATGAAGTCCTCTGTAATGATGTCCTGAGAGAAGGAGATGAGGTCGTTGGGGTTATAGCCGCCGGACATGATGTTGGCCGTCCGGTCCGGGTAGACGATATCGCCGTATTCGTCAAAGGAGGACCGGGCATACACTCCCTCCGGATCGGGGGCCTCCGTCAGGGCGTACCACAGCTTTTTCCCCGCAAAGGCGGGAAAGGCGGCGGCCAGGGACTCATACCGGCTGGGGTCGATGGCGGGCAGCAGGTCAAAGGCGCCGTCCGCCGCCTGCCAGGCCAGCGCGCCGGAGAAAAAGCAGGACAGGGTCTGGGCATTTTGCTCCGGGGCGATGACAAAGATGTCCCCCTCCCGGGCCTGGGTCTGGGCCCAGTCCAGCATGACCACCGTGCCCATGCCGGCGTACATGCCGAAGTCCACCGCCCGGTAGCCGGGGAGATATTCCTCCACCAGCCCGCTTTTCAGGGCGAAGGGCACGCTGCTGCCCCCCACCACGATGATGCGGGGCCCCTCCGTGGTCTCCAGCCGCTCCATCTTGTACTTCATCTCCCCCAGAAAGGTGTCCTCATACTGGCTCGGCAGGGCAAAGCCGAAGAGGAGCAGCAGCCCGGCCAGCAGGCACAATGCCGCTGCCAGCAGGGCGCAGAGGGCGGCGGGGGAGGGTGTTTTTCGCTGTTTCATGGCGTCCTCCCCTTAAAACTGAAAGTAGATGAAGGCCGTGGCCCCGTGCTCTGTCAGCACCAGGCAGCGGCAGGCCACAATAGCGGCGGCCAGCAGGAAATAGAGCAGAGGGACGGCGTACCGCCCCCGGATTCTGTCCGCCTGCACCTCGAGGGCGGGCAGGCGCTCCAGCAGAGGCAGCACAAGCGCCAGCAGGCAGACCAGCGCCAGCTCCACCCGGCCCATGCCCAGCCCGGTCAGGGCGGCGGACAGGCGGAAGTCGGTGAAGATGGACCGGAGGATAAACCATGCCTGGGGCAGGTCGGCCGAGCGGAAAAACACCCAGCTCAGGCACACCAGCGCCAGGGTGGCCGCCCGGTGGAGCCCCCGGCCCAGGGGCGAGGCGAGCTGCCGCCGCCCCAGCAGCACGGTCTCCGCCGCCAGGAACACTCCGTGGAGCCCGCCCCACACCACAAAGGTCAGATTGGCCCCGTGCCACAGGCCGCTGACCAGAAAGACCACCAGAGTGTTGACGCACTGCCGGGAGAGCCCCCGGCGGCTGCCGCCCAGAGGGATGTACAGGTAGTCGGTGAACCAGCGGGTCAGGCTGATGTGCCACCGCCGCCAGAAGTCCCGGAGGGAGGACGCGGCGTAGGGCCGCCGGAAGTTTTCCGTGAGCCTGATGCCCATGAGCCGGGCGCAGCCCGCGGCGATGTCGGAGTAGCCGGAGAAGTCGCAGTAGATCTGCAGGGCAAAGAGCACCGTAGCCAGTAGCATGGCCGCGCCCCCCGCCCCGGCGGCATCCCCGTAGGCCGTATCCACAAAGGGGGCGAGAAAGTCGGAGATGAGCACCTTTTTGCCGTACCCCCGCACCAGAAACCGGACGCCCTGGGCAATGTCCGCCTGCTCCAGGGGATTGGGGGCCTTCAGCTGGGGCAGCAGGTCGCCGGGGCGCTCGATGGGCCCGGCCACCAGCTGGGGGAAGAAGGAGACGAACAGGGCGTAGTACCCCAGGTGGCGCTCGGCCCGGATGGTGCCCCGGTAGACGTCAAAGGTGTAGGACATGGTCTGGAACACATAGAAGGAGATGCCCATGGGCAGCAGCAGGTGGAAGCCGGTAAAGCCGCTCTCCACCCCGAACAGCCGCAGCAGGGAGAACACCCCGCCCAGTGCAAAGTCCAGGTATTTGAAGAGGAAGAGGACGCCCAGGCATACCGCCGCATCCAGGATCACCGCCCGCCGCTTCTGCTTTTTCGTCTCCGCCCGCTCGATGCGCAGGGCGCTGCCGTAGGACACCAGGGTGGTGAGACAGATGAGACTGAGCAGCCAGGGGCTGTGGTAGGCGTAGAAGAAGTAGGAGGCGGGCAGGAGCACCATCCACCGCCTCCGCCAGGGGACGAGCCGGTAGAGGACCAGCACCGCCGGGAGGAAGATGAGAAAGCCGGGGGACACAAAGCTCATTTCCTCTCCCCCCTTACCACGGCAAGAAAGCAGGTCAGGGCCGGGAGGAGCAGCAGGAGCAGAATCTCCTCGTAGGGCGCCGAGCAGGCCAGGGCGGCTATCACCATGGCCGATGTGGACAGCACCGACAGCACAGCCGCAATCCCGCCGCCCCGGCGGAGCCGTCCGGCCAGGACGGTCAGCGCCAGGGACGCGGCCAGCAGGATGGGGATGAGGGGGTACTGGAGAACAACCAGATTCACGCTTCTCCCTCCAGTGCCCGGCGCAGGTCGTCAATGACCTGGGCGGTGTGAATTTTGGCTCCCTCGGTGCTCAGATGGTTGTCGGTGGCGTAGAAGTACAGGGGTTCCATGAGGGAGGACCGGATGTCGGAGATGACCGGGGCGCGGAGCCGCTGCCGCAGCAGGGCGTCCAGCTCCGCGATGGACGCCTCCGTGCTGTCCTCCGAGATGCTGGTGCGGCTGCGGGGGGAGTAGGTGAAGTACACCGACACGCCCCTGGATGCAAAGCTGTCGTACAGGGCGTTGATGCCCTGCCAGTCAGCCTCGGTGATATGGCTGGCGTTATAGAAGGCCCGCTTGACGCCGAAATTTTCCCCGGACAGGTTGTTCTCCCGGTAGAGGATGTAGTCCCCGTAGCGGTTGTAGGTGGCCTGCTCCTGCCGGTTGCCGTCCTCGTCGTACAGGGCGGGGGCGTCGGCATAGGACCGGGGCTCCATGTCCGCCCGGGCGGCCTGAAAGGCCCCGAAGGCCCCGAACAGATTGGTGAATTCCCGGCAGTCCAGCAGGGAGAGCAGGTCGTAGTTGGATTCGGTCATGCAGAAGGTCTCCTTGTCCAGGGCGGCGCTGCTGCAGAACTGCTGCGCAATGGCGTCCAGCTCGGGGGAGTGGAGCAGGATGTCCCCCTCCTTCATGTAGTGGAGGACGATTCTGGCCTGGGGCAGCATGTTGGCGTAGGCGTACACGCCCATGTTCACCACCTCATAGCCGGGGAAGGCCTGGGCGAGCATGGGGCTGTCGTACCCGAACCGGGCGGAGGATCCGCAGAAGAGCACCAGCTTGTCCGCCTCCGCCACTGACCGGAGGTAGTCCGCCTTGTCGGGGAAGGTATCGAAGTAGGTGCCGCTGTATGCCGGGTCCTTGACGGCGTTGAGGTGGAGGCGGGTGACGGCGTAGTCCCCGAAGGAGGCCTCGTCCACCTGCTCCAGGGTGTCAAAGAGGTACAGATGCTCCGCCGTCAGGGCGGAAAAGGCCCCGGGCTCCACGGCCCTTATCGTGGGCGGCAGGGCTGCAGTCTCCGCCGCCACGGCTCCAAAGGCGCCGGCGGCGATGGCGGTGACGGGCAGGCCGCCCAGGGTCTGGGGGATGACCAGGTCCCCCGCCCTGCCGTCGTAGCCGGTGATGACGGCGCCGCCGTCCTGGGCCCTCCAGATGAAGGCCTCCTCCGGCGTGCATGGGAGCCACTCCGGGTAGAGGGTCAGGGATGCCTCCCCCTCCCCTCTGGCCGCCCGGCTGCCGAAGCCGATGTGGGCGCCGCCGCCGTCTGGGGCGGTATTCCACCCCACGGCCAGAAAGCCCGGCCTTGCAAACTGGTCCCGCCAGGGCAGGGTGTTGGGGGACAGGCGGGGGCTGTCCTCCCGGACGGTGACGGTCTCCCCCCGGCCCGCCCCGGCGGAGTAGACCGTGGTGAGGGCGGGGGCCGTGGTCAGCCGCACCACGGCGGGGTATCGCACGTCGTGGAGGATGAGGGTGTAGTAGTCGTAGCTGGCGGAAAAGCCGGTCTTGCCGGACACAGTATAGCGGTCAAAGCTGACCGTATCGATGCGCCGGCCGGTGGGCACGCCCACGGTGGCCGTCACATCCCCGCCCCGCTCGGTCTCATAGATCTGGTTGTAGAAAAACAGCTCCGGGTTGTCCTCAAAGACCACCGTGCAGGCGGGCGTCCCCGCCCCGGCCGCCCCGCAGCCGGACAGGAGCAGAAGCACGGCGGCCAGCACCCCCGGCAGCGCCGGAACGCTGCGGATTCTCACAGAAAAACCCCCTTGCGCCCGGTCACCGGTTGATGATCTGCAGCCCGGCCTCCCGGTAGGGGGAGAGCAGCTCGTCCTCCGCGTCGGTGAAGATGCTGTCATACTTCCGCAGGCCCACAGTGCGGTAGGGGGACTTCAGGCTGAACTTGGTCTTGTCCGTGATGAGGATGCAGCGGTCGGACAGCTCCATGGCGGTGACCTTCAGCTCCTTTACCGCCAGGGAGTTCTCATAGGTGCCCTCCATGTCAATGGCGGCGCAGGAGCAGAGCATCACGTCGAACCGGAAGCCCCGCAGGGCGTTGCAGGCCATGCTGCCGGTAAAGCCGGTGTTGGGCTTCAGCTCGCCGCCGGGCATGATGACCTGCACGCCGTCCTGCTGGGTCAGCCAGGTGGCGGCCTGGATGCCGTTGGTGACCGCCACCTTGTGCTGCAGGTTCATCCGCTGCACCAGGGCCAGGCAGGTGGAGGAGTTGTCAATGAATATGGTATGGAAGTCGGGCAGATGGGGCAGGGCGATGGAGGCGGTGACCTCCTTCCCGGTGGCGTTGACCTCCTGCCGGACAAAGATGGACACCTCCTCCGACCCATCGGCGTACATGGCCCCGCCGTGGGTCCGGCGGAGCAGTCCCATCCGCTGCATCTCGTTCAGGTCCCGGCGCACCGTGGCTTCGCTGACATACACCAATTTGCTCAAATCCGCAACTGTTGCGCGTTTGTGCATTTTGAGATAGTCCAGAATCAGGTCAAAGCGTTCGTTCGTATGCATAATTACCCCCTCCATAATCCGCCGATATTGTATCATTCGGTCATTTTGTTGTCAATGTTCCCTTGTTTTTGGAATATTATGGATTCCGTTTCCGGGCACAATGCCATTTCTCCCCTCCTATTCATGCTCATTTCTGCTCATTTGTGTTCAATTGCAGCAAAAAGTATGTTGTTCTTTCTACTTGTTGGATATTATCACTAAAACATGGACAAAAGATTGCCCCAGTGTTATAATTCCTCACAACAGAACGGCCGTTAATGTTCATGCTACTATGGGGAGGAAAAACGATGAAAGCGAAACGAATTGCACCCGTCATGAGAGGTCTTTCGGCTGTCATGGCCTCCGTGCTTGCCCTGTCTGTCGTGGGCACAGGCATCGCGGAGGGCTATCGTTCAGCGCTGGACGGCTTCCTTGGAACCAGCAGCTATGTCACCATTACCGATGAGGATTCCGCCCGCTTCCAGAGCGACTACGCCACCATCGACGAGATGAAGGCCGCCGCCCGGGACATCGCCATCCGGGAGGGCGAAGAGGGCACCGTCATCATGAAGAATGACAACGATGTGCTGCCTCTGGCCTCCGACACCACCGTGGCCCTCTTCGGTCTGGCCGCCTATGCCCCCTATCCCTACACCAGCGGCGACCACAAGGCGGGCAACGCCGACGCGGTGGACCTGGTCCAGGCCCTCACCGACGCGGGTGTGACGATCAACGAGACGGTGAAGGACTTCTATCAGAACAACATTCTCAACAAGCACACCGAGGAGGTCCCCAACCAGTGGACCGGCGAGCTGGAGACCGCCGTGGCCTATGACCACATCTACGTGGCCTCCCCCGGCGACATGACCACCTACCAGATCGCCGAGGTGCCCCCCACGGAGTATGAGAACCTGGGCGCGCCCGCCGACTGGAAGAGCCAGGTGGACAAGGAGAACACCATCGGCATCTGCGTGTTCGCCCGGGGCGCCGGCGAGGGCAACACCTATATGCCCGGCTCCGCCGTCAACTACGCCGGCGAGGAGACCGGCATGGACCCCCTGGCCCTGAGTGAGGATGAGCTGGCCGTCATCGACGTGGCCAGGGAGACCTGCTCCAAGGTCATCGTCCTTCTGAACACCGGCAACACCATGGTCATCAAGGACATCGCCGCCGGCGGCGCCCACGAGGTGGACGGCATCGCCTACATCGGCTGTCTCAATGACTACCAGGCCATCGGCGTGGTGAACGTGCTCACCGGCCAGGTCAACGCCACCGGCGCCCTGCCCGACACCTATGTGGCCGACAACGCCTCCATCCCCGCCGTGATGAACTTCGGCGGCGGCTACTACGCCGACTATGAGATCGTCAATAGCGCCGGCGACGACCCCCGCTACCCCGGCGTGGAGATCGCCAACACCATCGCCGGCTCCTTCGGCGGCAGCGACACCTACAACGGCGGCTACTACATCGTGGAGGCCGAGGGCATCTACGTGGGCTACAAGTACTACGAGACCCGGTATTACGACTCCATTGTGAATCCCGCCTCCGGCGCCAGTTCCGGCGCGGGCGCCACCCAGGACGCCGCCTGGGATTACAATAAGGAAGTGATCTACTCCTTCGGCCACGGCCTGAGCTATCTGGACTACACCCAGACCCTGAAGAGCGTGAATGTGGACCGCACCCCCGACGGCAACATCACCGCCGTGGTGGAGATCAGGAACAACAGCGATCAGGACGGCTACTTCCTGGCCCAGCTCTACGTCCAGCAGCCCTACACCGACTACGACGTGGAGAACAAGGTGGAGAAGTCCGCCGTGATGTTCCTCAACTCCGGCAAGACTGAGGTCCCCGCCGGCGGCACCGCCGAGGTGACCATCACCGTGCCCACCAAGTACCTGGCCAGCTACGACTACACCAATGCCAAGACCTACATTCTGGACGCCGGCGACTACTACTTCACCGCCGCCGCCGGAGCCCACGAGGCCGTGAACAACATCCTGGCCGCCCAGGGCTACACCACCGCCGACGGCATGGACGCCGAGGCCTCCGGCACCGCTCAGGTCTGGAGCCTGGGCGAGCTGGACGACACCACCTTCTCCGTCTCCAACGGCACCGCCGTCACCAACGTGGCCGACGACGCCGACCTGAACTACTGGACCGGCGAGGACACCGTCACCTATCTCTCCCGCAGCGACTGGGAGGGCACCTATCCCATCAACTACAACGAGGTGGCCGTCACCATCGCCGACAGCCCCAGGGCTGACGAGTGGATTGCCGAGCTGCGGGGCGAGACCTACACCATCCAGACCGACAGCCCCGCCGCCGAGGGCGGCGACAAGGGCGTCCGCTTCGACACCGCCAGCATCCAGTATGAGCAGCTGGAGAGCGTGGACGACCCCTTCTGGGACACCCTGGTCTCCTCCATCACCATTGACGAGGCCGTGGGCGCCGTCATCCACGGCGGCAGCCAGTCCGACGTGCTGACCAACGTGGACAACCCCGTGGTCATCCAGAACGAGGGCGTCAGCGGCTTCACCGCCACCTACACCGACGAGACCACCGGCGAGACCTACCGCTTCAACGTCCACTCCCAGACCCTGATGGGCTCCTCCTTTAACCCCGACCTGGCCTACGAGTGGGGCCGCGTGGAGGGCAACTCCGGCCTGTGGCTCCAGCGCTACCACCTGTGGGGCACCGGCCTGACCCAGCGCCGCACCCCCTACAACGGCCGCAACTATGAGTACATCTCCGAGGATCCCATGCTGGCCAACCGCATCGGCTACGGCATTCTCCAGGGCTGCGCCGACATGGGCATCCTCAACGGCCCCAAGCACATGGGCTTCAACGACCAGGAGCACAACCGCGGCGGCATCTCCGCCTACATGAACGAGCAGAAGTTCCGCGAGACCGACCTGCGCTGCTTTGAGGGCGGCCTGAGCGACGCCGACGGCATGGCCGTCATGATCGCCTTCAACCGCATCGGCGCCACCAACGCCTCCCACCACGTGGGCATGCTGGTGGATATTCTCCGCAACGAGTGGGGCTACACCGGCCTTATCTCCACCGACATGATGAACAACAAGTACTACTTCAACGCCGAGTCCATGGTCATGGCCGGCATCACCCAGGTGGCCGACTTCGGCGGCCAGGACAACCACATCAACCTGGGTGAGGGCGGCGTGGACGCCACCTGGCCCTACATCTCCGTGGAGAGCGTCAGCGGCGACTCCGCCCTGGTGGAGCAGGCCCGGGAGAACCTGAAGTACCAGCTCTACACCTACGCCAACAGCGCCATCATGAACGTGTCCACCGAGCGGGTCAACACCTGGTGGGACAACGCCCTCACCGCCGTCACCTACATCAGCGGCGCCCTGGCCGTCATTACCGCCGTGGCCTGGATCGCCCTGACCGTGGTCCCTGAGAAGAAGAAAGAGGAGGTTTAACCATGAACATCAAGAAACAGTCCGCCGGCGTTTGGGTGAACCTGATTGCCGCCATCCTGGCGCTGGCCTCTCTGATTGTCTACGGTGTGAACATCTCCAGTGCAGGCTACTTCCAGAACGCCGCCGTGAGCAGCATGCTCCCCTACGGCATCCTGGCCGTCGTCCTGCTGGCGCTGGCCATTGTCCTGGCCCAGCTGAAGCTGACCGGCGGCGCCGCCGCTGCGGCGGAGCTTGTCTCCGGCGCCATGCGCATCGCCGCCCCCGTGCTCCTCACCCTCTGCCTCATCAATCTGATTGCCGCCAGAGCCGAGGGCCTGGGCTTCATCTACTTCTCCAACGCCGACGTCACCCTGGAGGTGCAGACCCCCGAGAACCTGTCCTCCGCCACCGGCACCATTGCCAACATGATCTGCCTGGCGGTGTCCGCCGTGGCCGCCATGGCGGCAGCCTTCTTCCGCCTCAACAGGAAAGAGGCCTGAGAGAACCTACAGGCAAGCGTTGAAGGCCTGAACAGGGTTTGAATTGCTGTGCCTGGGGAAACGCCCTGGGCACAGCAATTTCTTTTCCCGGCTGGGGCCGGAGAGAAGAACCAATGCTAGCACGAGAAAGGCCGGTTGCATATGCTCACCATCAGAACCTTTACCTGCGAAAATCAGCGGGAACACTGCGTGACCGACGCGGCCGCCCCCCGGTTCGGTTTCTCCCTGGACAGCGACCGGGCCGGAGCGGCCCTGGCCAAGGCCGTTCTGACGGTCAACGGCTGGACGGTGGAGACCGGCCGGCAGGTGGCCATCCCCTACGGCGGCCCGGCCCTGAAGCCCTTCACCCGATACCGGGCGGAGCTGACGGCGGTGGACGACGCCGGGGAGACCGCCCGGGCCTCCCTGGAATTTGAGACCGGGCGGCTGGACACCCCCTGGGCCGGGCAGTGGATCAGCGACGGGGCCTACTCCTTCACGGAGAAAAAGGTCTCCCCCGTGCCCATGACCTTCCGCAAGACCTTCGCCCTCCGGGGCGCGGTGAAGGAGGCCAAAATCCGCGCCACCGCTATGGGCGTCTACCAGCTGACCCTCAACGGCGCACCGGTGGGGAACGAGTACTTCGCCCCCGGCTTTACCTCCTACAAGACCAATTTGCAGTACCAGACCTACGACGTGACCGGCTGTCTCCGGGCGGACAACACCCTGACGGCGGTGGTGGCCGGCGGCTGGGCGGTGGGATCCTTTGTGTTCACCCGGAAGAACCGGGTCACCGCCGACCGGCAGGCCCTGCTGCTGGAGCTGCGGGTCACCTATAAGGACGGAACAGAGGAGATCATCGGCACCGACCCCTCCTGGCAGGTCACCGAGGAGGGTCCCCTCAAGGAGGCCGACCTGTACGACGGCGAGGTGTACGACGCCACGGCGGAGACCGGCGGCTGGCGGAACGCCACAGTGGAGAAGCTGCGGGTCAGCCCGGCCATCCGGGCGGCCTACGGCCCGGCGGTCACCGCCCACGAGGAATTTTCCCCCGTCTCCTGCACCAGGGTGGGAAACTGCCTGGTGTACGACTTCGGCCAGAACTTCGCCGGCGTGGTCCGGCTGAAGATCCGTGGCAAGCGGGGCCAGAAGATCCTGGTGCGCCACGCCGAGATCCTCAACCCGGACGGCTCGCTGAACACCGCCTTCCTCCGCACCGCCAAGGCCCGCATCGAGTACACCTGCGTGGACGGGGAGCAGACCTACTCCCCCCGGTTCACCTACATGGGCTTCCGCTATGTGGGCGTGGAGGGCATTGACGCGGAGGACATCCACGTCACCGCCGCCGCCCTCTACTCCGACGTACACGACAACGGCGGCTTCTCCTGCTCCAACGACATGCTCAACCAGCTCCAGTCCAACATCCGCTGGGGCGCCAAGTCCAACTTTGTGGATATCCCCACCGACTGCCCCCAGCGGGACGAGCGCATGGGCTGGACCGGTGACATCGCCGTGTTCTCCCCCACCGCCTGCTATAACTTTGACATGAGCCGCTTCCTGGAGAAGTGGATGCTGGACGTACAGGCCGAGCAGCTGCCCGGCGGCGGCATCCCCAACACGGTGCCCGTCCAGGGGTACGGCTTCCCCGCCACCATGCCCGCCATGGCGGTGGACTGGTGGGGCGACGCCTGCGTGCTGGTGCCCTGGGCGGAGTACATGGCCCGGGGTGACCTGTCCATCCTGAAAAAGTTCTACCCGGTGATGAAAAAGTATGTGAAGGCCTGCAAATTCTGGGCGGGACTTCTCAGCTTCGGCAAGAAGAAGTATATCTGGAGCACTCCCTCGGTGCTCCATTTCGGGGACTGGGTGGCCCCCGATGTGCCCAAGATGCAGCAGTGGCAGGCCCGCAGCAAGTGGACCGCCACCGCCAGCCTGTGCAACACCAGCGCGGTGACCGCCAGGGTGGCTCAGCTGCTGGGTGAGACGGAGGACGCTACCTACTACAAAGACCTGAGCGCCAAGGTGGCCGACGCCTACTGCTCCGTGTTCACCGACGGCCAGGGCAGGCTCCTCAACGAGTTCCAGACCGCCTATGTCCTGCCCCTCCAGTTCGGCATGTTCCCGCCGGAGACCAGGGCCAAGGCGGCGGACAATCTGGCCCGGCTGGTGGAGAAAAACGACTTCTGCATCGGCACCGGCTTCCCCGGCACGCCCTACATCCTCTTCGCCCTGGCCGACAACGGCCACGCCGACACCGCTTATAAAATGCTCCTCAACACCAAGTGCCCCTCCTGGCTCTATGAGGTGAAGGTGGGGGCCACCACCATCTGGGAGCGGTGGGACGGCCTGGACGAGAACGGCCAGTGCCCCATCGGGGACGACGGCACGGACAAGATGATCTCCTACAACCACTACGCCTCCGGCGCTGTGGGCGACTTCCTCTACCGCCGGGTAGCGGGTATCGAACCCCTGGAGGCTGGCTACAAGCGCTTTGCCGTCAAGCCCCTGGTGGGCGGCGGCCTCACCTGGGCCAGCGCCTGGGTGGAGACCCCCTACGGCCGGGCCGCAGTGGACTGGAAGGCGGAGAACGGCACGCTGACCGTGACAGTGACGGTGCCTGTGGGCGCAAGCTGTGAGTTGACGCTGCCCGACGGATGTCATACAATTTATGGCAGCGGAACCCATTCCTGTTCCTGCAAGCTCTGAGAAAGGACATGGACTATGAACAACAAAAAGAATGACTTCTGGAGCACGCCCCTCACCGGCTCCCTCATCCGCTCCTCAGAAGTCCGGCTCCCCGAGATGCTGCTGGGCTACTTCATCGGCCCCTTCGGCGCCCTGCTCTCCTCGGGTATCTTCACCAGCTTCCTCAACAAGTACTTCACCGACGTGCTGGCCCTGGACGAGGCCTTCCTCTCGGCGCTCCAGGTGGCGTCCACCCTCCTCATCGTGGCCGCCAACCTGATTGTGGGCCAGCTCATCGAGCGCACCCGCTGCATGGCGGGCAAGGCCCGGCCCTGGGTGCTGCTGTCCGCCCTGACGCTGTCGGTGGCCAGCGTGCTCATGTTCATCGTCCCCTTTGAGGGTACGGCCAGGATGGTGTGGATCGCCATCGCCTACAACCTCTACTATGCCGTGGCCTACCCCATCTACAACACCGCCAACTCCACCCTCATCCCCGTGTCCACCCGCAACAGCCAGCAGCGGGGCGCTCTGGCCTCCTTCACCAACGTGGCCGGTCTGGGCGTCATGGGCGTGGGCTCCATGGTGTTCCCCATCCTGGTCAGCCAGGTGATGAAGAACGACCAGAACATGTGGTTCATGGTTATGCTGGCGGTGGCCATTTTCTCCGCCCTGACCATCTTCCTCCAGTACAAGTTCACCCGTGAGCGGGTCACCGAGGAGGCCATGACCGCCGGCGGCAGCCAGGAAACCAAGGCCAAGGCCGCCTCCCTGGGTGAGCAGCTGGGGGCCGTCACCAGCGAGAAGTGGTGGTGGATTGTCATCCTCTTCTACCTGGGCTTCCAGTGGGCGGGCGCCATGAAGAACGGCTCCATGAGCTACTTCTGTGAGTGGGTCATCGGCGCCACCGGCACCATCGACTGGGGCCTGGCCCAGACTGTTCTGTCCGTTCTGGGCGCCATCCCCATGGCCGTGGCCGCCCTGTTCGTGGTGCCCCTTGCCAACAAGTTCTCCAAGCGCACCGTGTGCATGGCGGGCATGCTGGCCGGCGCTGTTGGCGGCGTCATCGCCGGCCTGGGCAGCCACAACTTCGTGCTGGTGGCCATCGGCGTGGCCCTCAAGTGCCTGGGCTCCGCCCCCGCCTGCTACCTGATCCTGGCCATGCTGGCCGACGTCATCGACCACATTGAGTTCAAGCGGGGCATCCGCACCGACGGCCTGACCATGAGCATCTACTCCTCCCTGATGGTGGCCGCCACCCCCATCATGAACGCCGTATTCATGGCCATGCTGGGCGCGGTTAACTACCAGAAGCCCACCGGCGGCGCTGAGACCCTTGTCCAGTCCGCCGCTGTCCAGAGCACCATCACCGTGGGCTACATCTGGGTGGAGACCATCGCCTATGTGGTGTGCGCGGCGCTGATCTTCTTCTTCACCGTGGAGAAGAAGCTGCCCGAGGAGCAGGCCGCCATCGCCGCACGGCACAAGCAGGAGGACTGAACTTCATGATACACTTAGCCATTGACATCGGCGCGTCCTCCGGGCGGCACATTGCCGCCTGGCGTGAGGACGGCGAGCTGAAGATGAAAGAGGTCTACCGCTTCTCCAACCTGCCCGATGAGCGGGACGGCCATCTGGTGTGGGACCTGGACCGGCTGTGCCGGGAGGTGGTCAGCGGCCTCAGAGCCTGCAAGGAGCAGGGCATTGTGCCCGACAGCGTGGGCATCGACACCTGGGCGGTGGACTATGTGCTGCTGGACAGCCGGGACCAGCCCATCCTGCCCCTGTACTGCTACCGGGACAGCCGGGGCGCTGAGGGCGCCGAGCTGGCCCACAAGACAGTTCCCTTTGACAAGCTCTACGAGCGGACGGGCATCCAGTTCCAGCCCTTCAACACCATCTACCAGCTCTGCTGGGACAAGGCCCATGGACGGCTGGACCATGCGGCGGATTTCCTCATGCTGCCCGAGTACCTGAGCTTCTATCTCTCCGGCGTCAAGGCCCACGAGTACACCAACGCCAGCTCCACCGGCCTGCTGGACGCCAAGGGCAGAACCTGGGACATGGAGATTGTCTCCGCCCTGGGCCTGCCCGAGCGGCTCTTCGCCGCCCCGCCCCGGACGCCCCCGGTAAAGCTGGGCCGCCTGAAGGCGGACATCGGGTCGCAGGTGGGCTTTGACTGCGACGTGGTCCTCCCCGCCACCCACGACACCGCCTCCGCCATCGCCGCCCTGCCCCAAAAGGGCACGGCCTACATCTCCAGCGGCACCTGGTCCCTGCTGGGCGCCGAGCTGGCCCAGCCCGTCACCACCCCCGCGGCCATGAAGGCCAACTTCACCAACGAGGGCGGCGTGGGCACCATCCGGTTCCTCAAGAACATCATGGGCCTGTGGCTGGTCCAGTGCCTCAAGCGGGAGCTGGACGACCGGTACTCCTTCGCCCAGCTGGCACAGCTGGCCAGAGATGAGGCAAATTTCGACTACCGGCTGGACGTGAACAGCGCCCGCTACCTGGCCCCCAAGTCGGTCAGGGCGGAGATTGACGGCGAGTGCGCCCAGAAGGGCTGGCCTGTACCCCAGACCCCCGGCCAGTACGCCCACGCCATCTATCAGAGCCTGGCCCACGCCTATGCCGCCGCGCTGGACGAGCTGGAAAGCATCACCGGCGAGAAGTTTGACGTGCTGTGCATTGTGGGCGGCGGCGCCAACAACACCTATCTCAATGAACTGACAGAGCAGGCCATCGGCCGGAGCGTGCTCACCGGCTCCCCCGAGGCCACCGCCCTGGGAAATATTCTGCTGCAGGAGGCTGCATATGTATAACGAAGCGAAAGAGAAATACGCCGCTCTGGGTGTGGACACCGAGCAGGCCATGGAGCGGCTGATAAAGGCTCCCGTCTCCCTCCACTGCTGGCAGGGCGACGACGTCCGCGGCTTTGACACTGACCCCACCAAGCCCCTCACCGGCGGCATCCAGACCACCGGCAATTATCCCGGCCGCGCCCGTACCCCCGAGGAGCTGATGGCCGACCTGGACATGGTCCTCAAGCTGTGTCCCGGCATGAAGAAGCTGAACCTCCACGCCAACTACGCCATCTTTGACGACGAGAACGGCGGCTGGGTGGACCGGGACAAGCTGGAGCCCAAGCACTTCAAGAAGTGGGTGGACTTCTGCAAGGAGCGAGGCCTGGGCTGCGACTTCAACCCCACCTTCTTCTCCCACCCCAAGTGCGACCCCCTCACCCTGTCCTCCCCCAACGAGGAGACCCGCCGCTTCTGGATCGACCACGGCAAGGCCTGCATCCGCATCAGCCAGTACCTGGCCGAGGAGCTGGGTCAGCCCTGCGTCATGAACATCTGGACCGGCGACGGCTTCAAGGACATCCCCGCCGACCGCATGGGTCCCCGGATGCGCTACAAGGCGTCCATTGACGAGATTCTCTCCGAGCCCTTTGACTTCAACAAGGTCAAGCCCTGCGTGGAGTCCAAGGTGTTCGGCATCGGCGTGGAGGCCTACACCGTGGGCAGTGCCGAGTTCTCCCTGAGCTACGCCGCCGCCAACCCCGGCAAGTGCATTCCCCTCATGGACAACGGCCACTATCACCCCACCGAGGTGGTGAGCGACAAGATTCCCGCCCTGCTGGTGTTCTTCCCCGAGATCGCCCTCCACATCACCCGCCCCGTCCGCTGGGACAGCGACCACGTGGTCCTCTTTGACGACGAGACCCGTGAGATGGCCAAGGAGATCGTCCGCTGCGGCGGCCTGGAAGGCAGCGTGAAGATGGCCCTGGACTACTTCGACGCCTCGGTCAACCGTGTGGCGGCCTGGACCCTGGGCTTCCGCAACTGGCAGAAAGCTCTGCTCAGCGCCCTGCTCACTCCCAGCGACAGCCTGAAAGCCGACCAGGACGCCGGCAACCTGACCGCCGTGCTGGTGCGTCAGGACGAGCTGAAGACCATGCCCTTCGGCGACGTGTGGGACGAGTACTGCCGCCGGTGCGGCGCGCCCCTGGACGGCACCTGGCTGGACACCGTGCTCCAGTATGAGCGGGACGTGCTCTCCAAGCGCTGAATTGATATCACAAATAAAACGGAAAAGATACAGGAGGAGTATTACCATGGTCAATCGTTTTGTGCTCAACGCCATCTCTTATCACGGAAAGGGCGCTATCAAGGAGATCCCCGGTCTGGTGGCCGCCAAGGGCTGCAAGAAGGCCTTCATCGCCTCCGACCCCGACCTGGTCAAGTTCAACGTCACCAAGAAGGTCACCGACCTGCTGGACGAGGCCGGCATGGCCTATGAGATCTACTCCGACATCAAGCCCAACCCCACCATTGAGAACGTCCAGTCCGGCGTGGAGGCCTACAAGAAGTCCGGCGCCGACTACATGATCACCATCGGCGGCGGCTCCTCCATGGACACTGGCAAGGCCATCGGCATCATCATCAACAACCCCGAGTTCGCCGACGTCCGCTCCCTGGAGGGCGTGGCCCCCACCAAGAACCGCACCGTGTTCACCATCGCCGTGCCCACCACCGCCGGCACCGCCGCCGAGGCCACCATCAACTACGTCATCACCGACGTGGAGCGCAAGCGCAAGTTCGTCTGCGTGGACACCAACGATATCCCCGACATCGCCATCGTGGACCCCGACATGATGGCCACTATGCCCAAGGGCCTCACCGCCTCCACCGGCATGGACGCCCTGACCCACGCCATTGAGGGCTACACCACCAAGGCCGCCTGGGCCCTGGCCGACTGCCTGAACCTGGAGGCCATCCGGCTCATCTCCAAGAGCCTGCGGGGCGCTGTGAACAACGAGGACGAGGGCCGCGAGGGCATGGCCCTGGGCCAGTTCGTCACCGGCATGGCCTTCTCCAACGTGGGCCTGGGCATCGCCCACTCCATGGCCCACACCCTGGGCGCCGTGTACGACACCCCCCACGGCGTGGCCTGCGCCATGATGCTGCCCATCGTAATGGAGTTCAACCAGGAGTACACCGGCGAGAAGTTCAAAGCCATCGCCGAGGCCATGGGCGTGGATACCGCCGGCATGGACCAGGCCGCCTACCGCAAGGCCGCTATCGATGCGGTGCGGCAGCTGTCCCAAGACGTGGGCATCCCCACCAAGCTGCCCGCTATGAAGGAGGAGGACCTGGACTTCCTGGCCCAGTCCGCCGCCGCCGACGCCTGCGCCCCCGGCAACCCCAGAGAGGCCACCGTGGAGGACTTCAAGAGCCTGTTCCGCCAGCTGATGTGAGATAGGAGAGAAGAGACGCAATGAACGATATTTTGACCGCTCCCTTTGTGGAGGAGATGAAGCGCACCACCGCCAACATGTACCGCATGGGCTGGGACGAGCGCAACGGCGGCAACATCAGCTATCTGCTGCCCGAGGAAGAGGTGGCCGAGTACCTGGACCTGAGCAAGGTCATCCGCACCATCCCCACCGGCTTTGACGCCACGGCCCTCATCGGCAAGTACTTCATCGTCACCGGCACCGGGAAGTACTTTAAGAACGTGGAGGCCGACCCGGAGACCAACCTGGGCGTCATCCGCATCGCCCGGGACGGCACCACCGCCGAGCTGCTGTGGGGCTATAGGGACGGCGGCAAATTCACCTCCGAGCTGCCCGCCCACCTGATGAGCCACATGGCCCGCCTGAAGGTGGACCCGGAAAACCGGGTGGTCATGCACAGCCATCCCACCTACACCCTGGCCATGAACTATGTCCACGAGCTGGACGAGAGAAAGTTCACCCACACCCTGTGGGAGATGTGCACCGAGTGCATCGTGGTCTTCCCCGACGGCGTGGGCGTGCTGCCCTGGATGCTCTGCGGCACCAACTCCATCGGCGAGGCCACTGCCAAAAAGATGGAGGAGTTCCGTCTGGTGGTGTGGGGCATGCACGGCATCTACGGCGCCGGCAAGACCCTGGACGAGACCTTCGGCCTCATCGAGACCGTGGAGAAGGCCGCACAGATCTACATGCTCACCGCCCATCTGCCCCGGAAGAACACCATCATGGACAGCCAGCTGAAGGAGCTGGCCGAGTACTTCGGCGTCAATTACCGGAAGGATTTTCTGGACTGACCTTCTCCCCGGGTCTGTCCTTGAAAAAGCAGCAGGCCTCACCGTATCGGCGATATGGTGAGGCCCGCTGCTTTTTCTTATTCTTCCTGTCCCGGCGCTCCCGCGTCCCACTGGAACCGCTTTATGTCCACGCGGCCGTCGGGCCGGAAGGCCACCCGCTCGGCCTCCAGAAGGTCCCGCTGCTCCGGCCAGCCCGGTGCCAGGCGTCCGGCGTGGTTAACCACCCGGTGGCAGGGATAGCCGCCGTAGCAGGACGCACTGCTGAGCACCCTGCCCACCAGCCTGGCGTTTTTCGCTCTGCCGATGAGGCGGGCAATCTGGCCATAGGTGGCCACCCTGCCCGCCGGAATCTCCTCTACCACGGATAAAATCTCATAGATGAGACGCTCGTCCAAAACCTGGCCCATGATACCGCCCCCGGCTGTCTTTTTCTACAGCATAGCACACCGGCCGGGAAAGTTCCAGGCAGAAACTTCAGGGCGCACGAACCCATGTAGCGGAGCCCACACTGTGCGCTTCAAAGAGGCGGAGGACGCCGCCAAAAGCATTGTGATATTTTTACAGAAAATAAGTAAATTTAAGCCTCTATATTAATCAAAATGAATTATAAAATGGACATTTGTCCAAGACAAATGTCCATTTTATTAATATAATAAATTAAGTAATGTGTTAAATGGGAAAGGCGGTGAAAAAAGATAAAAATTTACAAAGAAGGAAGTGGGCAGGTGTAGAAAAACGCAAACTTGACAAACGTGGCGCAATGGCTTTGAATGCTTTTTCTGACAGAGGCAGTTTTGCAATTTCTGCACAGAAAAAAGAAAGGGTGAAAGCTGTGAAAAAGAAACGCAACCGTCTGTTGGCAACCGTCCTGGCGCTGGCAATGTGCGTCAGCTTCTTCCCCGCTGCATACGCAGCAGATGACGAGGTTCAGTCCGTAACCATCGGTGTTTACTCCACCACGGATATGCACGGCAAGGTGTACAGCGAAAACCCCGTGGGCGGAACAATCAACAACAGCTATTTAAAGGTAGCCACGGCCATGGCTCAGGAGCGGGCCGCCATGGACGGCACTATCCTGATTGACAATGGCGACGCCATTCAGGGCACCACCATCACCAGCTACAACGTAAATGTGGAGGGCGGCGCAAACAATCCGGTGGCGCTGTGCCTGCGCTACTGCGGGTACGATGTGTTTGTCCCCGGCAACCACGAGTTCAACTATACCATGCCGGTACAGAAGAACTTCTATGACATGCTGGCCGCCCCCGCTGATGGGGATGTGCCCGGCACACCGGTGACCGCCGTGTGCGCCAACCTGCTGGACAGCGAGACAGGCGAGGTCGCGGACCCGTATGTCCCCTATGTAATCAAGGAGTTCAAGGCGGGGGAAAAGACCTTCAAAATTGCCGTGCTTGGCTTTGAGAACATGAACGTGCCCAACTGGGATGTGGCATCCCACTATGAGGGCATGCAGTTCTGGAGCGACGGCAACACGGACCGCTCCTACGCCTGGGAGTGGGAGAACAAGTGGAAGGCGGAGCTGGAAAAAGAGAAATGTGACATTGTCATTGTGGCTGCCCACAGCGGCGAGGGCTCTGCCGACAGCTTCAACGTGGAGAGCCAGCTGGCCTACTTTGTTGCCAACACCGATGGCATTGACATGGTCATCGCCGGTCATAACCACTCCGTGGGCACCAGCACCCTGCAGAATAAGAACGGCGAGAGCGTCCCCTGTGTCAACGGCGGCACCAGCCGTCTGACCAAGACCCCCATCACCCTCAACAGCGACGGGACCTTCTCCTTTGGCGAGAGCACCCTCATCAACCTGGGAGACAATGTCCTGACCAACGATGAGGAACTGAGCGCTCTGATTAAGCCCACCTACGATGAAGCCGTGGATTTTGTCAATGAGCCCATCGGCACGCTGTCCGGCGAGTGGGATACCGTAAGCGGCAAGACGCTTTACTCTGTCCAGGGCGATATAACCGACCTCATCCACAAGGCCCAAATTTGGGCTGTGGAGCAGGGTCTTGCCCGGAGTGCCGACGCGGAGAAGTATGAGGGAGAGACCATTATCTCCATCACCAGCCCTGTGGCCAGCAATGGCTTTACCATGGCGGGACTGTTTGGTGAGGGGGCGGATACTGCCACCATCAGTCTGAAGGACTGCTATTCCCTGTACCGCTACGACAACAACCTGCTCTACGCCATCGAGATGACGGGCAAACAGCTCAGGGACTGGCTGGACTACTGCAGCAATATCTATAGAGTCAGCGGCGACACCATCTCCGGCGGCGGATACGGCACAGATATTGCCTACGGCATCAACTACGAGGTGTATCTGGGCGAGGAAGAGGGCAGCCGGGTAGTCAACATGACCTGGCCCGACGGCACGCCCGTCAAGGACGATGACAAGTTTATCGTGGGCCTGTCCAGCTACCGCCTGGCCGCCAATGCGGACGCGGACGAGTTCGGCTGGTACAAGACAACCGGCATTGATATGAGCCAGGCCATCTGGGACGGCACCGTGGATGCCGAGTTTGGCGCCGTGGGCGGCTCCATCCCTCTCATTGTGGGTGAATATATCAAGGCCATGTGCAAGGATGGCGGCACCATCACTCCCGGGACTCAGACCCACTGGACCATCCATCCGGGCGCCAACCCCGGCAGCCACCAGCCCGCCGAGATCATGGTCATGTCCACCACCGATATGCACGGCAAGGTGTGGGACACCGATGTGCTTACCGATGCCAGCGTGAACAACAGCCTCCTGAAGGTGGCCACCGCAGTGGACAGCATCCGGGCGGAGTATGAGAACACCATTCTCATCGACAACGGCGACCTCTTCCAGGGCACCACCATCTCCACCTACAACATTCTCTCCCAGAACGGGGAAAACAACCCCATGGTTCTGGCACTGCGGAACATCGGTTACGACGCCCTTGTCCTGGGCAACCACGAGTTTAACTACTCCTGGGAGGTCATGCAGTCCATGTATGGCCAACTGAAGGCCGAGGATGACGAGAACGGCAGCAGCGTGGACGTGCTTGGCGCCAACCTGTACTGGCGGGACGGCGACAACGCCGGGCAGAATGCCTTTACTCCCTACATCACCAAGACCTTCCAGGTGGATGGCCAGGAGTTCAAGGTGGGCATCATCGGCTTTGAGAACACCGACTGCGACCAGTTCGATGTGCCCGCCAACTTCGGCGTGGGCGAGGACGGCACCGGCGGCGTGACCCTGACACCTCCGGGCAACCCCACCCGTGACATGGCCCTTGAGGCGGAGAAGTATGTCACCCAGCTGCGCAAGCCCGAGGCCGAGGGCGGCGAGGGCTGCGATTTCGTCATCATCGCCTACCACTCCGGCATGGGCAGCGGCAACACCGAGGGCGACCTTGTCATCGGCACCAACACGGAGAGCCAGATTGCCCGCATGGTGGCCGGAAATACCGGCATCGATCTGGTCATCGCCGGCCACGACCACCAGTCCTACCGTACCAGGACCACCCCCGACAAGAACGGCAACCAGATTCCCGTCATCAACGGCGGCGGCGGCTCTCTGGCTCGTGCGGTGGTCTCCGTATCCTATGATGCCGGGAGCGGCACCTTCACCACCGCCGTGGAGGACCTGGGCAACCAGAGCCTGAGCAAGCTGGAGAACGACGCTGAGCTGAAGACGCTCATCCAGCCCGCGGCTACTGCGGCTGAGGGCTATGTAAATGCCCAGTACGGCACTGCCATTGGAACCTGGGACGGGAACAGCAGCTTCCGCCTGGGCCACAACGATACCATCGACCTGGTCAACCGGTCCCAGATCTGGACCGCCCGGCAGAACGGCGTGGCCATGGATGTGGCCGCCACCACGGACATCGTCTCCAACCGCTATTCCGTGTCCGCCGGCCCCATCTCCCTGAAGGACATCTACCGGATCTACCGTTACGACAACTACCTCTACGCCATTGAGATGACCGGAGCCCAGCTGAAGGCGTGGCTGGAGGGCGTGGCCGCCTTCTACTCCGCCCAGGTGGACGGCGATGAGATTACCTACAGTGTACAGAGCAACTTCGTCACCGCCCTGTTCTACGGCCTGGACTTCCAGTACGACCTGGCAAAGCCCGAGGGCGATCGGGTAGTGAACCTGAAGCTCTCTTCCACCGGTGAGCCCATTACCGACACTCAGACCCTGATTGTGGGCGTCAACAACTACGTCATCGGCCAGGATCCCTTCGTCAAGGCCATGGGTAAGGATGCCTCCAGCACGGAGGAGAAGGCCGAGATTATCGCCAACGCAGTCTGGTCCTCTCAGGCGGCGCTGGGCGACGAGCAGGGCCTTGTCACTCAGATGGTGGCCAACTTTGTAAAGAGCCAAACCGAGAGTGAGGCCGGCGGTGTGATGCCCGCTCCCTCCGGCTGGAGCCTGGGGTACAACGTGGAGGTGGAGGAGGAAGAGCCTGATTACAGACCTCCCGCTGTCTACGGCGGCTCCAAGCTCTCCGTGGGTGCCGACCAGGTAACCGTAACGTTGAAAAAGGACCTGACCAGTGACCAGGAAGCCCAGCTGGTCAGAGAAAACGCCTCCAAGCCCATTGTCATTACCGGCGACGGTCTCTCCATTACCATCCCCGCCGGGACCCTCTCCTCCGGGGCGGATATTAACGCCATGATTGTGGATCCGGATGCCTCCGGCAGCGTGATCCAGGTCACACTGAAGAACGGTACCACCGAGATTCTGCCCTTCGCAGTGGTGAAAAATGGAGAGGTAAGCTATGTGGCTGACGTGGAGGGCACCTACCGCCTGTTCAGCAACAGCAAGACCTTTGCCGACGTGGGCAGCGGCTATTGGGCCTCCGACGCCATTGATTTTGTCACCTCCCACGAGTTCTTCAACGGTACCGGAAACGGCGTATTCTCCCCTGACGCGTTGATGACAAGATCCATGCTGGTCACTGTTCTCTACCGCATCGACGGTGAGAAGACGGCCGCCTCCTCCGGCTTTGCCGACGTGCCCGCCGGCACCTGGTACACCGACGCGGTGAACTGGGCGGCCGCGGCCGGCATTGTCACCGGTACCGGCACCGGCTTTGACCCCGATGGCACCATCACCCGTGAGCAGCTGTGCACCATTCTGATCCGCTACATGGAAACTGCGGGTCTGGAGCTGGATCAGGTTGCGGATACCAGCGGCCTCACCGACCTGAACACAGTCAGCAGCTGGGCGGGCGACAGCGTGGAGCTGTGCGTCAAGTACGGCCTCATCTTCGGCAAGCCCGGCGGCCTGTGCGATCCTCAGGGCACCGCTACCCGGGCTGAAATCGCAGCTGTCCTGGCTCGGTTCGTCCAGGCGGCGGTATAAGCCGCAGACTCTATTCCGGGCAGAGTACATCCGAAGATAGGAATTAAAAAGGCGGCAGGCACAAAAGTGCCTGCCGCCACAGCGTGTCGAGAAACCCGGTCTACACATATGCGGAGACCGGATTTCTCGGCAGACTGAGACACGCCTTTCAGCGTGTCTTTCTTTTTGGAAGGGACGGTTAAAATCGATATTCCTTAATGGGGAAAAATGCCGCCCGCAGGGCGGCCCACCAACTGCGAGCCCAGCGTAGCGGGTCGCAGTTGGAAAGGAGGAGCAAGGGAGCGGGCGGATGACGTCTTTTTTGCCTCTGGCATAAAAAGACGTCGGAGCAAAGCGGACTTTGCTCCGACGTGGTACGCCCGAAGGGACTCGAACCCCCAGCCTTCAGAACCGGAATCTGACGCTCTATCCAATTGCGCTACGGGCGCGCATGAGCACCTCACCTAAGGCGCTCAATTATTATAGCAAGGATTTTCCGATTTGTAAAGGGGGTTCTTCTGTTTTTTTCGCTCTGCTCAATAGGGGATGACCTGCCAGGTATTGACGCCGGACAGGTCCGCAAAGAGGACATGGTCCGGGGGAAGGAAGGTGAAGAGCACCATGGCCCCGCCCAGGGCTGCGGTTAGCAGCAGAAGCAGGTCGGTCCGCTGCCGGACGGCGGGGCGGTCAAAGGCCGCCGGAAGCAGAAAGCCCGCCCCCATCAGCAGGACATACAGGCCGATGTCAAAGGCCAGGGACCCACCGCCCGCCGCCACATGGTAGAGATATCCCGCCGCCAGCATGGCGGCACAGACGGCCAGCAGAGCCAGGAGCCAGGGCCCCAGGCAGTCCCGCCCGTTCCGGCGGCAGAGGACCAGTGCCCCCGCCAGGAAGGGCCAGTAGATGATTTTCAGGTGCTCCCATATGCTCTCGTTGACCGGCGCAATGAGGGCGACGGCAGGGTTGGGAACAAAATCGTAAAAGAAGTGGAGACAGGCCCCCGCCAGGGTGGCGGCGACAAATACGGTCAGGAGCTTTGCGGACAGTCTCTGCATGGCTGATACCCCCTTTTCCCTTTCAAGGATATGTACCGCTGTCCCCTTTTATCTCTCTTTCCCTGAAAACTGCCGTCCTCTTCTTTTCAAGCCGCTCTTTTCTTTTTTGCCGCTTTGGTTTATACTGGTGTCTGCACATTATGTATACCAACGCGGAAAAGGAGTTCCCATGAAACGACGTATCGCCCCCCTGCTCGCTCTGCTCTGCCTGCTCGTCTCCCTGACGGGCTGCGACCTGCTCGCCCCGCCGTCGGGCGGCGCTTCCTCCGTACCGGACGGCTCTACCCTGGCTGTACACTTCATCGATGTGGGACAGGCCGACTCCGCTCTGCTGGTGTGCGGAGAGGATACCATGCTCATCGACGGCGGCAACGTGGCCGACAGCAGCCTGGTGGTGTCCTATCTGGACCAGCAGGGCATCGACCAGCTGGACTATGTGGTCTGCACCCACGCCCACGAGGACCATGTGGGCGGCCTGTCCGGCCCGCTGAACACCTGCACAGCCAGCCACGTCCTCTCCCCTGTCACCGAGTATGACTCCAAGGCCTTTGGGGATTTTGTCAAGTACACCGAGGCCCAGGGGCTGGAGCCGGAAATCCCCGCCCCCGGCGATACCTTCGCCCTGGGTGAGGCCCAGGTGACCGTTCTGGGCCCTGTAGCCGAGTACAGTGAGACCAACAACACCTCCATTGTGCTGCGGGTGGACTTCGGCACCACCTCCTTCCTCTTCACCGGCGACATGGAGGCCAAGGCGGAGAAGGACCTGCTGGAGCAGGGCGCGGATCTGTCCGCCACGGTCCTCAAGGTGGGCCACCACGGCAGCGACACCTCCTCCAGCTACTCCTTCCTTCGGGAGGTCATGCCGGAGTATGCGGTCATCTCGGTGGGAGAGAATAACGACTACGGCCACCCCTCTGACGACGTGCTCAGCCGCCTGCGGGACGCGGGCGCCACCGTGTACCGCACCGATCAGCAGGGCACGGTGGTGGCGGTGAGCGACGGCACAGCCGTCACCTTCACCACGGAAAAGGACGCCGCCCCCACCCCCGGCCGGGACAGCCAGGCCTCCCCCCAGCCCAGCCAGAGCGAGAGCGCCCAGGAGGCCTGCATCGGCAACCTGAACTCCAAGGTATTCCACCGGGAAGACTGCCCCAACCTGCCCGCCGAGCAGAACCGGGTCCTGTTCTCCAGCCGGGAGGAGGCCGTGGAGGAGGGGTATTCCCCCTGCGGCAACTGCAAGCCCTGACGCTCCCATTTTACTTCTGAGGTGATACAGGTGAAACGAATTCAGTACAATTCCCCGGTTATCCTCACGTTCTTCTTTCTCTCCCTGGCGGCTCTGCTGCTGGACCAGCTCACCGGCGGGTGGACCACCCTCCATCTCTTCTCGGTCTACCGCGCTCCCGTCTCTCCCCTCTTCTTTGTCCGCCTGCTGGGCCATGTGCTGGGCCACGCCGGGTGGGACCACTTTCTGGGCAATATGCTTCTGCTGCTGGTGGTGGGCCCGCCGCTGGAGGAGAAGTACGGCAGCGGCACCCTTCTGGCGGGCATTGCGCTCACCGCCGTCGTGTCCGGCCTGCTTCAGTGCATCTTCTTCCCCGGGGTGGCCCTGCTGGGGGCCAGCGGCATTGTGTTCATGCTCATCATGCTCTCCTCTTTGGCGGGTATGAAGGCCGGCTCCATCCCTGTCACCCTGATTCTGGTGGCACTGCTCTATCTGGGCCAGGAGGTATACTCCATCCTCTTTGTCCAGGACAATGTGGCCAACTTCATGCATCTGGTGGGCGGTGCCTGCGGCACGGCCTTCGGCTTCCTGGCGGCCAGAAAAAAGCTGTAATCACAAAAACAGTGGCGGAAACGTCTGTTTCCGCCGCTGTTTTGCTTTTATCCCAGGGCCACGTCCAGAATCATCATGATAAGGAAGCCGCCCATAACCCCCAGGGTGCCCACGTTAGAGTGCTCCCCCAGATGGGCCTCGGGAATCAGCTCCTCCACCACCACGTAGATCATGGCGCCCGCCGCAAAAGAGAGCAGCCAGGGCATCAACGGGGCAATCTGCCCCGCCAGCAGCACGGTGAGAATCCCGAAGACCGGCTCCACAAAGCCGGACAGGCTGCCGCACAGGAAGGATTTCACCGGACTCATGCCCTCCTGACGCAGAGGAAGGGAGATGGCCGCCCCCTCGGGGAAGTTCTGGATGCCGATGCCGATGGCCAGCGCCATGGCGGCGGCGTAGAGGGCCGGGTCGTTGCCGTGCTGGGCCGCCAGGGCAAAGGACAGGCCCACCGCCATGCCCTCGGGGATGTTATGTAGGGTCACCGCGAAGACCAGCAGGGTGGTGCGCTTCAGAGGCGCCTTCACGCCCTCCGGCTCACGGGCGCCGGGATGCAGGTGGGGCAGCAGACCGTCCATGGCGATCATCAGGGCCACGCCCAGGACAAAGCCTCCCGCTGCCGGAATCCAGCCAATCATACCGGCCGCCTCGGCCTCCTCAATGGCGGGAATCAGCAGGGACCAGACCGAGGCGGCAATCATCACCCCCGCCGCAAAGCCCAGGAAGATCCGCTGGGCCAGGGCGGTCACCTGTTTTCGGAAAAAGAATACCATGGCCGCGCCGAGGCTGGTCATCAGGAAGGTGAAGCCGGTGCCTCCCGCGGCCCAGAGCAGGGCTGTCATAGAAGCTCCTCCTTTCAGGAGTTTTATTTCTCTAATAATTAGTTTGAACTAACCAAATGATAACATGTTCCACTGACGCTGTCAATCCATACTTTTTCTCTGGGAAATATTTTATTCCTCCAGACGCAGAAGAGAGCCCCGGGAATTCCCAGAGCTCTCTTCTGCGTCTTTGTTCTGTGCTTTGCCAAGCCTTACTTCAGGGCACTGAGGGCAGCGGCGGTCTTGGCGGCCAGCTTTGCGTTGTTGTACACCAGCTGGATGTTGGAGTCCAGAGAGCTGCCGCCGGTCAGCTCCTTAATCTTGGCCAGCAGGAAGGGAGTGGTGGCCTTGCCGTGGATGCCCTGGGCCTTGGCCTCCTCCACCGCGTCGTTGATGGCCTTGTTGATGACGTCGGCGTCCATGGAGTACTCCTCGGGGATGGGGTTGGTCACCAGCATGCCGCCCTTGTAGCCCAGCTCGCCCTGGACATGGAAGGCAGCGGCCAGCTCCTCGGGGGTGTCAATCTCGTAGTCCACACCGAAGCCGCTCTTGCGGGTGTAGAAGGCGGGCAGCTCCTTGGTGCCGAAGCCGATGACGGGCACGCCGTGGGTCTCCAGGTACTCCAGAGTCAGGCCCAGGTCCAGGATGGACTTGGCGCCGGCGCACACCACCATCACGGGGGTCTGGGCCAGCTCCTCCAGGTCGGCGGAGATGTCCATGGTGGTCTCGGCGCCGCGGTGGACGCCGCCGATGCCGCCGGTGGCGAAGACCTTGATGCCCGCCATGTGGGCGATGATCATGGTGGTGGTGACGGTGGTGGCGCCGTCCTCACCCCGGGCCACCAGCACGGGCAGGTCGCGGCGGCTGGCCTTGGTGACGTTCAGGCCCTTCTTGCCCAGGTACTCGATCTCCTCCTTGGTGCAGCCGGCCTTCAGGCGGCCGCCGATGACGGCGATGGTGGCGGGCACGGCACCGTTCTCACGGATGATCTGCTCTACGTTGAGAGCGGTCTCCACGTTCTGGGGATAGGGCATGCCATGGGAGATGATGGTGGACTCCAGGGCCACCACGGGCTTACCGGCGGCAATGGCCTCGGCCACTTCAGGGGCGACGTCCAGATACTTGTTCAGGCTCATTTCTAATTACCTCCAGAATAATATTTTATGTATATTACATTTTGTAGTGAATTTTTCTGTTTCAGGCTTATGCGCCCATGCGCTCTTTCAGCAGGCGTGCGCTCATATTGGGGTTGATGGTCTCGGCGCTCTCCATGGCGATGGCCCCCGCCGCCATGGCGGCACGGGCGGTGCCCTCCAGGCCGGTACCCTCCAGATAGGCCCAGGCGATGGCCGCCATGCCCGCGTCCCCGCAGCCGGTGGTGTTGACCATCTCCCCCGGGCAGCAGGGCACATGCAGTCGGCCATTGTGGTCGGCGGCCAGCACGCCGTCCCCGCCCAGGCTGATGAACACCCGGCGCAGGCCGGTGGAGAGCAGGGCGTCCGCCGCCTCATTGAGGCTCTTCTCGTCGGTGATGGCCACGCCGGAGAGCAGCTCGGCCTCCAGCCGGTTGGGCTTGAGGGTGTGGAGCCTGCCCAGCACCGACCGGAGCTTCTCCGCCTTGGCGGTGGATACCGGGTCGGCAAAGATGGGCAGCCGCACGTTCTCCGCCAGCCAGGCAATGGACTCGGCGGGAATGTTGGTGTCCACCACGATGAGCTGAGCGTTCTGGAGCAGACGGGACCGGCTGGACAGGAACGCAGGGGTCACATGCTGGTAAATCTCCATGTCGCTCACCGCCAGGGCCATGTCCCCCCGCTCGTCGGTGATGAAGAGGTAGGTGGAGGTAGCGCCGCCGGGCACGGTCAGGCACTGGCTCACGTCAATCCCCAGCTCGCCGCAGCTGGCCGCGATGCGCTGGGCGTTTATGTCGTCACCAAAGGCGGTGAGAAGCCGCACATCCATACCCAGCAGGCTCATGTTGTGGGCGATGTTCCGTCCCACGCCGCCCAGGCTCATGCGCACCGCACCGGGATTGGAGTCGGCAGGCACCAGCTTGTGGGACGGACGGCCGCCGATGTCCATATTCACGCCGCCCACCACCACCGCGTAGGGTGCGGTGCGGACGATGTACCCCCGGCCGGCAATGTGCCCCTGCTTCATCAGGTTGGAGATGTGCACCGCCGCCGAGGAGCGGGTGATGCCCGCCTTCTCCGCCAGCTCCTGCTGGGAGATGAGGGGGTTCTCCTCAATCCACTTGAGAATCTGTCGTTCCCGCTGGGTCATGGCCTCGCCTCCTAAGCAAAAGTTTGTTTTGTAATCATTTGCTTATTATACATCTTTTCTCTCCCCTGTCAAGGGACAAACGGAACTTTTTATCATAAAAAACGTCTGAAAAACAGAACCAAACCTGGAAGGAGGAGGAAGTACAATGAAAATTCGGCTCCTGGCGCTGGCCCTGACCGGGCTGCTGGTTCTGACCGCCTGCGCGCGAAAGCAGTTCACCTTGACCGTGCGCATTGTGGACGGGGCGGAGACAGGCGCCCTGATGGTGGCCGACCTGGATGGGGGCAGCGGCATCTACCGCCTGGGTGCGGATGATGGCCCCGTCACCATAGACGGACACCCGGCCACGCCGGACGACCTGGCAGACGGCATGAAAATCACCATTACCTTTGACGGGACAGTACAGTACAGTTGCCCCGCCGGCTTCTATGAGGTCTACGCCCTGGATGGGGACGGAAGCAGCGTGGACGACCGCTGCTGCGGCCTCTACCTCCAGGTGCTCAACGACCTGTGGGCGGCAGAGCCCAGCCTGAACGAGGGCGCCAAGCAGCTGGCTGTGGACCTGTCCGGCCTGACCGACCTGACCCCGGGCGAGAAAGCGGGCCTGGCCTGGCGCTTTGGCGAGGACTGCCGTCTGTCGCCCGCTATGGAGGTACCTCTGGAGGTGCTCTGGCAGGAGGGCTATCTCACCCCCATGACAGAGGGCGGTGAGGAGGACCCCAACCTCTGCGCCTGGGAGGACGGCTGTCTGTTCTCCATCACAGGGGACGCGGAGACCGGCTTTGAGGCCCGGAAGTGGCGCTCCGGCACGGACAGCTATGCCTTTTCCGACTGTACCGCCCAGATGGCGGAGGACGGCTCCTGGACCTACACAGTGGGGGAAGCGGGCGCTCCCTGAGCCATCTGCAACCGAATATTCCGGCAGAGAGACCGTCTGTCCCGATGGCATGGACAGACGGTCTCTTTTTGGTTATAGTTAAGGTGAAAAGGGGGTGGGTTCCATGAAGGTTATCATAAAGATTGACCCGGGCTGCGGCGCGCCCTCGGCGACCATCACGGCCCCCGCCCTCACCGACGAGATAAAGGCCCTGGCCGCCCGGCTGGAGAGCGGGGACCGGCTCATCGGCTGGCGGGAGGGCGCCGCCTTCCCCATCCCGGCGGAAGAGCTGCTCCGGTGTTACGGGGAGGACAAGGGGGTCAGGGCCCAGACCGCCGACGGGGTGTTCGACCTGAAGGAGCGGCTCTACGAGCTGGAGGCCCGGCTGGACCGGCACACCTTTGTGCGCATCTCCCAGTCGGAGATCGTCAACCTGCGCAAGGTCACCGCCCTGGACCTGACCCTGACAGGCACCATCAAGATGACCCTGGCGGGGGGTACGGTGTGCTATGTGTCCCGCCGGTACGTGAAAAAGATCAAGGAAGCCCTTGGGCTGTGAGAGGAGGGAATCGCTATGACGGACAGACAGAAGCAGTGGCTTATCCGCATTCTCCTGGGCGGACTCATCGGCATCGCCGCCCTCATCCCCCTGGGCGGGGTGTTCAACGGTCTGGTGAGCGGCGGGCTCATCGCCATGGGGCCCAATCCCATCTTCCGGCTGGTGAGCTATGACCTGGAGTACCTGACCGGCTCCGCCCCCCTGGCCTTTGCCATTCAGCTGGGGCTCTACTTCCTCATGGGGGCGGTGGTGGGGCTGTCCACCCTGCCCTTCGCGGACGACGGCCCCACCCTGGTGCTCCGCTCCCTGGCCCACTTCGCCGCCACCGCCGGTACGCTCACGGTGCTGGTGGTCCTGTGCGGGTGGAACTGGGGGGAGTTCTGGCCTGTGGCGCTCTATCTTGGGCTGCTGGCGGCGGTCTATCTGCTCATCTGGCTGGGCCGCTGGGTGGGCTGGTATGTGGAGGTGGCCGCCATCCGGCAGAGGCTGGGCCTCTCCCCGGGACCGTCCCCCCTGAAGTGGCGGGAGACCCTGCCCTACCTCCCCTTCGCGGCCCTCATGTGCCTGGTTCTGCCCATGGTGCTGCGGCTGTGCGAATCCCCCATCCCCATTTTCTCCGCCATCTACGCCATGCTCATCCTGCCGGCGGGGGGCTTCTTCTCCGGGCTGTTCCTGGGCCGGCGGCAGGGTTTCTGCCCCCTGTACCCCGTAGTCTGCGCCCTGCTGACCCTCTGCTTCGTTCTGCTGGCCAGGCTGGTCTCCAACGTGGCCGACGGAGCGATGATCCCCATCGTCCTGTGCTCCGTGCTGCTGGGCAACACCGTGGGCGCCCTGTTCCGTACCGTCAAAGAGAGGAGGATGAAAAAATGAAACGGGAACACAGGCTCTACAACGTGATTTTCCCCATCTGGATGCTGGTGCTCTTCCCCCAGGTGTGGCTTATTGTCATCCCGGGCAACCTGCTGGTCGACTGTCTGCTGCTCCTGCTCACCCTGCTGGCCCTGAAGCACCGGGACAAGGGCGGGGTGGTAAAGCAGCTGTGGTGGAAGTTCTGGCTGCTGGGCTTTGCCGCCGACGCTATCGGCGTGGCGTGGATGCTGCTGGGTTGGCTTCTTGCCGTCCCCTTTGGCAGCTGGTGGGAGTCCTCGGTGGGCCACATCATGCACAACGCCTTCGCCCATCCCGCCGCCTTTCTGTGGACCCTGGCCGGGGTGGCCATTGCCGGGGTGTGCATCTACTTCTTTGATAAAAAAGCCATGGGCAGGTGCGACCTGCTCACGGCCAGAGAAAAGCACATCATCGCCCTGGCTATGGCCCTGGTCACCGCCCCCTGGCTCTTTTTCATCCCAATGTACTGATATACTGAACGGCTTTAGAAATGAGGTGTTGTTATGGTACGCATCAACGGAAAAGGAAATGCTGTCCTGCTCTCCCTCACCCTGATTACCTTCGCCGCCTACGCCGCGGTTCTGGTCACGGCCTTTTGGGACCTCCCGCTGGATATCCCCCCATGGCACCAGCTTCTGCTGCTGTACGCCCACTTCATCCCCATGTTCCTCCTGGAGCTGCTCCTGTGCCGGACGGCCAAACTAAAATGGCGCATCCTCCTGCCCGCCGTGCTGCTGGCCGTCCCCGGGCTGTGGTTTGTGGCCTCCGCCGAGTGGTACGCCATGGCGTGGGTCCTGGCGGGCTGGTGGTGCGCGGCGCCGGTGCTGGGATGCCTGACCGCCTGGGCGGTGTGGGCGCTCTCCCGGCGGCTGAAACGTCCGGAGCGCATATGAGCGCAGTCCGTCCCGGGCTTGAACGTCCGGGGCGGCTTTTTTCTCCGTCAATCTGCCCGGAGTGGTTGCAAATCAGGTGAAAAAAGGATATACTGAGAGGCAACTGCAAAGAATCGAGGAGGATTCGCTTTGGAACGCACGACCATTTCTCAGATTTTCGCCGACCAGGAGCAGTTCGGCGGGCAGACGGTCACCGTCTGCGGCTGGGCCCGCACCATCCGGGACATGAAGTCCTTCGGCTTCATTGAGCTCAACGACGGCTCCTGCTTCAAGAACCTTCAGATCGTCATGGACGCCGGCGTGCTGGACAATTACAAGGAGATCGCCGGGCAGAACGTGGGCGCCGCCCTTATCGTCACCGGTAAGGTGGTCCTCACCCCCGGGGCCAAGCAGCCTCTGGAGGTCAAGGCCGACGCCATCGCCGTGGAGGGCCCCTCCACCCCTGACTACCCCCTCCAGAAGAAGCGCCACAGCGTGGAGTACCTGCGCACCATCCAGAGCGTGGAGTACCTGCGCACCATCCAGCACCTGCGGCCCCGCACCAACCTGTTCTCCGCCGCCTTCCGGGTGCGGAGCGTGGCGGCCCACGCCATCCACACCTTCTTCCAGGACCGGGGCTTTGTGTATGTCCACACCCCCATCATCACCGCCAGCGACTGCGAGGGCGCGGGCGAGATGTTCCGCGTCACCACCCTGGACATGGAGAACCCGCCCAGGAAGGACGACGGCACCGTGGATTACAGCCAGGACTTCTTCGGCAAGAGCGCCAACCTGACCGTGTCCGGCCAGCTCAACGCCGAGAACTTCGCCATGGCCTTCGGCAACGTGTACACCTTCGGCCCCACCTTCCGGGCCGAGAAGTCCAACACCACCCGCCACGCCGCCGAGTTCTGGATGATCGAGCCCGAGATGGCCTTCTGCGACCTGGCCGGCGACATGGACGTGGCCGAGGCCATGATCAAGCACATTATCAACACCGTAATGGAGAAATGCCCCGATGAGCTGAACTTCTTCAACTCCTTTGTGGACAAGGGGCTGAAGGAGCGGCTGGAGCACGTGGCCTCCTCCGACTTCGGCCGGGTGACCTACACCGAGGCGGTGGAGCTGCTCAAGCAGAACAACGACAAGTTTGACTACAAGGTGGAGTGGGGCTGCGACCTCCAGACCGAGCACGAGCGCTACCTCACCGAGCAGATCTTCAAGAAGCCCGTCTTTGTCACCGACTATCCCCGTGAGATCAAGGCCTTCTACATGCGCCTCAACGACGACGGAAAGACCGTGGCCGCCGCCGACTGCCTGGTGCCCGGCATCGGCGAGATCATCGGCGGCTCCCAGCGTGAGGAGCGGCTGGACGTGCTGGAGAACCGCATCAAGGAGCTGGGTATGAACCCCGAGGACTACTGGTGGTACCTGGACCTGCGTCGGTACGGCGGCTGCAAGCACGCCGGCTTCGGCCTGGGCTTCGAGCGAATGGTCATGTACCTCACCGGCATCGGCAACATCCGCGACGTCCTGCCCCATCCCAGAACTGTTGGCAACGCGGATTTCTAATCAAACGCATAAAAATGGCGCTCTCCCCATGGGAGAGCGCCATTTTTCAGCGTGTCGAAAAACCTCGGTTGAACAGAATCCGCCTGTGTCGGGGCGGGGGAGCGCGAGGGGGCAGCCGCCCGCCTCGCGTGGAATCGAATGCC
>CAJFTA010000001.1 GCA_904419835.1 uncultured Pseudoflavonifractor sp. | reverse complement strand
AGCCTTCAAAAATGCCGTTACTTTCGCGCCGCACAGCGGCGCAAAAGTCCTCGCTCCGCTCCCCGGAAGCCTTGCACAGCAAGGCTTCCGGGGCATTCGTTTCCACGCGAGGCGGGCGGCTGCCCCCTCGCGCTCCCCCGCCCCGACACAGCTCGATTCTGTTCAACCAAGGTTTTTTGACAGGCTGAGCCGGAGGCTTTCACCTCCGGCTCAAGTCATTTCTCAAACAGCCCTCCGGGCACCACAATGTCCGTTCTGGGCACCCGCGTCCAGGAAAAGTCCTCCGCCAGGGCGGCGGGCGTCACCGGCTCCGGCCCGGTCTGGAGCCCGGCCAGCATGGCCAGACGGCCCGCCAGCTCCTCCGGCGTCCACCGCGCCCGCAGAGCCCCCATGTCCAGGTCACGGTCCCGCTTGGACAGGCGGCGGCCGTCCTCCGCCAGCAGAAGGGGCACATGGCGGAACTCCGGCGGCTCCAGACCCAGCAGGTGGTAGAGATAGCACTGCCGGGGGGCGGAGGAGAGCAGATCCATGCCCCGCACCACCTGATTGATGCCCATGGCGCCGTCGTCCGCCACCACGGCCAGCTGGTAGGCGTACACCCCGTCGGACCGGCGGATGATGAAGTCCCCGCAGTCCCGCAGCAGATTTTCCCCGTACCGGCCCATGTGGCCGTCCTCCACGGCCCACACTTCATCGGGCACCTTCAGCCGCCAGGCAGGCCGCCGGCCCGCCGCCTCCAGCGCCGAACGCTCCTCCGCCGTCAGGTCCCGGCACCGGCCGCCGTACACCGCCTGACCGTCCGACCGGTGGGGCGCGCTGGCCGCCAGCCGCTCCGCCCGGGTGCAGTAGCAGGGGTAGACCAGCCCCATCTCCTCCAGGCGGTTAAAGGCGGCGGCATACTGCTCCGTCCGCTCACTCTGGAGGTAGGGGCCGTCCGGACCGCCCTTTCCATAGCCCTCGTCCCAGTCCAGGCCCAGCCACAGCAGATCCTCCGCCAGCTGCGCCGCGTACTCCGGACGGCAGCGGTCCGGGTCCAGGTCCTCCATCCGCAGCACCAGAACGCCCCCCGCCGACCGCACCGACAGCCAGGCCAGCAGAGCCGAAAACAGATTCCCCAGATGCATCCGCCCGCTGGGGCTGGGCGCAAAGCGGCCCCGTATTTTTTGTCCGTTCATTCCAGCCCCTCCCGCGCTTTTTCATCCTGCTCTGTCCCGAGCAGCTGCGCGCGCCGGCGGATAAAGGGCGGCTTCACCACTCCGTTCAGCAGTTCTCCGTATGCATGCACTTTTCGGAAGGTATTGCCAAGCATTTCCCGCTCCCGGTACGCGCGCAACTCTTCCAGGTCAAAATCCGCATAGAAAATCCCCGTTTCCCGTTCTCCTGCAAGAAAAATTGTGTTATCAATGCACCTTCCCTCTCTGTCCCAGCAGATTGGAGAAAATGCGCAGGAGCATCCCCCATTCTCCCCGTCCGGATTTGCCATGACCACGCCTGTCATATTCTCATAAGCCCGGGTGGAAAGCGCCCGTACTCTTGGGAGCATGGAGGTGCAGTCGTTCGGCACCAGAATTATTTCCGCGCCCTTCAGCATCAGTATCCGCGCGCTCTCCGGGTACTCCCGGTCATAGCAAATCATGACGCCCAGCCTGATCCCGTGAAAATCGCACACGCAGAACTCCCTGCCGCCCTCCAGACAGGCTTCATCTGCAAAATCACAGGTGTGAACTTTGGAATATTCCATCAGGATTTTTCCTGTCTTATCCACCACAAAGGCTGTATTCCGCGGCCGCTCCGTCCCCCTTGTAAACGCTGTGACCACAACGCCGATTTCCAGGCGCCGCGCGGCCCGACAGACCTGGGTCAGGTAGGGATCGTCCGGCCCTATGGCCTGGCTGTTTTCAACCGGGAGGCTGTATCCGGTCAGAAAGCACTCCGGCAGAAGGAGCAGATCCGCCCCGTGCCTTTTCGCCTCCTCCATATGAGACAGCACCGCCGCCGTATTTTCTTCCAGCCTGCCGGCCTTTGATTTTTCCTGAAGCACTGCGATGCGGAATCGTCCGCCGCTGCCCGTCCTCTCCACATAGACCGCTCCTCTCTGCAAAAAGTTTTTCCAAGCGCAAGCCCGCGTCACCGGCGGGCGCCTGGCCGCCCCGCCGGAAATACGCATCGTGTAATGGTTAAATTGCGCAAAAGCTGATATAATCCGCTATTTCTGCCCGTTTTTGCGGCATACTCCGCACGAACAAGCCGCAAAGCTGCCTGCTCAGCCGGTATTATCTTATCATATCCCCGCCTGCCTGACAACGTCCCGCATCCTCTGCTTTCCTGTTGTAATCTGCCTTTTTTTCTGATATACTTTTTTCGTCGGACCGCCAGACGGCGGTCCTTTTTTCTGGAGGTGGAGCCCATGAATCCCATCCCCCGTTCCCCCGCTCCACCTGACGCCATCCGGGAGACCCCCGTGGTGGTGGCGGTCTGTGGCCCGGAAGGGTGCGGCAAAAGCAGACTCATCCGCAGCATCCTGCCACGGCTCACGGCTGCGGGCGTCAAAACAGCCGTCATCAAACGGGCAAGCCGTCCCCTGGACCCGTCCGGCCCCGACCGCTATTCCACTGCCTTCCGCCAGGCGGGCGCCGGCGCCGTGGGCGTGTTTGACGGAGAGCTGTCCATGGTGGTCCAGCGGCGCAGAATCACCGAGCAGCACCTGATTTCCCAGTTTCAGGACGCGGGTCTCATCCTCATGGAGGGGTTTGACCGCAGCTTCTGGCCCAAGCTGGAGCTGGTTCGCTCCGGATATTCCAACCGGCCGTCCTGCGACCTGTCCACCGTGCTGGCCTTGGTGACCGACTTGTCCCTTCCCCCCTGCGGCGTGCCCCAGCTGCCCTTTGACTGCCAAGCCGTGGCAGATTTTCTCCTATACTACTATTATCGTGAGATTGGAGTGAATGTAATGGAATCTTCTTCCGCCAACAAGACCGTCTCCGTCCCTGAGGGTGTGCTCCGGGCTGCCTTGGTCACGGTCAGTGACAGCATTTACGCCGGAACCAGCCCCAACGCCGCCGCCCCCAACGCCTCTGAAAAGCTGACCCAGGCCGGCTTTGAGCTGGTGTCCGTTTCCCTGCTGCCCCGGGACCGGGCTATGCTGTCCGCCGAGCTCACCCGCCTGGCCGACAGTCGTCTGGCCGACCTGGTGGTCACCATGGGCGGCACCGGCTGCTCCCTCTACGACTGCACCCCCGAGGCCACGGCCGACGTGACCGAGCGCGCTCTGCCCGGCGTGTGCGAGGCCCTGCGCCGTGCCCTGGCCGATCTGTCCGACGGCGCCATGCTGGACCGCTCCATCTCCGGTATGCGTAAGCGGACGGTTCTGGTCAACCTGCCCGGCGAACCGGAGCAGGCGCTTCCCTGTCTGGAACGCCTGCTTCCCGGCCTGAAGGCCACGGTGGAGGCCATCCGGAAGGACGGCTGAGGGTTCCTCTCTCCTTTATGTCCATAGCAAAAGCGGAGCCGCGCATGCGGCTCCGCTTTTGTGTTCTGCAGCGCTTACTCCACCGTCACCGACTTGGCCAGGTTCCGGGGCTTATCGATGTCACAGCCCCGCATGAGGGCTACGTAGTAGGCGAAGAGCTGGAGAGGCAGCACGTCCAGGGAGGGCAGCAGCATGGGATGGGTATCGGGCACTAAGATGGCGTGATCCACGGTCTTGGCCATCTCCCCCGCCAGGGACGCGGTGGTCACGCCCAGCACGTCGGCGCCGCGGCTCTTCACCTCCACCACGTTGCTCATCAGCTTTTCAAAGAGCTTGCCGTAGCTGGCCAGGGCTACCACCAGGGTGCCCGGCTCGATGAGAGAGATGGTACCGTGCTTTAGCTCACCGGCGGCGTAGGCCTCCGAGTGGATGTAGGAGATCTCCTTGAGCTTGAGAGAACCCTCCATACCCACGGCGTAGTCGATGTTGCGGCCGATGAAGAAGATGGAGGGGTGGTTGAAGTAGATGGAGGCGAAATACTGGATATCCTCCCGGTGGGAGAGAATCTCCTCCATCTTGTCGGGGATGCGCTGGAGCTCCTCCACGATTGCCGTATACTCCTCGGGGGCGATGGTGCCCATCAGGTCGGCGAAGCACAGGCCGATGAGGTAGATGACCGCCAGCTGGGTGGAGTAGGCCTTGGTGGTGGCCACGGCAATCTCCGGCCCGGCCCAGGTGTAGAGCACGTCGTCGCTCTCCCGGGCGATGGTGGAGCCCACCACATTGACGATGGACAGCAATCTGGCTCCCAGCCTGCGGGCCTCCCGCATGGCGGCCAGGGTGTCGATGGTCTCGCCGGACTGGGAGATGACCAGGGCCAGGGTCTTGGAGGTGACAATGGGGTCGCAGTACCGGAACTCAGAGGCCAGGGTCACCTCCACCGGCTTGCGGAGCAGCCGCTCCAGGGTGTACTTGGCGGCCATGCCCACGTGGTAGGATGAGCCGCAGGCGATGACGTAGATTTTGTCCAGCGCCTTCAAATCCTCCGCCGTCAGGTTCAGCCCCTCCAGCACCACACGGCCGTCCTGAATCCGGGGGGAGATGGTATCCCGGAAGGCCTTGGGCTGCTCCATGATCTCCTTGAACATGAAGTGCTCGTAGCCGCCCTTCTCCGCGGCGGAGATCTCCCAGTCCACGTGGTGCCGCTCCTTGCGCACCGGCTGGAGGTAGGGGTGGTTATAGACCTGGATGCCGTCGGCGGTGAGCACGGCAATCTCCCCGTCATCCAGATAGTAGACCTCCCGGGTGTACTTGATAACGGCGGTCACATCGCTGGCCAGGAAGTTGAACCCATCCCCCAGGCCCAGGATCAGAGGACTGTCCTTACGGGCGGCGATGAGCCGGTCGGGGCAGTCGGAGCAGATGACGCCCAGGGCGTAGGCGCCGTTGATGCGGTGGAGCACCTTGGTGAGTGCCTCCAGGATATCACCCCGGTAGTAATACTCCAGCAGCTGGGCCACCACCTCGGTGTCGGTCTGGGAGACAAACTCCACCCCCTTGGACTGGAGGAACTCCTTAATCTCCACATAGTTCTCGATGATGCCGTTGTGGACCACCGCAATGTGGCCGCTCCTGCTGACCTGGGGGTGGGAGTTGACGTCGGAGGGTGCTCCGTGGGTGGCCCAGCGGGTGTGGCCCAGGCCCACAGTGCCGTGGATGGCCGCACCGCCGTCCACCATGTCGGAGAGCACCTGGAGCCGGCCCTTGGCCTTGGCCACCCGGAGCCCTTCCTTCTCCGACCACACGGCAATGCCCGCCGAGTCATAGCCCCGGTACTCCAGCCGGCTCAGGCCGTCCAGCAGAATGGGCGCCGCTCCTTCCCTTCCAATATATCCTACGATACCGCACATGGCAGATCTCCTCCTGTCACCTGGATGTTTCGTCCTATTTGTTCCATATGTTTCATATTATGAATCGTTTTCAATGTTTTTTACTCTTTTTATGAAACAACGTTTTTATTATAGCGGCATGGGACGCCTGTGACAAGAAAAATTTTTCCGTGCCCGGGCCCATTTTCCCCTCTCAAAAATGCCTGCATTTTTGAGAGGGGATGCAGCCCCCTGCGCCGCACGCGCAAAGCGCACACGCTTGCAGGCTGAAAAGTGTTTTTCCCGAGGCGCATGTCCCCGGAAAAAACAGATTTCCATTTGATTTCGCCGCCTGCGGGCGGCGAAACTCTGCCGAGGGCTTTTTTCTTGTAAGTCTCCCTTTCTTTCGCAGGTTCTTCCCCTTTCAGCAAGAACAGTCCCTGTCCCGCAGTGCGCGGGACAGGGACTGTTCTTGCTGCGTACGATTTTGTTTACACCCTTGCCGCCAGACGGAAGGCCGCCCGGTTGGCCTCCAGCACCCGGCCGCCGGCAAAGCTGTCGCCGATGTTATAAATCTCCGGGGCTGCGTTGGCCGCCAGAGCCTCAAAGTAGGCGGCATCGTCGGGGCGTCCGCCCATGGCCAGCACCACCAGGTCCGCGTCCAGTGTCACCTCCCGGGTCTCGGGGCCCAGCTTGGGGGCCAGGGGGTTGGGGATGTTCTCCGGCAGCAGGGGCTGCCAGGTGTTGTAGGGGTTGGGCGCGCCCTTGGACACGTTGCGGCTGATGTGGACCTTGCCCGGCTCGAAGGATGTGACCTTGGCGCAGTTGTACAGTTCCACCCCCGCCTTCTCCATGTAGTGCAGCAGGTGGCCCCGGTTAGCGGTGCACACGCCCTCCATGAAGTTGGGCAGCATCTCCACCACCTTGACCTCCCGGCCCTGCTCGTAGCCGCCGTTGGAGTGGGAGCGCATGGTCATCCGCTCGTAGCCCCGTGCCATGTCCTCCAGCACCTTCTCCTTGTCGTGCTCGTCGTAGTGGTGGTAGGCCAGCATGCACTCCATATCCACCAGGGTCTTGATGCCCCAGCAGTTCTGGGCCCAGTAGGTGAAGTTGGAGTAGTAGTGGGCGGGGCAACTCCAGACGATGGCCCGGTAGCGGGGCTTGTCGTCGGTGGCCACCGAGTGGGCGTAGCCCTTCTTCATCAGCTTACTCGCAGGTGGCGTTGGACATGTAGTAGGTGGCCACCTCCATGGACCCGGTGCGGGGGGCGCGCAGCCGCACCGAGAAGCAGCCCTCCAGGTTGAGCAGCACCTCGGGCATGTGGTAGCAGGTGTACCCCAAGGCCAGGCGGCCCTCCGCCTTGGCCTGGCGCACCAGAGCGTTGTTTGCGTCGTCCAGCAGCTTTTCAAAGTAGTAGAGATGTTTTAGGTCCCGCATATCGCACCTCTCTTCCGTCCGGCGGCGTCAGGCGATGCCCAGGGCCTTCAGCGCCCGCTGCACGCCCAGCACCAGGTTGGAGTCGTCCGGCAGCTCCATTACGCTTCTCCCCTGTACGTCGCACAATGCCAGGTTTCCATCGTCTGGAATCTCGGCGAGCACCGGGATGCCGCCTGTGTCCACGTAGCGGGCCACCTGGGGATCGTTAAGCCGGTTGACAATGGCGCCGACGGCCTGGTACATCACCAGCTCGTCGGCCACCTTCTTGATGGTCTGAATGACCTGGGTGCCCTTCTTGCTGGGGTCGGTCACCAGAATCAGGTGGGTCACCCGCTCCATCACCCGCCGGTTGACCTGCTCGATGCCCGCTTCCCCGTCGATGACCACGTAATCAAAGGCGTCGGACACCATGCTGATGACCGCCTTCAGGTAGGAATTGATGCTGCAATAGCACCCGGCCGCTTCAGGCCGTCCCACCGCCAGGAAGGCGAAGCCGTCCTGCTCCACCATGGCGTCGAAGATGCGGAATTTGGACTCCCCCAGCAGCTCGATGGCAGTCTTTTTGCTCTTGTCCTCCTCGCCGGAGGCGGTGATGGCCTTGCGGATGTCGTCGATGGTCTCGCTGACCTGTACGGCCAGGGCCGTGGCCAGTCCCACCGCCGGGTCGGCGTCAATGGCCAGAATCCGGGCGTCCGGGTGGTCCCGCACCAGCTGCCGCACAATCGCCGCCGAGATGGATGTCTTTCCCACCCCTCCCTTCCCGGCGACGGTGATGACTGCGTTTCCCATTGTCTGTTCCTCCTTTGCCTCTGTGTTGCTTCCGTCTAATCTGTCAGTCTCTCTGACATTTATGGGCCTGAAAAAACGGCGTCCGGCTTTCCTCCCAAAAGCCCGCCTGAATTTCTCCTTATGTCAAAAAATCTCCCCGGAACGCCGCGGTGAAGATGTCGCACAGCTGATCCATGCGGGTCCCGGCCTCCTCCCGGCTCACCTGAAGCCTGCTCCAGCTCATCTTCTGCATCACGCCCAGAATGGAGTCGTAGGCGTTGTAATAGAGGTTTTTCACGTCCACCTTAGGGGACACGCTGCCGTCGGCCAGCCCCTGGCGGATGGCCCGCACCAGCGGGCTGTTGGACCGCTCAAACTGCTCCGGCGGCCAGTTCACGTCGTCCCGCTCCCGGCCCGCCCGGCTGAGAATGACCTCCGCGTCGGCGCAGAAACGGATCTGGTCGGGATACTCCAGATACATGTGGGAGTAAAACCGCAGCATCTGGTGGATCTGCTCCAGCCCGGTCATGCCCGGGCGGAACATCTCCCGGCTCCGCCGGTCCGCCTCCCGGGTCATCTTGTCGTAGTAGAGATAGACCGCCGCCTGAATCAGGTCCACCTTGGTCTTGTAATACCGGTAGATGGACCGCTCCGTCAGGCCGCAGGCCCGGGAGATATCTGCCACCGTGGTATTGCCCGCCCCCTGGCGGGTAAAGACCTCCAGCGCCGTCTCCGCCACCAGCCGCTTGTTCTGTTCCCGGATTTCTTCCAGCGACATGCCGCGCTCCTTTCCCTCCCGCAGGACTGCTCTATGCCCATTGAAGCACAGTTCTTCGGGAAACGCAATACTTTGGAAATGAGTTGTTAAATTTTTGTCATTTTCTCCTGTTTCAATTGTTTTGTGTGTTTTTCTATTTTTATCGAGTTTTCTTATTCTGCTTTTATATAATATGACATTTGTAGTATCCTTTTTCTCTCTAATTTTCCCAAAAAATAACAGAAAGGCGGGCTACGGAACCTCTGTTCCGCAGCCCGCTGCATGATGTTTCTCTGTCCGGCTGTCAGCCCTTGAGCTGTTGGCTCATGGCCTGGTCGAAGTGCTCGTTGATCTGCTTGGTGAACTCCAGTGCGGCGTTGTAGCCCATCTTCTTGTGGCGGTTGTTCATGGCCGCCACTTCGATGATAACGGCCAGATTCCGGCCCGGCTTCACCGGCACAGTGAGGGAGGGGATCTGCACATCCAGGATGGTGGTGTACAGGTTCTCCAGGCCCAGACGGTCGTACATGGCGCCGTCCTTCCACTGCTCCAGGTTGATTACCAGGTCGATGTCCGACTCCTCCTTGATGGCGGACATGCCGAACAGGCGGCGCACATCAATGACGCCGATGCCCCGCAGCTCAATATAATGGCGGATGAGTTCGGGAGCCGTGCCAACCAGGCGCTTGGTACCCGCTCGCTTAATCTCCACCGCGTCGTCGGCAATCAGGCGGTGGCCACGCTTGACCAGCTCGATGGCGGTCTCGCTCTTGCCCACGCCGGACTCGCCCAGCAGCAGCACGCCCTCGCCGTAGATTTCCACCAGCACGCCGTGGCGGGTAATGCGGGGGGAGAGCTCGGTGCGCAGATAGGCAATCAGGGCGCTCATGAAGGTGGAGGTGGTCTCCTGGGTGCGCAGAATGGTGCGGTCGTACTTCTCCGCCATCTCCATGCACTCGGGGAAGGGCTCCATGCCCCGGGAGATGATGAGGCAGGGGATGTCATGGGCCATCAGGCTGTCAAAGCACTCCCGGCGGGCCTCGGGGGTCAGACCGGTAAGGTAGGTGGTCTCCACACGCCCGATCATCTGAATCCGCTTTGGGTCAAAATAGTCAAAAAATCCGATGAGCTGGAGGCCGGGGCGGTTTACATCCTCGGTGCGGATGGCCCGGGCCTCATAGTCCTTGCCGCTCCGAATGACCTCCAGGTTAAATTCACTGATAAGCTTCCCCAGCGGGACGCTGTACAAACTCTCCACTGAGCGTACCTCCCCATTTTCATTTACAGCTTGTACTGTCTAGTATACACACTTCCCCCCCGTTTGACAATGCCCTTCTCCCCAAAATATCCAGCGTTTTTCATGGATATCCCCCTCTGCTTCCGCAGGTAATTGTGCACTAATTCCCTAAAAATTCTATAATTTTCCAATTTCAGCGTTAAAAACAGCCGCGGCCCATGGCCGCGGCTGAGACTGTCGAAAAACCTCGGTTGAGCAGAATCCGCCCGTGTCGGGGCGGGGGAGCGCGAGGGGGCAGCCGCCCGCCTCGCGTGGAATCGAATGCCCCGGAAGCCTTGCTGTGTAAGGCTTCCGGGGAGCGGAGCGAGGGGGAGCGGAGCGAGGACTTTTGCGCCGCTGTGCGGCGCGAAAGTAACGGCATTTTTGAAGGCTGTCGAAAAAGTCCAGGGACTTTTTCGACAGCCTGAGCCGCGGCCCATGGCCGCGGCTGTTCGGTGTTTCTGTCCGTTTATTTGCTTATGGGCTCTCCCAGAGGCCGGATCAGCTTCCGGTAGGTCCGCACAAGGAATACGGTACACAGGGTCAGGGAGGCAAGCTCCGCGATGGGGAAGGCGTACCACACCAGGTTGACATCACCCAGCTTGGCCAGGAGCCACGCGGCGGGCAGCAGCACCACCAGCTGGCGGACAATGGACACGATCATGCTCTGGATCCCCTCGCCCAGAGCCTGGAACGTGGCGGAGGCCACGACGCAGTAGCCCGCAAAGACAAAGCTCAGGCTGATAATCCGCAGGGCGGGCACGCCGATGGACAGCATATTCTCGTCGGCCTGGAACAGGAGGAAGATCTTGTCCGGAACGGTCTGTACAACCAGCAGACCGACGATCATGATGAGCACGGCGTACAGGACCCCCAGCTTCACGGTCCTGAGCAGGCGGTCCTTCTTGCGGGCGCCGTAGTTGTAGGCGATGATGGGTACCATGCCGTTGTTCAGGCCGTAGATGGGCATGAACACAAAGCTCTGCACCTTGAAATACACGCCCAGCACGGCGGTGGCCGTTTTGGTGAAGGTGAGGAGGATCTGATTCATGCCGAACACCATCAGGGAGCCAATGGCGTTCATGATGATGGAGGGTGCGCCCACAAGGTAAATCCGCCGGACGATCCAGCCGTCAAAGCGGAAGCCCTTGAGGGAGAGCTTAATGTCGTGGTTGCGGAAATGGTTGAACAGAATGGCCAGGACGGCCGCCACAATCTGGCCCATGACCGTGGCCACAGCGGCGCCGGCCACCTCCAGCCGGGGGAAGGGACCGATGCCGAAGATGAGCAGCGGATCGAAGATGATGTTGAACACCGCGCCCACGCCCTGGGTAAACATGGTGTAGACCGTCCGCCCGGTGGACTGGAGCAGCCGCTCAAACATGACCTCCATAAAGATGCCGCAGGAAAAGAGGCTGCAAATCTGCATGTACTGGGCGCCGTACTCCACGATGACGGGCTCGTTGGGCACCTGGACCATATAGAAGGGACGGGCCAGCAGGGTACCGCACACCATGAACACCGCGCAGGTGATGGCGGCCAGGAGCACCCCGTGCTCGGCGGTGCGGTTGGCCCGGGCGGCGTCCTGTTCGCCCAGGCTCTTGGACAGCAGGGCGTTGACGCCCACGCCGGTGCCCACCGCCAGGGCAATCATAATGTTCTGAACTGGAAAGGCCAGGGACACCGCGTTGAGGGCGTCCTCGCTGAGCTGAGAGACGAATACGCTGTCCACCACGTTGTAGAGTGCCTGCACCAGCATGGCCAGCATCATGGGCACCGACATGGTAATCAGCAGCCGGTTGACGGGCATGACGCCCATCTTGTTCTCCTGGGGCACAATGTTTGACATTACTTTCCCTGTCCCTCCCTGGCCAGCGCCGCCGTGCGGATAAGCTCCACGGCGGTGTCCAGGCCCAGGGCGGAGTTGATGCACAGGTCATAACTCTTCCGGTCGCCCCAGCGGACGCTGGTAAAATAATTGTAGTAGGAGGCGCGCTGCTTGTCCTTGCGGGTTACAAAGCTCTCCATATTGCTCTCATTGTCGCCGTACTCCTCCACGGCCCGGCGGATACGCTCCTCCATGGGCGCATAAATGAACACCCGCAGCAGGTCCTTGTGCTCCCGCAGGATGTAGTCGGCGCAGCGGCCCACGATGACGCAGCCGCCCTTGGACGCCAGGTCCTTGATGACGCCGGACTGGGCGATAAACACCTGGTCCTGGGTGGAGAGAGACTGGGCGGAGAAGTAGAGGTCGTAAATAAAGCTGTTGGTGGGGCGGCGCTCGGCGTCGCGGACAAAGTTCTCGGCAAAGCCGGTCTTCTTCACCACGCCCTGGATGACCTCCTTGTCATAGAAGGGGATGTCCAGCGCCTCGGACAGCTTCTTCGCCACAAGGCGTCCGCCGGAGCCATATTCACGGCCGATGGTAATCACAGTTTTCATTCCACACACCTCCAAAATTTCGTAAAAAATCCCGTTTGCAGATGAAAAAAACCGCCTGGCATGGCGGCGCTTTTGGTTACAGTATTATTATATCGGAGCATCTCCGCATCGTCAATCGTTCCGCCGCTGTTTTGTGGAAAAATCCATGTTTTCCGCCGCCGCCCGCCCCCCTTCTGTTCCTCCTTGACAGCGCCACGCCCCTGTTTTACCATAGAGGCGTCATAAATGCGAAAGGAGCGGATTGAGATGAACAAAATCGCGTTTATCGGCGTTGGCATCATGGGTAAGTCCATGGTGCGCAACCTGATGAAGGCCGGATATTCCCTCACCATATACAGCCGCACCAAGTCCAAATGCGAGGACGTCATCGCCGAGGGCGCCGTCTGGGCGGACACAGTGGCCGGGTGCGTCAGGGACGCGGAGGCGGTGTTCTCCATCGTGGGCTATCCCAGGGACGTGGAGGAGGTCTACTTTGGCGGCGGCGGAATCATCGCCAGTGCCCGCCCCGGTGCCCTCATCGTGGACATGACCACCAGCTCCCCCGCCCTGGCCGGGCGCATCTGGGAGGCGGGCAAGGCCAGGGGCCTGCGGCCACTGGACGCGCCGGTCACCGGCGGCGACACCGGCGCAAAAGCGGGCACTCTGTCCATCCTGGTGGGCGGCGACCGGGCCGACTTTGACGCCTGCCTCCCCCTCTTCCAGGCCATGGGCAGAATTATCGTCCACATGGGCGCCGCCGGAGCGGGCCAGCACGCCAAGCTGGCCAACCAGATCGCCATCGCCGGGGCCCTGTCCGGCGTGTGCGAGGCCCTCGCCTACGCCAGAGCCAACGGCCTGGACCTGGACAGCCTGCTCTCCGCCATCTCCGCCGGCGCGGCCGGCTCCTTCCAGATGCAGAGCCTGGGCCCCAAAATGGCGGCGGGCGATTTTGCCCCCGGCTTCATCATGAAGCACTTCATCAAGGACATGAAGCTGTCGGCAGAGCAGAGCGAGGCCGTCGGCCTGAATCTGCCTGTGCTCAATCAGGTGCTCTCCGAGTGCCGCAGCCTGGAGGAGGCCGGCCTGGGCGACCTGGGCACCCAGTGCCTCATCCGCTACTACGCGAAATAAGTCCGCTGAAAAAAGCGGGGTACGCAGTTGTGACCCGCCCCGAATTGTGCGGACAGCGCAAAAAGGCGCCTATGTAGGAAGATATGACGTATTAAGTGGAGAGGCGTCGCGCAAGGGGCGCCTCTTCTCAAAAAATGCCTGCATTTTTTGACTTCTTTACCACTCCCCTGCCGGCTCGTCCAGCAGCGGCAGGGTACGGAACACCTCGTCCACCGCCGACTCGAACTCCCCGGTGTCCGCCGCCTTTCGGATGCGCCGCTCCAGCTTTTCACTGTCGCCGAAGAGGTGGATGAGGTAGGTCCACGCCTCCTTCATCCGCAGCATGGCGTTTCTCCTGCTTCCAAATACCTGGGCGTAGGTCTCGTACAGCTCGTGGTGGAAGGCCCGCAGGGTATCCAGCCCGGCGGGCCGCTCCCCCTTCAGCCGCCCCGCCAGAGACGGATCGGCCACCAAGCCCCGGCCTATCATCACCGCCTCCACCTCCGGCCAGCGCGCCGATATTTTCTCCCAATCCCCCGGTGTGACCACGTCCCCGTTATAGCACAGGGGCGCCCGGCTCATGCGGACCGCCAGGTCAAAGTACTCCGGCCGCACCGGTTTCTTGTAGAAGTCGCCCCGGATGCGGGGGTGGACGGTCAGCTCCGCGATGGGGTAGCGGTTATACAGCTCCAGCAGGGGGCCGAACTCCTCCGGGTCGTGCATGCCCAGCCGGGTCTTGACGGAGACGGCCATGGGCGCGGCGGCGAAGATGCCGTCCAGCAGCCGCTCCAGCTCCTCCCGCCGGGCCAGCAGACCGGAACCCTTGCCCTTGGCCGTCACCGTCCCCGAGGGACAGCCCAGGTTCAGGTTCACCTCCCGGTAGCCCATGGCCGCCAGCTCCCCCGCCGCCCAGAGGAAGTCCTCCGGCTGCTTTGTCAGCAGCTGAGGCACGGCGTGGACGCCCTCGTTGTGCTCGGGGAGGATGTCCTCCAGCTCCCGGCGGGTGAAATTGTGGTCCTGCCGGGGGGAGAGAAAGGGCATGTAGTACCGGTCCACGCCGGGAAAAAACCGGCTGTGGCAGTTGCGGAAAATATATCCCGTGATGCCCTCCATAGGGGCGAAATAACATCTCATATCGTTCTCCTGTCCGCTGAAAGTCTTCTGTTTGGGCAGGCAACATTATAGCGGGATTTCTCCCGCTCGTCCACCCCGCAGGACAAAAACAGAGGCCGGAGCGCAATACCGCGCTCCGGTCTCCCAGTTTGTCAAATCTGTCAAAGGCTGTGCAAGCGTTCAGAGCGTTTCTGCGGGCAAAGGGCCCTCGGCAGAGTTTCGCCGCCCGCAGGCGGCGAAATAAGGCCCAAATCTGTTTTTCCCGGGGACATGCGCCTCGGGAAAAACACTTCTCAGCCCGCAAACGTGCGCGCAAAGCGAGTGCGCTGCAGCGGGCTGTAGCCTCCTCTCAAAAATGCAAGCATTTTTGAGAAGCGTGTCGAGATTCCTCGACACGCTGAAAGGCCGGAGCGCCAATATGGCGCTCCGGCCTCTTCCGGTTCAGCTGTTCTCCGCCCGGTACACGGTCCGGTACCCCTGGGCGGTGACCTCCACCGCCTGCTCCACCTCGTCGCTCCAGGCGTCCGACGGGCAGGGGCGGTCCCCCTCGTAGCGCACGCAGGTGCCGCAGCTGCTGCTCAGGTCCCGGGGCACAGGCATGATTTTGGCGGCCATTCCCCGGGCCTCGCACTGCTTTTTGAAGTGCATGGCTCCAAAGTGGGAGTAAAACGTAGCGATGTAGGTCATGTCACTTGGTGATGGACAGGGTGAACTCGCCGTCCTTCTCCTCCACCGACACATTGTAGCCCTGGTGCACGGCGTAGCGGGTCACGTTCTCCCGGGCGGTGGGGTTGTCCACCACAATCTGGTAGGTGTTTTCGCCGGTAGCCATGGCCTTGCGGATCATCATCACGGGCTCAGGGCAGGAGAGCCCTCTCGCGTCCAGCAGTTTCATGGTACATTCTCCTCTCTTACGCTTTTGCGTTTTCCTTGCGGAAGGTGTTGAAGCAGGCGATGAGCGCCACCACCACGATGCCGATGATGACGGCAATCTTGCCGTTGGCGGTGGGACCCTCGCCGCTGGAGGCCAGGCCGAAGTTGTGGGCAAAGGCGGCGCCCGCCACCAGGCCCAGGACGGCGATGGCGCTGTCCGTGTTGCCCTCGCCGGAGAGCACCAGCTGGCGCAGGGGGCAGCCGCCCAGCAGCACGCAGCCAAAGCCGGTGAGCAGCATGCCCAGGGCGTTCCACAGACCGTCGGTATGGGCCACGGGCTGGCCGGCAAAGCCCAGGTTGAAGTAGGTGCCGTCAGTGGCGGCGGTGAGGATCAGGTTGCACACCAGGGCGCTGGCAAAGATGGCCACAAAGCCGATGAGCAGCTTCCACTCCCGGAAGAGCACCACATCCCGGATGCCGCCCACCATGCACAGGCGGGTCTTCTGGGCCACGGCGCCCACGATAAGGCCGGCGGCCAGGCTGATGATGATGGGGGCGTGCTGGGCGCCGGGGCCGCCGCCCGCCTCCGTGAAGTGGATGAACACAGGGGCCGCAACCAGCAGCACCAGCAGCACCACCTGGATGATGGGCAGCAGACGGCCCTCCAGAGCGGGCAGCTGATAGGTCCGCTTCAGGGAGTAGCCCCTGGTGAGGAAGAACACGCCCAGCAGGATGCCGCACACAAAGCCCACAAGGCCCAGCAGAGCGTTCAGGTCGCCGCCGGCCAGGCGCAGAATCATGCGGAAGGGACAGCCCAGGAACATCAGGCAGCCGATCATGACAAAGAAGCCCAGCACAAAGCGGGTCAGCGGGGCGCTGCCGCCCTTGGGGGAAAACTCCTTGCGGAAGGTGGCCAGCAGGAAGCTGCCCAGCACCAGGCCGATGATCTCAGGCCGGATATACTGCACGTTGGCCGCCGAGTGGAGGCCCAGGGCGCCGGCGGTGTCCCGCAGGAAGCAGGCGATGCAGAAGCCCATGTTCACCGGATTGCCGAAGAGCACCAGCAGCGCGGCGATGACGCCTATCCCCAGGCCTGCCGCCAAAATTTCCGTTTTTTCCTTCTTCAAACCCATACACACACACTCCTTAAATTTGTCGGGTATAAGTTCAGTATAGTGGACACAGGTGGAAACTTCCAATATTAATTATTAATGATTCGAAAGTTGTTATTTGATATTTTGATAAGTATATGGTAGAATGGTGGAAAATCTCACGCTCCGTTCCGGTCGAAGTTCCGTCCTTTTGGGCGGAAACGGGCGTCCGGTGGAACGGACTGTGCATGAATTGGAGCGGATGGAATGGATACCATCTATTTTGACAACGCCAGCACCACCTTCCCCAAGCCCCGGGCAGTGCCCGACGCCATGTACGACTATATGACCCGGGTGGGCAGCAACGTCAACCGGGGCTGCTATGAGCGGGCCTACGGCGTGGAGGAGCTGGTCTACGACACCCGGGAGCGGATTTCCAGGCTCTTTGACGGCCCGGCGTGCAAAAACGTGGTGTTCACCCGGAACATCACCGAGAGCCTGAACGTGCTCCTCAAGGGCTTCCTCAGGCCTGGGGACCACGTCATCACCTCCTCCATGGAGCACAACGCGGTGATGCGCCCCCTGGTGCAGCTGGAACAGCAGGGCGTGTCCTTCACCCGGGCGGCCTGTAATCCGGACGGGACCCTGGACCTGGCTATTCTGGAAAGCGCCCTGCGGCCCAACACAAAGGCCGTGGTGATGACCCACGGCAGCAACGTCTGCGGCACCCTGCTCCCCATCAGGGAGGTGGGTGCCTTCTGCAAGGCCCACGGCCTGCGGTTCTTTGTGGACTGTGCCCAGACCGGCGGCGTGTACCCCATTTCCATGGCGGAGATGGGCATCGACGCCCTGGCCTTCACCGGCCACAAGGGCCTGCTGGGCCCCCAGGGGGTGGGCGGCTTCCTACTCAACCCGGAGCTGACGGAACAGATCACCCCCCTGCTCTCGGGCGGCACCGGCAGCATCAGCCACACCGAGGAGGTGCCCGACTTCATGCCCGACCGCTTCGAGCCTGGCACGCCCAACCTGCCCGGTATCATCGGCCTTCACGCCGCCCTGCTCTGGCTGGAGGAGACAGGGATGGACGCCATCCGCGCCCACGAGCTGGGCCTTACCGCCCGGTTCCTTGTCGGCGTCAACACCCTGCGGGAACAGGGCCGCTCCATCCGGGCAGTGGGCCTGCCGGGGACGGAGGGCCGCACCGGCGTGGTGTCCATTGAGACGCCGGGGCGGGACATGGCCGGGGTGGCCTACGAGCTGGACAGCGCCTGGGGCATCATGACCCGGGTGGGGCTCCACTGCGCCCCCTCCGCCCACAAGACTCTGGGCACCTTCCCCGCCGGGACCATCCGGTTCTCCTTCGGCTGGTGGAACACAGAGGATCAGGTGGACCGGGCCCTGGAGGCCCTGGAGGCCATTTTGAAGGAGGATGCCCGCTGATGGACATGAAGCAGCTCCAGTCCTTTACGGCGGTTGTGCGGTACCGCAGCTTCACCAAGGCAGCCGAACGGCTCTACCTCTCCCAGCCCACCATCAGCACCCACATCCGCAACCTGGAGGAGGAGCTGGGCACCTGCCTCATCGTCCGCACCAAACGGAGCGTGGACGTGACCCCCCGGGGCCAGGAGCTCTATGAGTGCGCCTGCAATATCCTCAGCCTGCGGGACAACCTGATCCGGCGCTGGTCCTCCAATGAGAGCAGCATCATCCAGCTGGGAGCCTCCACCATCCCCTCGGCCTACATCCTGCCTGAAATTCTCCCCGCCTACGGGAAGGCACACCCGGAGGCCTACTTCACCATCCACCAGAGCGACAGCCGGGGGGTGGTGGAGGGCATCCTCAACGGCAGCTTTGACCTGGGCATGATTGGCATGAAGTACGACCACGAGGACCTGACCTGCATCCCCTTCTACCGGGATCGGATGGTGCTGATCACCCCCGTCAACCCCCACTTTCTGTCGCTGAAGGAGCAGGACGCCCCCCTGCAGCGATTGCTTCAGGAGCCCATCATCCTCCGGGAGCAGGGCAGCGGCAGCAAAAAGAGCGCCGAGTATTTTCTGGACAGCATGGGGATTGCCGAGGAGCAGCTGAAGGTCACCGCCCGCATCAACGACCAGGAGTCCATCAAAAACCTGGTGGCCGGCGGGCTTGGCGTGTCCATCATCTCCGAGCGGGCCGCCCTCAACTTTGTGCAGGAAAAGCGGGTGCTCCTCTTTGATCTGCCGGAGCACGTCTCACAGCGGTACCTCTACTTTGTAATGAAGCGGAACTACGCGCTCACCGAGCACGTCAGGGCCTTTATCACCCATGTGAAAAAATATTACGCCCTGGACGGGATGCCCTGAGCGCCGTACAGACGGATGGGCCCGGCACCAGACCAGGCACCCAAAGATAAACCGCCCCGGCTCTGTTGAGAGCCGGGGCGGCGTCTTTTTTCTGGCGGCGCCCTTAAAGCGAGAGGCCCAGCATGTCCAGGACCTGTTTTCCGTCGTTCCTGTCGAGGAGCAGCGGGGTGTTGGCGCTGGTGATGATGGTATAATAGCCCCCCGGGGCCTCCTGGATGGCGCTGATGGCATCGATGTTCAGCAATGTGCGTATCCTGGTGTTATAGTCCATTACCTTGACAAACCGCATGACTGGTTCCTCCTCTTCTCTGCCGCCCCGCCGTCTGTCACTCCGCCAGGGGGATTTCGTACTTGTCCGCCAGCTCTTTGATGTATTCCACCAGGGGCTCCTGTCCTCTCACCCCGTCCAGATTCTGGTTGACCCCATAGAGGCCGTCCTCCCCGGCAAAGCCCTCCGGGGAGAGGGCCAGGGTCAGGTGGAGGCTCTCGCCGGAGCCGCCGTCCCCGCTCTGGAGGAGGATGAGATAGGCCGCCTCTGTGCCGCCGGTGCGCAGGACCACCCGCCCCGGCCGGCGAAAGTAGGTGAGCTCCCCACACAGGCGGAGCACCTCCTCCCGCTCTTCCTGGGTGAGGTTCAGCGGCTCTCCCTGCGTGAACTGGAGGAGTACGGAGGTGCGCTGGGGGTCGAGGGGAACGGAGAAGGGGAGAAAGTACCACGCCAGATAAACCGCGCAGGCGGCCATGCAGGCGGCGGAAATCCACCTCTTGATCTTCTGACCCTTGTGTAGGAGGAAAGCCAGCAGGGCCACGCCAAAGATCACCACTGCGGCACAGAGAGACATCATAGCATAACCTCCGTTTCCTATTTTCCTACATCATCAGAGGGGATTTTGTCTGCTGTCCGTTTTTACTGGTCCGGTTCACTCTGGTGCGCCGGGGGTTATGCTTTCAGCGGCAGGTTCCGTATCCGCTCAGTTCAGAAAGTCCTTCAGTTTCTTACTTCTGGAAGGATGCCGCAGCTTTCGGAGGGCCTTGGCCTCAATCTGGCGGATGCGCTCACGGGTCACGTTAAACTCCTTGCCCACCTCTTCCAGGGTGCGGGTGCGGCCGTCCTCAATGCCGAAGCGCAGCTTGAGCACCTTCTCTTCCCTGGGGGTCAGGGTGCCCAGCACGTCCACCAGCTGCTCCTTGAGCAGGGTGAAGCTGGCGGCCTCGGAGGGCTCGGAGGCGTCCTCGTCGGGGATGAAGTCACCCAGGTGGGAGTCCTCCTCCTCGCCGATGGGGGTCTCCAGGCTGACGGGCTCCTGGGCAATCTTCAGGATCTCCCGCACCTTGTCCACGGGCATATTCATCTCCTCGGCAATCTCCTCGGGGCTGGGGTCGTGGCCCAGCTCCTGGAGCAGCTGGCGGGAGACGCGGATGACCTTGTTGATGGTCTCCACCATGTGGACGGGAATCCGGATGGTGCGGGCCTGGTCCGCGATGGCCCGGGTGATGGCCTGGCGGATCCACCAGGTGGCGTAGGTGGAGAACTTGTAGCCCTTGGTGTAGTCGAACTTCTCCACGGCCTTGATGAGGCCCAGGTTGCCCTCCTGGATCAGGTCCAGGAACAGCATGCCCCGGCCCACATACCGCTTGGCGATGGACACCACCAGGCGGAGGTTGGCCTCAGCCAGGCGCTGCTTGGCCGCCTCGCCCCGCTTGATGTCCTTCTTCAGGGCCTTCTCCTCCTCGGGAGTGAGGACAATGGGCTCTCCCTTCTTCTCCGCCGCCTCAATCTCAGCCAGACGGGCCTTGGCCGCGTCCCCCGCGCCCATATCCTGGGCCAGCTGGACCTCTTCATCAGGGCTCAGGAGGTTGACCTTGCCGATCTCCTTCAGGTACATGCGCACCGGGTCGTCGATGCCGAAGGAGTCCACCAGGGTGTTGGGATCCACGATCTCCTCCTCGGGGATCTCCTCCAGCTCCTCCATGGGGGGCACAATATCGGCGTCCAGCTCGGGGAGATAGTCCTCGCTGACGGTCTCGATGCCCTGGTTCTCCAGCACATCATAGATCTTGTCCATCTGCTCGGACTCCAGGTCCATGTTCTCCAGCACGTCCATCAGCTCGCTGGCGGTGAGGCTGCCTTTTTTCTTGGCCCGCTCCACAAGCTCGGTCAGCTTCTCGGAACCCTGGACGCCCTCCACGATCTTCATGATCTCATTCTTAACCTGCTCTATCTTTTCCACGCTGGAGAGGGTGGACTTGGCTTCCGCCGCAGCGCTCCTGGCGTCTGTCTTCTTTTTCTCGCTCATGTGCGGTCATCCTCCATATGCTTTTTCTTTCTGTAACTCAGGTATTCTGTCCGTTGTACGCCTTTTTCTCCCGGAATTTTTCCCGGGCGGCCATAAGGGGGTCGGCCTGGGCCCCGCCGGACCGCTTGGCGTACTCGGTGGCGATAATCTCTATGTAATCCGCCAGGGCCTTCTGGCTGTGGGCCAGGGATTCGGGCTGGTCCAGTACATACACCAGATGGCTCATCTCCTCGGCGGTCAATTCCCCGGTCAGGGCGGGCAGCTGGGTGCTTCTCCCCTCCTGCCAGCGCGTGCGCAGCATGCCGTACACCCGGCCCAGCAGGGGCGAGGAGAACTGCTCCGGCTCCAGGGCGCCCGCGCTCTGAAATAGTCCCGGCTCCAGCAGCATGAGCCGGAGCACCCCCTCCTCCGCCCGGGCGGAGCGGATGTTCTCATACCGCAGCTCCCGCTCCCTGGGCTGGAGCTGGGCGGCGGGGGTCAGGTCCTTTCTGGTCTGCTTCTTCTTGGCCTGCCAGGTCCGGTTCTTGCGGTACCGCTCCACCTCCTGGGCGAAGGCGGCGGCCGAAATGCCCCCGGCGGCGGCGGCCTTGTTGCCGTAGATCTCCCGCTCGATAGGGCTCTGCAGGGACGCCACCGTCTCCACCGCCTCCCGGAGGAAGGCCATGCGCCCCTCCTCGTCGGCCAGGCTGTGCTTCTGGAGCAGGGACTCCAGCCGGTAGTCGTTCTGTCCGGCGCTGCCGCTCAGGCACTTCTCAAAGGCGGCGGGGCCGAAGCGCTTGACAAAGTCGTCCGGGTCCTGCTTGAGGGGGTTGCCCTCGCTGTCGTAGGCGTTGGGCAGCTGGAGCACCCGGACGTTCAGATCCGCATTCTTCAGGATGCCCAGCACCCGGTCGGTGGACTGTTTGCCCGCCGGGTCATTGTCGTAGCAGAGCACCAGCTCCCTGGTGTACCGGGCCAGGATGCGGGCGTGCTCCTCGGTGAGGGCGGTGCCCATGGTGGCCACCACGTTGTCAAACCCGGCCTGATGGAGGGTGATGACGTCGATGTTGCCCTCCACCAGAATCAGGTTGGGCCGCCTGGTGTTCTTGGCGAAGTTGAGGGCGTAGATGAGCCGCCCCTTCTTGAACACCACGGTCTCCGGGGTGTTGAGGTACTTGGCCCCCTCCTCCCCCGGCAGGATGCGGCTTGTGAAGCCGGCCACGTCCCCCCGCACGTCGATGACGGGGAGCATGAGCCGGGCGCGGAATTTGTCATAAATGCCGCCGTTCTTGCCCGCCACCGCCAGGCCCGCGTCGATGAGCTCCATCTTGCTGTACCCCTTGGCGGTGAGGGCTTTGGTGAGGGCGTCCCACTGGTCGGGGGCGGCGCCCAGACCGAAGCGGGTGGCCGTCCGGGGGGAGATCTGCCGCTGGGCGATGTACTCCCGCACCCGCTGGCCGCCGGGACCCTTCAGATAGTCGTGGTAGAACCGGGCGGCATCCCTGTTGGCCGCCAGAGCCCGGGCGCGCTTTTTCCGCCCGGCATCGTCGCTGCCGGTGTCGGGCACCTCCAGCCCCGCCCGCTTGGCCAGGAACCGCACCGCGTCAGGAAAGGACAGGTTCTCAATCTCCATAATGAAGGAGATAACCCCGCCGCCTTTGCCGCAGCCGAAGCAGTGGTAGATCTGCTTGTCCTGGTTGACGGAAAAGGAGGGGGTCTTCTCGTTGTGAAAGGGGCACAGCCCCCACAGGTTGCTTCCCTTTTTGGTCAGGGTCACATAGGAGGACACCACGTCGGAGATCTCGCTCCGGGCCACCAGCTCGTCTATAAATTGTTCCGGAATCGGCACGGTAGCCCTCCTTTCCCCTATGATTGCCAGAGTTTTACGAAGCCATACGGAATCTGCCCTATTTCACGCTCCAGGCCGCCGGGATAAACAGTTCCCCGAACTTCTCCACCGCGTACTTGTCGGTCATGCCCGAGATATAGTCGCAGGCGGCCCGCTCCACACCCTCACGCACCCGGATATCCTGGTACTCCGCCGGCAGCTCGTCCGGCTCCCGGACATAGTGCTCAAAGAGCCGCCGGAGCATATCCTGGGCCTTGGTCTCCTCCCCCTTGGCCCGGGGGTTGGTGTACACGGATTCAAACATGAAGGCCCGCAGCTCCGCCATGGCGTCCCGGCAGGCGGGGGACTGGACAATATCGTCCTTCCCCCCGCTCTGGACAATCACATCGGTGGTCAGGGTGTTGATGCGTTCGGAATGGGTGAAGCCCAGCACCTGGGAGATGGCGATGGGGATGTCGGTGGGAAAGATGATCTGTCCCCGCATGGCGTCGTCAATGTCGTGGTTGATGTAGGCGATCTTGTCGGCCAGGCGGACGATCCGCCCCTCCAGGGTCTCGGCCCGGTCGGCTCCGGTGTGGCAGAGGATGGCCCGCCGCACCTCCCAGGTCAGGTTGAGCCCCTCGCCCTCCTTCTCCAGCACGTCCACCACCCGGAGGGACTGGACGTTGTGCCGGAAGCCGCCGGGCATCAGCTCGTTGAGGGCCCGCTCCCCGGCGTGGCCGAAAGGGGTGTGCCCCAGGTCGTGTCCAAAGGCCGCCGCCTCGGTCAGATCCTCGTTGAGCCGCAGGCCCCTGGCGATGGTCCGGGCAATCCGGGCCACCTCGATGGTGTGGGTCATGCGGGTGCGGTAGTGGTCCCCCTCGGGCTGGAGAAAGACCTGCGTCTTGTGCATCAGGCGCCGGAAGGCCTTGGAGTGGACAATCCGGTCCATGTCCCGCTGGAAGCAGGTGCGCACCGGGCACTCCGCAGCGGGCCGGGCCCGTCCTCTGGACTCCGCCGCCAGACAGGCGTGGGGCGAGAGGAACTGACGCTCCATGGCTTCGGTCTGCTCTCTTACCGTCATCGCCGCCGCCTCCTTCATCCGCCGATGAATTCTGCCTGTATACTGTATACGCCGTTCTTTTGAAAAACCCTTCAAAAAAACAAAAAAATTTTTCTTCCTCCCAAGGCGCTTCTGCCGGACAGAATCCGGGGCCTGTCCTGCCGGAGGGCGGCGGGGCAAGCCCCAGTATGTCCTGTTATCGGGCCACTGGCACCGCCTTGAAGGCCTCGCCCAGAATCTGCACCTCCGTGCCGCCGGCGGTGAGCTCGGTCATGCGGGCGGAAAATACCTCCACCTGCCCCTCGGGCAGCAGGGCGTGGACAGTCACGTCGGCGGCGTACTCGGTCTCTCCCAATACGCCCCCGTGGGCCTCCACCTCCAGCTTCACCCGGTCGAAGAAGGAGTAGGGGCAGGGCACCGCCGCCTCCACCCACCGGCGCACCACGGAGACGCCCGCCGCGTCCAGGGCGTCCTTGGCGCTCTGGGTGTAGGCCCGCACCAGGCCCCCGGCCCCCAGCAGCACGCCGCCGAAGTACCGGGTCACCACGCACACCACATTGGTGACCTCTTCCCGCTGGAACACGTTGAGCATGGGCTGCCCCGCCGTGCCCTGGGGCTCGCCGTCGTCGGAGTACCGCTCCACGCCCCCGTCCCGCAGGCGGTAGCACCAGCAGTTGTGCCGGGCGTCATAGTGCTTCTTTTTCACCTGCTCCACAAAGGCCCGGGCCTCTTCCTCGGTCTCCACCGGCCTGACCTGGCCGATAAACCGGGACCGCTTCTCCACCAGCTCCGCCTCGGCAGCTTCCGTGGGGATATAATATTCCGTCATGACCGTCCCTCACTTTTTCGCTTCTCCCAGTCCCTGCGGGTCATGGCGTAGCACAGCACCAGGCGGGGCGCATAGTCAAAGGCCTCCAGCTGCTGCATCCGCAGGAAGCGGAAGGTAAAGCCGCACTTCCGGATGACCCGCTTGGACTTGTAATTGCCGTCATAGTGGTCGCACCAGATGGTGTGGAGCCCCAGGTCCTCAAACCCGTATCGCAGCAGCTCCTCCACCGCCTCGGGGATGAGTCCCCGCCCCCAATAGGTCGGATCCAGGGAGTAGCCAATCTCGTTGTCCGGGCCGCCGGCCTCCTGCCGGTGCCGGCCGGTAAACCCGGCTGAGCCGATGACCCGGCCGTCCTGCCGGTGCACCACGGCAAAGGTCTCCGGCTCGGAAAATACGGTGCGGATGATCTCCCGGCTCTCCTCCACGCTCTCGTGGGGCTTCCAGCCCGCCGCCGGGCCCACCCGGGGGTCCCTGGCGTAGTCGAACAAATCCGCCGCATCGCTGTCCCGGAAGGGCCGCAGAATCAGCCGCCGGGTCTCAAGCTGTCTCATTCCGATGTCTCCTCTCCATCCGGCGCCAGCAGAATATCTGGCATCCGCTCCAGCAGTACTCCGTTATCGCCGTCCTTCCAGGTGTCTCTTTTCCCAGCGCTCCCTGCTCAGGGCGTAACGGATGTGGGTGCAGGGATTCCCTGCCCCGTCGGCAGCGTCCTCCGTCGCGAAGCAGGTGAAGCCCAGCTTCTCAATGACCCGCTTGGACTGCTGGTTGAAGTCAAAATGACAGCACTGGATCACGGCGCAGTTCAGCACGCCGAACCCCCGGTCCAGCAGGGCGGCGGACGCCTCGGGGGCCAGTCCCCGGCCCCAATAGGGCCGGGCCACCCAGTACCCCAGCTCCATCTGGGCCATACCCTCAGGCACCGGCAGGTCCGGGCAGGGCACGTCTGGGGTGAAAAGCCCGATGCTGCCCACCGGCTCCCCCGTCTCCTTCAGGACCATGGCGTAGGTCTCGGGCAGACCCAGGGCACCGTGAATGATCTCCAGGCTGTTGGCCTGGCTGGTATGGGGCGGCCATCCCGCCCGGGGACCCACCTCCGGGTCGGACGCCCACCGGTAGAGCACCGGCGCGTCGCCGTCCTCCCAGGGCCGCAGGATCAGCCGCTTCGTCTCAAGCTGTCTCATGTCTCCTCCTCTTCCGGCGCCAGGAGGACGGAGAGCATCCGCTCCGGCGCACTGAGAAATTCTCTGGTAATCCGGTAGTGCTCCGTGTCCCGGTAGTCCACCCGCTCCACCCCGCCCGGGCCGTCAAACCGCAGGATGTCCGCCTGGGGATAGGCCATCAGGATGGGGGAATGGGTGGCGACAATCAGCTGGCCGCCCCGGGACACCAGGTCGTGCATCAGCGCCAGGAAGGAGAGCTGCCGCATGGGGGACAGGGCGGACTCCGGCTCGTCCAGCAGGTAGAGCCCCCTGCCCCAGAAGCGGTTCTTGGCCAGGGCCAGCAGGCTCTCTCCGTGGGACTGGCCGTGGAGGGATTTCCCGCCCACATACTGCAGGTAGCTTGGCGTCAGGGGGTCGTCCTCCATCTCGTCCACATAGCTGGCCATGTTGTACAGGCTCTCCGCCCGGAGAAAATACCCGTCCTCCGGGATTTCCGGGCTGCGGACCAGCCGCAAAGCCCTGTACAGGCCCGAGTGGGTGTCCCGGCTGGCAAAGCGGAAGTTGCGTGAGCCGCCCTCCGGGTTGAAGCCCCAGGCCACGGCGATGGCCTCCAGCAGGGTGGACTTGCCGCTGCCGTTCTCCCCCACAAAAAAGGTGACGGGGCGGCGGAACTCCAGCCGCTTCAGCCGGGCGATGGCCGGGATACGGAAGGCGTAGTCCTCCGCTTCCCCCTCCACAGGGCGCTTCTCCACACCCCGCAGGTACAGCACACCCTTTCCCGCTTCCATGCGCTCAGTCCTCCCAGAACTCCTTGGGCGGCGTCCAGCCGGAGACGATGAAGTCCTTCAGCCGGCCCAGCTGGATGGGGGTGCACACCGCCTCCACCTCGATGGCCTCGCCGTAGTCCACCCGCTCCACCCTGGCCTCCCGGTGGAGCATGTCCACCACGCCCCCCTGGTCGTAGGGGATGCGCAGCACCACCCGGTAGGCGCCGGTGTCCAGCCGGCCGCCAATCTTTTTCAGCAGCTCATCCAGCCCCGCGCCGGTCTTGGCGGAGATGGACACAATGTCCTCCCCGTGGGGCACAATGTCCCCCACGTACAGGTCGGACTTGTTGAATACATCGATGCGGGGCGTCTGGGCGGCGCCCAGCTCCACAATCAGCTTCTCCACCACCGCCGCCTGCTCCCGCCACTCCGGGTTGGATGCGTCGATGACGTGGAGCAGCAGGTCGGCAAAGCTCAGCTCCTCCAGAGTGGCCTTGAAGGCCTCCACCAGGTGGTGGGGCAGCTTGGAGATAAACCCCACCGTGTCCGAGATAAGAACCTTGCAGGTGTCCGAAATCTCCAGGGTGCGGGTGGTGGTGTCCAGGGTGTCGAACAGGCGGTTGTTGGCCGGGATGTCCGCGCCGGTCAGCTTGTTGAGCAGGGTGGACTTGCCCGCGTTGGTGTAGCCCACGATGGCCACCACCGGCACCTCGTTCTTGATTCTCCGCTCCCGCTGGGTGGCCCGCACCCGGCGCACCTGCTCCAGGTCCTCCTCCAGCTTGGCGATCTTCTTGCGGATGTGCCGCCGGTCGGTCTCCAGCTGGGTCTCGCCGGGGCCGCGGGTGCCGATGGCGCCCTCCTGCCGCTCCAGGTGGGTCCACATGCCCAGCAGACGGGGCAGCAGGTACTTGTACTGGGCCAGCTCCACCTGGAGGCGGCCCTCCTTGGTCCGGGCCCGCTGGGCGAAGATGTCCAGAATCAGGGCGGACCGGTCCAGCACCGACACGCCCAGGTCGTCGGTCAGGGCCCGCTGCTGGGAGGGGGACAGGGCGTTGTCAAAGACCACCATGTCCGCCCCCATGTTCTGTACCAGCTCCCTGACCTCCCGCACCTTGCCCTCGCCGATGAAGGTGCGGGGGTCGGGGGCGTCCTTGTTCTGGAGCACCTCGCCCACGCACTCGCCGCCCGCTGTCTCAAGCAGGGCGGACAGCTCCGCCATGGACTCCTCGTCGGCGTTCTCCGTCCGGCTCAGGCAGGCTGCGTTGAGGCCCACCAGCACCGCCCGGTTCCGTTTTTCCTCTGTGGTATGTTCCGTCATAGAACCTCCGCCGCCGGAACGTCAGTCCGGCGTTTTTTCTTATTCCCGCACCAGGCACTCCACGATCTCACCCACATAGGTGACGTGGAAGTCCCCGCCGGGGTAGTGCTTCTCAATCAGGCTCTTGTCCAGGAAGCAGCCCTCGTCCATGGTCTGGCGGAACAGCTTCCGGCACACCAGTACCAGCTCCGCCTGCTCAAAGTAGGGGGCGTTCCCCGCGCCGGCGGCCACGGTGAAGCCGCACTCGGCCGCCTTGTCCACCTCCCGGCCGCTCTTGCTGCCGCACAGGGCCAGAGCCTTGCGGTGCTCCTCGCCGAAAAAGGCCAGGGTGAAGTACTCCTCTCGGTCCACAAACTCCTTGGTGTACCGCTGGGGCCGGATATAGCAGGTGGCCACGCACTTGTTCCAGAGAATCCCCAGGCCGCCCCAGCTGGCGGTCATGGTGTTGCAGCGCTCCGGCGTGCCGGCGGTGATGAGCATCCACTGGTCTCCCACCATGGAGAACACGTTCTTATCCAGGGCCTTCGGGTCAATCTTCTTAAACATGTGGTTCCCTCCTGTTATTATCATGCGCTTTTATTCTATGCATAGCCGCGCCCGCTTTCTACCGCTGCCGGCATGGAATACATGGAATACAAAAAAGCCCGTACCGGTACCGGTACGGGCTCTTTGACCAAATCCAGCTTACTTGTCCAGGCCGAACTTCTTGTTGAAGCGGCTGACACGTCCGCCAGTATCCACCATCTTCTGCTTGCCGGTGAAAAAGGGGTGGCACTTGGAGCAGACTTCGACGCGGATGTCCTGCTTCGTGGAGCCGGTCTCAATCACGTTGCCGCAGGCGCACTTAATGGTAGTCTGCTGATAGTTGGGATGGATGCCTTCCTTCATGCTGGTTCACCTCTTTCTCTTCGGAGGATATGGGCGCAAGGACACACACGTCCTCACAACGCATTTGATATCATAGCACTCTTCCGGCGAAAATGCAACTATTTTTTTCAAATTTATCATTTCTTTTTTCCCGCGGGCGGAGGCGGCCCGGTCAGACCTCCACCGCCTGGTCCAGGGCGAAGAACCACAGGGCCCGGCGGACCACCGGCCTGCCGGTCATCTCCTCCAGGGCCCGGCTGTACGCCTCCAGCTGGGGGCGGTACGCCTCCGCCCGCTCCCCCACGGTGCGGCGGCTTACCCGGTCGGTCTTGAAGTCCACCACCGTGATGCCCTCCAAGGTCTCAAAGCAGCAGTCCACCACGCCCTGGAGCAGTACCTGCTCCCCTTCCCCGGCGCCGGGGCAGTAGTCGGCGGCGGGCACCAGAATGGAGAACTTGAACTCCCGCCGCAGGGACACGGAGTCCATCAGCTCCCGGCCCAGGGGGGAGCGGAAGAAGGCGGCGATTTTGGCCGGGTCCACCGCCTCTCCCTGCTCGGGGGTGATGTAAGCCCCTGCCACCAGGCGGGCAATCTCCGCCTTCACCTGCTCCTCCGTGCCCGCCCGCTCAAAGTCGATGTACTGCATGACCAGGTGGAGGGCGGTGCCCTTCTGGGCCGGGGTGAGGCCAAACTCCTCCTCGGCAAACCGGGGGCGGCGCAGGGCGGCCCGCTTTCCCGCTGGGGCGGCGGGCTCCTCCGGCTCCCCCTGGGGCAGGGGGAACTCCGCTCCGGCCTCCTGGGCGGCCTCCCGGTCCAGCTCCCGGCCCTTGAGCTGGGTGGCGGTGAGCTTGGAGGGGATCTCCACGTCCCCGGCGTGGGGGTACCGCCAGGTGAGCACGCTTGTCAAATCCCCCACCGGCTTCTCCTCCCCATGCTCAGGCAGGGCAGCGGCCTTCCGCTCCGGGGGCTGGAGCAGGCCGCCGCCGTCCACCCAGCGGATATCCCAGTCCGGCCCCAGGTCTGCCGCCGCAACGGGCAGCGGGTAGTCCGCCGCCCGCCGGATGGCCACCGCGTCCGGCCGGGTGAGCACCGGCAGCAGCACCCACTGGCCCACCGACTGGCAGCCGGCGAGCACCTGGGGGTCGGCGGGGTACTCGGCGTCCTCGGCCAGCTTTCTCAGGTCCGCCGCCCCGCGGGTGAGGGCGCAGGAGAGAATCAGCTTCTCCCTGGCCCGGGTCATGGCCACGTAGAGCAGCCGCAGCTCCTCGGCCATCATCTCATACTCCAGCTGGCGGGCCACCGCCCGCCGGGCCAGGGTGGGATACTCAATCATCCGCTCCGTGTCCAGCCGCTTGGGGCCCACGCCCAGCCGGGGGTGGAAGAGGATGGGCCGCTGCATGTCGTCCCGGTTGAGCCGCCGGGTGAGGCCCGCCAGCAGGACGATGGGAAACTCCAGGCCCTTGGACTTGTGGATGGACAGGATGCGCACGCCGCCCCCCTCCCGGGCGGCCTGGGGGGCGGCCAGCTTTCCGCCGTTGTCCCGCAGGCGGGTCAGGTAGGTGAGGAAGCCGAACAGGCCCTTGTGGCCCGCCGCCTCAAACTGCCGGGCCAGCTCGCACAGGGCCAGTAGGTTCCCCTGCCGCTTCTCCCCCTCGTCCATGGCGCCGAAGATACCCAGCAGGTTGGTGCGGTCGTAGATCTGCCAGAGGAGCTGGTGGCTGTTCCGGTCCCCGGAGCGGAAGCGCAGGTCCGCCAGCTCGGCCAGAAAGGCGGCGCAGTCCGCCCCGCCCTCCTCCGCCCCCTTCACCAGGGCGGCGTAAAAATCCGTGTCCGGCGAGGCGGAGCGCAGTACGGCCAGCCGGTCCGCCGTGAAGCCGTACACCGGGGAGCGGAGCACCGAGAGCAGCGGCACGTCCTGCCGGGGGTTGTCCACAATCTGGAGCAGGGACAGGGCCACCGACACCTCGGTGGTCTCGAAGTAGTCGCCCCCCGCGTCGGCCTCCCAGGGGATGTCCCGCTCGCCCAGGGCCCGGGCGTAGTGGTGGAGCACCGCGTTGGGGGAGCGGAGCAGGATGACCATGTCGCCGTACCCGGCGGGGCGGGTCCCCCCCTCCCCGTCGGACACGGGGAAGCCGCCGTCCTTCAGCTCCCGGATGCGTCCGGCCAGGAACCGGGCCTCCAGCAGGTCCCGGGGCGCTTTCTCGCCCCGCTCCTCCCCGTCCTCGTCCCCGCCGCCGGCGGACAGGTCCAGGGCGTCCAGCTCCACGGCGTAGTCCGCCCCCTCCGGGTAGGCCGCGCCGGGGTAGAGGGCCTCGTCGGCGGTGTAGTCCATCTCACCGAAGGAGCGGGACATGATGCCCCGGAAGATGAAGTTGGCCCCCTCCAGTACCTGGGCCCGGGAGCGGAAGTTTTTGGACAGGATGATCCGCCGCGGCTCCCCCTCCCCCGCCGTCTCATAGGGGGCGAAGGTGCGGTACTTCTCCAGGAAGATGGTGGGGTCGGCCAGGCGGAAGCGGTAGATGGACTGCTTCACGTCCCCCACCATGAACAGGTTTTTGCCCTCCCGGGAGATGGCGGAGAAGATGGCGTTCTGGACGGCGTTGGTGTCCTGGTACTCGTCCACCATGATCTCGTCGTACCGGGCGGCCCACTGCTTTGCCAGGGGGGTGGGCGCGCCGTCCTCCCCCGCCAGTAGGCGCACCGCCATGTGCTCCAGGTCGGAGAAGTCCAGCACGCCCCGGCGCTCCTTCTCGGCGGCGTATGCTTTCTCAAAGTCCTTCACCAGGGCGAACAGCCCCCGGACGGCGGGGTACACCGCCGCCATGTCGGAGAGCAGGCCGGCGCTGTCGTCGGAAAAGCCATCGGCCAGCTTTTCCAGCCGCTTTTTGCACCGATTCCTCACCGATTTGACCCGCTCCGCCGCCTCGGGGCACTCGGTCATCTTCTTCCGCCCCGCCGGGGGGAAGGGGATGGGCAGGGCGGCGGCAGCGGCGTCCCACCCCTGGGCCGTCCCGTCCAGGAAGGCCTGGAGGCCGGCCATGGTGGCTGAGATGGTGGGGGCGTAATTGGCGTCCAGACTGGGGTCGCAGGCGCAGTCCTCCAGGGCGGCGGCCATGCGGCCCAGCCAGTATCTGGCCTGGGCGGCGGCGTCCTCCAGCAGCAATTTGCCCCAGGGGGTGTCCCCCGCGTCGGTCACGCCCTCCAGGGAAAAAGCTGCCTCCTGCTGGTCCAGCCAGGCCGCCGGGTCCGGGTGGCTCTGGACCCGGCCCCGGATGTCCAGCACGATCTGTACCAGGCGGCTGTCATCCCGCCCGGCAGACATGGTGTCCACCAGCCTGGCGAAGTCGCTGTCCGGGGTGATGTCCTCATACCGCCTGTCCATCACCTCGTCCAGGGCCCGCAGCATGAGCACCCCCGCCTCCCCCTCGTCGCACAGGCGGAAGTCCGGGTTTACGTCCAGCATGTGGCCGCACTCCCGGAGGATCTGGGCGCAGAAGGCGTGGACCGTGGAGATCTGGGCCTTGTAGACCAGGGTCTGCTGCCGGCGGAGGTGGCGGTCGGCGGGATTGCGGGAGAGCCGCTGGGACAGCTCCTCCACAATGCGGGAGCGCAGCTCGGCGGCGGCGGCCTTGGTGTAGGTGATGACCAGGAAGCGGTCGATGTCCAGCCCCTCGTCCTCCACCCGGCCCAGCAGCCGCTCCACCAGCACCCGGGTCTTGCCCGAGCCGGCGGCGGCGGACACCAGCAGGGCCCCGCCCCGGTTGTGCACCACGGCGGCCTGCTGCTCCGTCAGCTGAAAGGCCATGAAGATTCCCCCTTTTACGTTTTCTCGGTCTGTCCGCCGCCCTCCTGCTCCTCCACTCTGGCCCAGAACGCCCCGGCGCTCACCGTGGGCAGCCAGCGGCGGCGGTCGGCGCCCCTGCCCTCCTCAAAGTGGCAGGCCGCGGCGTAGTCGCAGTATTGGCAGGCGTTTTTCTCCGGCCCCTTCCAGAAGGGGTCGGCGGCAATGTTTCCGGCGGCAATCTCCCCGCCGATGTCCCGGAGCACTCGCTGGATGTGCCGTTCCAGGCGGCCCAGCCGCTCGGCGGACACCAGGGCATCCCCGGTGATGGCCCCCGTGCGGGCGGACACCTTTACGGGCAGGAAGCGGATGCCCTCCGGGCCAGGGTGCTCCATGGCCTCCAGCACCTCCGGGTCGTCCAGCACCAGGCCCCGGCGGCGCAGCTCCCGGTCCACCGCCTGGCGGCGGGCCGCCTCGGTCATGGTGCGGCTGCCGGCGATGACCGCGTCCCGGGCGGGCAGGTAGAGCACGCCCGCCGGGTCGATCTCATGTCCGCCGAACAGGTCCTTCCCCTCCTTCCGGAGGGTGAAGAGGTAGAGCAGCATTTGAAGGCCCATGCCGTTCCACACGTCGGTCAGGTCAAAGGACTTGCGGCCGGTCTTGTAGTCCACCACCCGCAGATTGAGCCGGCCGTCCTTCACCCAGCCGTCCACCCGGTCCACAAAGCCGGAGATGCTGATGGTGACGCCGTCCACCTCCAGCTCCACCGGGGGCAGGTCCTTCCCTGAGCCAAAGCCCAGCTCAAAGGCGATGGGCCTGAAGTCGGAGGCGGACAGCTCCTCGGCCACGTTGCGCACCACCGCCCGCACCGGCCGGAGCAGCCGGTGGAACAGGTAGCGGAACCGGGGCGTCTCCTCGGCCAGGCCGCCCAGCTCCTCTCTGATATAGCGCGCCACAATCTCATCGGTGAGGGCGTCCAGCTTGTCGCCGTCCACGCCTCCCTCTTCATCCCGCCACTCCTCGCTCTGGAACACGTGCTCCAGCACGTAGTGGACGAAGGTGCCGTACTCGGGCGCCTGGAAGCCCGCCTTCTTCCGGGGCTCCGCCTTCAGGCCGTACTGCATGAAATAGGAGAAGTGGCAGGACTTGTACTTGTCCATCCGGGAGGCGGACATGGGCACCCGGTTGCCGTAGAGGGCGTCCACGGCGGCGCGGGACAATTTGCCCCGGGTGAGCCCGGCGGCCTGCTCCATCCGCTCCACCAGGGGGGCGTATTCCGGCATGGCCCGCAGAGCCTCCGCCGCCTCGGGGTACCGCCCCGCCAGCTCCAGCGCGGGCCGTGGGGCGGACAGCCGGAAGGCCCCATCCAGCTCGGCCTCGGTGACCGGCCGCAGAGCCGGGAACAGCCCCCGCAGCCGGGGAATCAGGAAGGCGGGCCGCTGCTCCTCCCCGCCGCTGCCCATGGCTGCCCAGCTCACCGACAGCCGCTCCCCCGCCAGGGCGCAGGTCTCGTAGACGATGGTCAGCTCACGGTTCAGCTTCTCGGTGAGAGTGGGGGCCAGCTCCAGGCCGTAGGAGGCCAGCAGGGAGCGGTCGTCGTCGTTGAGCAGGCCGGGGGACGGGGCGGCCTGAGGGATGGCCCCGTCGTCCGCCCCCAGGAGGAACACCGCTCTGCAGTGCTTGTGGGCCAGGCGGGGCATCTCACCGGCGGTAACCCGGTCCAGGGACACGGGGATGGCGCCCACGTCGTACTGGGAGAGCACCAGGGAGAAGAGCCGAGCGAATTCGTCGGCCTCCATGGGGGTGTCCCCTACAATCTGGGCGCACTGCTCCAGGGCGCTGCACAGGATGTCCCACAGCTGGCTGTACTCCTGAGCCAGAGCGGGCTCTCCCCGCTCCTGAAGGGCGGCGGTCCGCTCCTCCAGCCGCTCAGGCAGGCCGATGCGCTCCAGGAAGGCGTACAGGGCCTTGGTGTGGCCCAGACCGGTGTGGTCAGGGTTCTTCCGCAGCTCCTCCAGGGGTGCGACGACCTGCCGCCGGACGGCGTTGAGCCGTGCCAGCAGGGCCTCGTCCTCCGGCCTGACGGGCAGACCGTACCCCTTGGGGTGCATGGTCCAGTCCCCCTTCTGGGTCCAGCGGCTCCCCCGCAGGTCCCACTTGAGGGCGTAGTTCTCCAGCAGGTCCCGGTCCTCCTCGGCCAGGCCGGTGAGGCCGGTCTTGAGGTAGCGGAACAGATCGTCGTACTGGTAGTCCCCCGCGGCGGCGGCCAGGGCGGAAGTGATGAGGGCCAGGATGGGCTTCTGGAGAATGTCGCTCATCCTGGCCAGGAACACGGGTACGCCGTACCGGGCGAAGATGGTCTCGATGAGTTCGCCGTACCCCTCCATGCTGCGGGCGGTGACGGCGATGTCCCGGAACCGGTACCCCTCCTCCCGCACCAGCCGGAGAATCTCCCCGGCGGTGTACTCCACCTCGGCGTAGGGGCTGTTGGCTTTAAAGAGCGAGAGGCAGGCCGGTTTGTCCGTCCAAGGTACCTCCGGCGGGTCAAAGAGGTGGGCCTCCAGAAAGGCCAGCTCCTCCGGGCCCTCCTTGGCACGGTTCTCCTGCACCTCCGTCCGGGCGGGGACGCCGTTCTCACGGGCCAGACGCAGCAGGCTGCGGGCCGTGTGGCGGGCGGGCGCGAAGATACCCGCGCTGTCCCGTTCATCGTCCAGGCTGTCGCAGGTCAGGGCCACGGTCACCGAATTGGCCTGCTTGAGCAGGGCCTTGATGACCAGACTTTCCTGGGGCGTGAAGTCGGTGAAGCCGTCCAGGTACACGTCCATTCCCCTTGCCCAGCCGCTCTTCTCCAGCCCCTCGGCCAGACGGGTCACCCGGTCCCTGGGGTCGGCGGCACGGCGGGCGGTGAGGGCCTCATAGGCGCCGTAGATGAGGGACAGGTCCAGCAGCTTGTCCCCCTCGGGGCCGCCGGCCTCCTCCCCCGCCGTCCACAGGTGCTTGGGCGTGACGCAGCAGCTCTTCAGCTCGTCCACCGTGGCGATTAGCCCGGAGAGAAACTCCGGCTTCCGGGAGGGGCGGCCGTACACCTTCAGCTCCCCCGCCACGCCCTGAAGGGCGGCGTACATCAGCAGCAGCCGCCCCCCCGCGTCCAGGGTGGGCGCGGCCAGCCCGCCGGTGACCGCAAAGACCCGGCCCGCCATGCGGGTGAAGGAGAGCACCTCGGCGTACCGGGACACCCGGTTCCCTCCGATGGCGCACAGGCGGCGCTCCATGTCGTGGGAGTGCTGCTCCGGCACCACCAGCACCTGGGGCCGGACGCCTCCGCTCTCTCCGATGCGCCGGAGCATGGCCGTGGTCTTACCGCTCCCCGAGCGGCCCAGCAGCAGATTCAGCATATATCCCTCTCCTCTCGTCTCCGCTTGCGGAGATGATTATACCATTGTCCGCCCCCGCCCGCCAGTGACAGAACGCGGAAAATGCCGGCCAACAGTTCGGACTGCGTTAAATTTGGACATTCGTATGTTTTTGTCCCTTCTCACCGGAGCGTATCGATATTATGATAAAAGTAAGTATGACACATCTGTGCGGCTCAGGCCGCACGCAGAGGGAGGCGCTCTAATTGAAGCGCGAAGCAATCACCAGAACCATTCTGGACACCATTGTGGACCATGCGATCCGGGACATTGCGAAGGACCCCCAGCGCAGCCTGCGCAAGCTGGTGGATATGGGCCAGACCTTCGCCAAGGGCCCTTTTCAAAAGCGCTATATCGGCATAATCCAGCGGATGCTGGAAAACGGCGGCAGCCCCTATTATGACCTGGTGCAGGACACGGTACGGAACACCGACCGCGAAAATCTGCGGACCTTCGGCGTCAACATCGGCTGGCAGTGCTGGACCCTGGGCGCCAGGCAGATTCGGGATACGGAGGCCCGGGAAAACTTTGATATCCCCTGGTGTATCACCCTGCAGCTGGAGGGCGCCTCCCCCTCCGCCCGCACGGACTGCCTCCGCCTGCTGGACGAGGGGCGGGCACTGGGCATTTACGCCTATTTTCTCCACTGCGGCGCATCCGCCGAGGCCATAGGCCTGGCGCTGGAGCTGGCCCGGAAGGCCCCGGAGTGCGCGTTCCCTCTCTTTCTCTCCCCCGAGCTGGTGGAGCACTGGGTGGGCGAGCTCTCCTCCTGTCCCAACCTGCTGATACTGCTGGACTCCGGCAGTCCGGGCTGGCAGGCGGCGGCCGCCCTGCTGCGGGACGCGCGCCGCTTTTTCGGCTACTTTATCCGCTGCAGCAGTGAGGCCTGCGGCAGCGAGGTGCTCTCAGGCGCGTGGGTCCAGGCCCTGCTGGGCCATGGCGGCTCCATGGCCTTCTGCCTGCCGGAGGAGCACTGTCCGGCCGGTCTGGCCCTCCAGCTCTACAGCTATGTGGAGCAGGCCAGAAACAACCAGCAGTATCCGCTGCTCCTGATGGACTACTACCGGGACGTGCTGCTGGTGGACGAGGTTATCTCCGACAGCCCCCGTTATCTGGAGTTCCTGGCCGACGGACGGGCCGTCACATATGAAGACGGCAGAAAGCAGCCTCTGCCCGACGCTCTCCCCAACCTGTCTCTGGCGGCGTTTTTCCGCACCCGATTTTGCCGCAGACAAAAAAACAGCGCGGCCTGCGCCCGTGGGCGCAGGCCGCGTTTTCTGTTCAGCCGCCCTACTTCAGGTCCAGCCGGCTGAGTCCCTGCACCAGGTTTCTCAGCCTGGACTCATACTCCTCCGCCGGCATAGGCGTGCCCTTTGTGAGCCAGCGGACAATGGAGGCCAGAATCGCGTCGCTGAAAAAGATGGTAAAAAACTCCTCGTCCTCCCGGTCGGAGAACAGCTCCCGGGCGACGGAGTACATCAGCGGAGTAATGACCTCGGTAAAGTGGTCCCGGAAGGAATTCTGCCCCTCAATCTCCAGCGCGGAGCGGTAAAAGGCCTTCTCCTCATAGAAGTACCGGCACATGCCGCTCAAAATGGAGATGCCGCTGTCAAAGCCGCACTTCTGGATGCCCTCGAGAAACTCTGTATCAAAAATCCAGTTAACCAAATCATATTTGTCGCGGAAATGATAGTAGAAGCTCTTGCGGCTCATACCGCAGGCCTCACAGATCTCTCCCACGCTGATTTTGGAGAAGGGCTCCCTGGCCATCAGCCCCTTCATGGTCTGGGCCAGCGCCCGTTTGGTAAGACTGGAGTCCGGCATGTATTCTCCCTCCCAATGGCTCCCACGCATCCCCCAAAACAGAACATTTTAGAGAAACTATATCACTTTACTCGGGAAAATGCAAGTGTGGCCAGCAGCGGTGAAATATGAACTTTTTCCACCCATTTCCTGTGTAAAGCGCCCTCAACCAGGAAAATAGTATGGAAAAAGGAGCCCAAAAGGCTCCTTTTTCCATACGTCTCCGCCGCAGGGGCGGCAACCTGCGCCAGACGGCCTCTCCTCCGGCGTTTTCCTTTGCTTCACCTTACTCCAGGCCCAGGGGAATGATTTTGCAGTAGTCCTGAATGGTGCCCCGCTTCTTGAAGCACTCCAGGATCTCCTTGCCCACCGGGTGCAGCTCCTCCACGTCGTACACGGCCAGCTCCTTCTCGAAGAACTTATAGAGGATCTCGGCGCCTTTGTCGTAGGCCTCCTCGCCCAGCAGCTCCTGAGTCTCGGGCCGGAGGAACTTGCTGGAGATGCGCTGGCCGTCCACCTTCATCTCCTTCAGGTCATAGCCCAGGAGGGGACACCGGGCGGCCACCAGGCGGTCCATCTTCATGTTCACGCCGCCGCGGCGGGCCAGGTACTCACGGGCGATCCACTCGGCGGCAAAGCCGACCTTGTACACGCCGATGTGCTGGTTGGGGATAAGGACGTAGCGGGTGGCGCTGCAGGCCAGGATCTGCTCCAGCAGCAGGTTTGCCTGCCGCACCCGCAGGCCGGTGGCAAAGGGCCAGTAGGATCCCACACCCTCGCTGGCCAGGCCGGATCCGCTGGAGGCGATGCTGGGATTGTTGAAGCCCCGGGGCGCCACCAGACGCCACAGCCAGGCCAGGGCGGGCGGGATGATATGCATCAGGCCCATGATGCCGTAGGTGGGCTTCTTTGCGGTGCAGGGGGGCATGCGCACGCCGAAGGAGCGCACGTCTACCTCCACGGGGGACCAGACAATGTTGGGGATCATCCGGCGGGGGATGATGACCCGGGGATTGGGGCAGGTCTTGCCGTCGGAGTCCAGAGTGTGCTCCCACAGCAGGCAGGTGGCCCGGGGCACGCCGGCGATGTTGAAGAACACCAGGGGCTCCTTGCTGTGGATGGAGATCCCCTCATAGAGGGGGTCGCTGCCGTACTTGGTGATACCGTCCACCCGGACGAACCAGCCGTCCTCGCCGTCGGCCACGGCCAGCTTGCCGTTGCTCTTCTGGAACGAGGGGTGGCAGATGGCCATATCGTCGGTGACAGGCTCAATGGTACAGGTGTCGCTCATGCTGATGTACCGCTCGTCGCCGGTAATGGTGCTCACGCCCAGCAGCACGCGGCCGTCGGAGCCCCGCTGCACGTCCTGGAGCAGCTCGCTCTTGCCGCCGCCGGAGGCGCCCTCGTGCATCATGACCATCTCGTTCTCGTAGGGGGTGATGATGCGGGCGGTGCTGGCGTGGGCGGTGACCCAGCCCTCGCGCTCGCCGATGTCCAGCAGGACGCTGTAAATGCCCTTCTTGGCGGAGGGTCCGGGATAGAGGTTGTAGGAGAAGATCTCGTGCAGGTCCTCGTGGCGGCTGTGAACCACCACCTGCTTGCCCTTGAAGTGGGTGTGACGGAAGGGGGGTGCCACGTACACCACGGAGCGGGGCTTGAAGTGATCCACGTTCTTGATCTCCACAAAGGCCTGCAGCTGGGCCAGGGTAAAGGCGAAGAAGGCCGCGTTCCGGGGGCAGAGCAGCACGGAGTCATAGCCGTACTGGTAGCCGCCGGCCTTGAAGGGCACCAGGATCAGCTCCTGCCGGGTGAGCCAGCGGAAGGTCTCGGTGCGCAGCTCGGAAAAGTCATAGCCGTAGACGTCGGCAAAGCGGGGCTTGTCGGTGGGGCCATCATCCGCGATTCGCATGCAGTCCGGGTCACGGCGGCGCATATAGTCCTCCGTGAAGTTGACGGAAGCGCCGTTTTTGCAGCGCACAACTTCCGCTTCCTTCACGCTCTTGCCGTTGACGTCATAGAGCACCTCGATCTTGTCGGTGTACTCATTGCCGAAAATCAGCTCGAACAGTACTTCCTTGCTCTCCGGGATGATAACGCTGGGGCTGTTGTAAATAATACTCTGCAGCTCCTGCGGAAGCGTGAATTTCTCAAACAAAACGTTCATTAAGGGCTCCTCACTTTCTCCCGCCCGGCCCACCGGCCACGCGACGCGTATATGAATTACTTTACCGTGAAACAAGCGCTTTGTCAATATGCAAAATTGCGATAGTAAGAAAACTAACTTGCATTTTCCGCTCTGTAACCCCGGTCTTAACCTTTTGCCCGCATTCTCCGGTTTTTCCCCGTATCCAGCTGGAGGACAGAGGGCCGCGCCTCCGTCCTCCGCCGCGGTCCGGGCGGCCAACTCCCCTCTGTTCTTGCAGGGCAGAGCAGCTGAAATTTCAAAATTTTCTTGTTTCCAGGGGCTCCCGCCCCGCTCTTGCAGTTTCCTCCCCTTTCGTCTATAATAATATTCCGAAAGAGGCCGCAGCTCTATTGCAGCTTTGTTTCGCATGCTCTATAATAATAAATAATATACGCACTATCCTGTACGCAGAAAAATCCTCGTCAAACGTTTTCTGTCCGGTCCAGCCCGGGCAGCACAGAAAGGAAAGAACATGGACGATCTCAAACGCCGGCTCCTCAACGACGCTGAGGTTGGGGAGGGCAATATCATCCGGGTGGATATGTTCCTCAATCACTGCATGGACATGGACCTGATTGAGCACGTGGGCAACGCCCTGGCCAAGCGCTTTCGCGGCGAGAAGGTCACCAAGGTGCTCACCGCCGAGAGCTCCGGCATTGCGGTGGCCTGCTTTGTAGGCCGTGCGCTGGATGTGCCGGTTATCTACGCCAAGAAGTTTCAGACCGGGTATATCAACCCGGAGGTCTACTCCGCCGAAACCCACTCCTTCTCTCTGGATAAGTCCTACACCCTGCGGGTCTCCAGGCGCTACCTGGAGGAGGACGACCGGGTGCTGCTGGTGGACGATATTCTGGCCAACGGCCAGTCTCTCCTGGGCCTGGCGGAGATTGTCTCCAAGGCCCGGGCCGACGTGGCCGGCGTGGCGGTGGCCATTGAGAAGGCCATGCAGGACGGCGGCAAGGTTCTGCGCCGCATGGGCTTCCGGGTGGAGGCCCTGGCCTGCGTGGAGCGGGTGGAGAACGGCAGAATCATCCTGGCCGACGACTGAGCGCTCAATATATGTGAAAAACGGAGGACGCGCCTCGGCGCGTCCTCCGTTTTCTGTCTGTACAATGGGGTGCAGGGCAGCTTCCTTCAGTTCGCCGGGAACTGCTCCAGCAGCTCCTCCATGGCGCGGCAGAAGGTATCCATGTCCTCATCCGTGCCGATGGACACCCGCAGGCAGTTGGAGATGCGGGGCTTGTCCCACCAGCGCACCAGGATTCCCCGCTCCCGCAGCCCGTCCAGCAGGGCCTTGGCGGGGGCCCGCTCATGGGAGATGAAGAGGAAGTTGGCGGCCGAGTCGCAGACCCGGAAGCCCATCTGCTTCAGGCGGCCGGCGGTGACCTCCCTGGTGTTGCGCACCTTGGCCACCACACAGCGGAAGTAGGCGTCATCCCGGATGGCGGCCGCCGCCCCCGCCTGGGCCAGCCTGTCCACGGTGTAGGAGTTAAAGGAGTTCTTCACGCAGTTGAGGGCGGCCATCAGGTCGGCGCTGCCCATGGCGTAGCCCACCCGCAGGCCGGCCAGGGACCTGGACTTTGACATGGTGCGCACCACCACCAGGTTGGGGCAGCCGTCCAGCAGGGCCACCGCGGAGTGGGCGCCGAAGTCCACATAGGCCTCGTCCACCATCACCACCGCCTCCGGGTTGGCTTCTGCAATCTCCCGGATGGCGTGGAGGGGCAGGTCCCGGCCGGTGGGGGCGTTGGGGTTGGCGATGACCACGCCGCCGTTGCCCCCCAAAAACTGCTCCACCGGCACACCGAAATTCTCGTCCAGGGGAATCTCCCGGTAGTCCAGGCCGAAGAGCCGGGCGTAGACGGGGTAAAAGCTGTATGTAATGTCGGGGAACACCACAGCCTTCCCCGGGGTAAAGAAGGCGTAGAAGCACATGGCCAGCACCTCGTCGGAGCCGTTGCCCACAAAGATCTGCTCCGGGCTCAGGCCGTGGTAGGAGGCGATGGTCTCCCGCAGTTCGGTGCACTCCGGGTCGGGATAGAGCCGCAGGGGGCTGCCCGCCTCCTGCCGGATGGCCTCCGTCACCATGGCGGAGGGGGGGTAGGGGTTTTCATTGGTGTTCAGCTTGATAAACTTCCGGTCCCTGGGCTGCTCCCCCGGCGTATAGGGCACCAGTCCCCGGATCCGTTCGCTCCAGAGTTCCTTCATGTCTCTTCCTCCCCGGTACGCAGAATCTTTCTGATGTTTTTCTCCGCCTTGCTGCGGGGCAGCATGAGCTCATGGCCGCAGCCCTGACAGCGCAGCTTGAAGTCCATGCCCACCCGCAGCACCTGCCAGCGCCTGCTGCCGCAGGGGTGCTCCTTTTTCAGCTCCAGCACGTCGCCTACCCGCACATCCATGGAAATTCCTCCCCTCCGGCGCCACACCGCGCATCAAATACGGTTGATCATATTATAAGTTTCTTTCCCTTTCTCTGTCAATTCGCTCAGCCAAACCGCATATAGTGGTCTATCGGGAAAAATCTCCGCTGCGGCCGAAAGGATTTGGTGAAATTGACGACTCTGTTTCCGCCTGAAGGGCGGCTGCTGCATACCGAGGAGAATCAGGCCCTCTGCGCCACAAAGACAGGGCTTATCCGGGCCATGGAGGGCCGGCGGGTGCTGGAGGGAAAGGCCGTCCTGTGCGACGCCGGACATAACCTGACTGTATCGTTAGGCCCCTTTACAGGGTATATCCCGCGGGAGGAGGCGGCCCTGGGCATTGCCGAGGGGACGACCCGGGAGATTGCCATTCTCTCCCGAGTCGGAAAGCCGGTTTCCTTTACAGTAGAGGCTGTGGAACAGGAGGAGGGCCTGTTCCGCCCCCGGCTCTCCCGCCGGGCCGCCCAGGCCATGGCGCTGGAGCGGCTGATGGACACCCTGGAGCCCGGCATGGTCCTCCCCGCCACCGTGTCCCATCTGGAGCCCTTTGGGGCCTTTGTGGACATCGGCTGCGGGGTGCCGTCCATGATCAGCATTGAGCGCATCTCGGTCTCCCGAATCCCCCACCCGGACCGGCGCTTCACCGTGGGCCAGGAGATTTTCGCCGTGGTGCTGGAGACCTGCCCGGAGCTGGGACGGGTCATTCTCTCCCACCGGGAGCTGCTGGGCACCTGGCGGGAAAACGCCGCTCGGTTCTCCGCCGGCATGACCGTCCCCGGCTATGTGCGGGGCGTCAAGGACTACGGCGTCTTTGTGGAGCTCTCCCCCAACCTCTCCGGCCTGGCCGAGCCCAGAGGGGACCTGCGCGAGGGGGACCGGGTGTCGGTGTACATCAAGGCCATTTTCCCCGATCGGATGAAGATTAAGCTGCTGGTCATTGATAAGCTGCCGCCGGAGGGGCCCCAGCCCCTGACCTACTTCCTGCCTCCCAGCGGGCGGCTGGACCGCTGGCACTACGCGCCGGCGGGCTGCTGCAAGGCGGGGACCGAGACTGTGTTCCGATAAGAGCGAAAGGGAGGATGCCGCGGCATCCTCCCCTTCAGCGTGTCGAAAAAGCCTCGCAGAGTTCCGTCATCCGCAGATGACGGAATCAGATGAAAATCGGTCATTTCCGGGGACATGCGCCTCGGAAATGACACTTCGCATGAAATATTTCCCGACAATTTCGTCAGAAATCGAGGGGAACATTTCATGAAGCTCCCTCGAAAAAGGTGCTTCGCACCTTTTTCGACTATCTCAGATCAGCGCCAGCCGCCGCTCGGCCTGGTTGGGCAGGGCGCCCATCCGGTAGAGCACCGGGACCAGCGCCCCGAAGAGCACCACCAGCATGAGGGTCTGAACGGGGAGCATCAGGGTATTCTTGATCATGCTGTTGGTCATATAGTAGAGATAGCCCTTGCCGTACAGAATCGCGCTCCACAGGCTGCCCAGGAACACGTTCATTACGTTGGTGCACAGCTTGGCCAGGAAAATCCGCAGCACGGTCACTCGGGTACGGTAGAGAAACAGGGCGTAGATAAAGGTGCCCAGCATGGTGGTGAGCATATAGCCCGGGAAATAGGGGTCGCCGCTGGAGGAGAGGAAGAAGGACAGGGTGTCCTCCGCCGCGCCGAACACCAGGGCGGTCACCGGGCCGCACACCAGGGCGCACAGGGCCCGGGCCAGGAAGCCGAAGCTGATTTTCAGCCCCGCGTAGATGGGGATGGAGAACTTGGAGAGGACAATGCAGGCGGCGATCATCAGCGCGGCAAACACCAGGCTGCGCAGGCTGCGGAAGTCCTCCGCAGCGCAGCGCCAATAGGCGGCGGAGAAGGGCGTTTTGAACATGGTGCGTTTCTGGATAATGGGCATAAAAAAGCCTCCTTCTGTATTCGGCAGCCCGCACGGGGCGGGAATGCCGCACAGAGGAGGGCCGCGGTCTCCCGCGGCGCGCCAGATATGCGGCAGCGGGATGCGGAGAGCGCACTGCAAGCCTGCGGCTTTTCGTCCGGCGGACAACTCCCCGTCCCGCCGGCACTGGACCCCTTGCGGGGTGCTGCACACGCGCTCCTACTCTGCCTGATAGAGGCCATTATAGCCCTGCGGCGCAAAAAATGCAAGGAAAATTCCACTGGCCCGGGGAACGGCGGCGCACAGCTTTACGGCGCTGCGCCGCCGTTCCCTTTGCTGCATATTTCTCTGTCCGTCTCACATCCTTGCGCCGCCGGAGGGTTCTGGGGCGGAATCACTCCATCTGCAGCGCTCCGCAATGCCGTGTTTCTCCAGGTTGCGGAAGCACAGACGGGACACAGGCACCGTAAAAATCAGCAGGATGGGGGTGCCAGCGGCAGAGAGGTGAAGCGGAAGATTAAATCCGCCCTGCCATGTACTCGTTGGGCGTGATGGACAATTTCTCCGCCCCCACCCGCCGCAGGATCGTCACCCGCTGATTGGCAACGCCGTCCTTCTTGACCGCAGGATAAACCTCGATGTACTTGAATACGGCATACGCCGATTTTACCACCTGCAGTCCTTTTGCTGCCATGATTAAAGAATACAGAAGGACAGGTTTAATCTCATGAAGATAAGTTAGTATTTGAAAAACCGGATGAGGAAAGTCGCATATTTCGGCAAAGTTTCCTATTTTACAAACTCTTACGAAGCGCACTCATAATCGCTTTAAAGTGGACTGTGCAAATAAGCAAAAGACATAGGCGCATCGGAGCGCATCCTGCCCGCTATGTTGTCCGTCCCCATCCACGGTGACGACTCCGGCGTCTGACCAGCCCTGGGTAAGAAAGGTCAAAAAACCGACTTTCAATGCCTCGCCCTTCCCGCTGTTGTGCGACAAATGAATGACTTCGCATCCCAGCGGGGTCAATGCCTCAAAATACGGCTGGCAGTCTGTCCGGCTGCCGTCATCCACCACGATGATGTGATAGAACCCGGCCGCCCGAAGATCTTCCACGGTGGAGATCAGCCGTTCATCCGGATCGTAGGACGGGATCAGCGCGCAAACATTCATTTTTTTCACTCCATTTCCTGTGTGCTCGCTTTGGATGGTTTCATCATAGGCCGCAGAAATGAGAGGCACGTGAGAGTAAAATGAGTTTTTTTCATCTGTTTCTCATTTTTGACCGCTATGATAGGCACATCTGAAACAGGAGTGTGATGAGATATGAATTCTCGCGCCGGCAGGTGGAGCGCCGCTCTGCTCCTGGGAGTGCTCATGAGCCTGCTCTGTGCCCTCCCGTGTTTTGCGGCAGGCGGCGTCAGCCAGATCAACTTACACATTGGACAAACGCCGGACACGGTCTATCTGACCTATTCCGCCCCGGATGCGGCACAAGGTGCGGTTTCCGTCACAGGGCCGGAAGGAATGAGCGCCTATACCGCCACCCCTGTCTGGTCGGACTCGGCGGGAAAATACCTCTATTCTGCCAAACTGGATGGCCTGGTTCCCGGCAGTTCCTATACCTACGAGATTGCAGGCGCCTATTCCGGTGCGTTTCAATCGCCTGCAGACTCCGGCGCCTTCACATTCGCCTTTCTGGCAGACCCGCAGATCGGATTTGCATCTGACGCCAAGGCCACAGGGGCCCTGTTCTCGCTGCTGAACAAGCGGGATGATCTGGCCTTTACCTATATTGCGGGCAATTTGACAGACTCCTCCCGCAATGAGCGGCAATGGGAACTGTCGTTCCAAAGCGGCGGTGTCAATTCCTCTGCGGGGCAATCCTTTCTGGGCAGCCACCTGCTTGCTGTCGCCCAGGGGAATCATGACAACAGCAGTTTCAGCGGCCACATCACCGCCCCCTCTGCCGGCAGAGATGTGGGCCCGGCTGTCTACTCCTTTGATTACAGCAGCGTGAAATTTGTGGTCCTGAATATGAACAGTCCGGACACATGGGTGGCACAGGCGGACTTTCTGCGCCGGGGAGATGCCGCCCGTGGGGATCTGGCCGCAACATCTGATCAGGCACCAGATGAGGTTCCCTCTGCGGGGTATGCAGACGTGCCGGAAAATGCCTGGTATGCGGGTGCGGTCAACACTGTGTCGGCCCGCGGCCTGATGGATGTCCGTTCTGAAAGTCACTTTGCGCCAGGAGAGAGCCTGACACGGGCCGAGCTGGTCACGGCGCTTTACAGGCTGGCCGGAATGCCTGCGGCAAATGCAGGGACAGCCTTTCCGGATGTTCCCCGCTCCTCGGGCTGTTATGACGCGGTCTCCTGGGCGGCCGGCGCAGGACTGGTATCCGGTATGCCGGACGGCCGCTTTGCGCCGGAATCCGGGATCACCCGCGCACAGCTGGCGACAATCCTGTACCGCTATGCGGTTCATTCCGGGACAAGTGTTGCGACAGGCAGCGGCATCGGGACTTATGCCGACTGGCGGCAGGTGGGGCCATGGTGCCGTGAGCCTATCAGCTGGGCGGTGGAAACCGGTTTGATATGCGGGAAGCCGGGAAACCGTCTGGCTCCCAATGATGTTGTGACCCGTGCGGAAGGAGCGGTATTCCTTCAGAGGCTGTTATAAAAGCCGCATGATGAGTGGGCGAGGTGATTTGCATGGGAACCGCAGGAAAGGAGTCCTTTGGGCCGGGAAAAGCGGAAAAGCTACCGCCTGCATCGGGAAAGCGATGTGTCGCTGATCCCTTTGATCGCCCAATGTGACTACAACTATACGCAGTTCTCACCGGCCCAAACGATTTTTCAAATCTATTTGAAATTAGACTTTTTCTGTACAGAGATTTGTGTGGAACGTACGCAACGAATGAAAACATAGTCCAAAAAAGACGTCCCCGGCCCATATATGAGTTGGGGGCGTCTTTTGACAAGAACTAAACGATACTCTGCCTCATTTTCTCCGGTAATGGACAAAACAATTCATCCTCTGAATTTAAGAACTGTTTATCCCAATGATACTCTGTAGTTTAAGATTGACGATTATACTGGCCTCATCCTAAATCGTTGGAGGTCCTACTATGGACAATATCGTAGAATCAAAAGACCCATGTAAAAGCTTTGGCGGAAAGCTGGCCAAACGCCTGACCATTCTCTCCATCTGCGTGGTTCTGCTGGGTGGTACAGACTGCAGCCCAGGCGATCAATACTGCAGCCGCTGCGGATCGTCCCTGAAATCTACGGAAGATTCAGAAACCACCAATGAAACCAGGCGATAACTGTGCTCTCTTTTGAATTTGCCATTCTGGATTGGATACAGGTAAATCTGCGAAATCCCATCATGGACCTGCTGATGCCGGCCATCACCACACTGGGTAACAGTGGCTTGATCTGGATCATTCTCGCCGGTATCCTCATTATAATGCCAAAGTACCGAAAGGTCGGGGTGGCCGTGATGACCGGCCTTGTGCTGGAGGTCATCTGCTGTAATCTGGTTCTGAAGCCTCTGGTTGCGCGCATTCGTCCCTGTGATGTGAATACGGCTGTCCAGCTTCTCATCGCCCGGCCAGATGATTTCTCATTCCCATCCGGTCACACCGGCGCATCTTTCGCCGCCGTTTCCGCTTTTTATGCAAGTAGAAGCAGGCTCTGGATACCGCTTCTGATTCTGGCTGTCTTAATTGCGTTCTCCCGGCTCTATCTGTATGTCCACTATCCCTCTGACATCTTGGCCGGCGTTGTAATCGGGATTATGGCTGGCTGGATTGGTTCCAAACTCGTGAATCTTGTATGGAGGAAACGCAATGCAACATGACGGCCCGCTATACATACAGGTAAAAAGTCCCTGGACTTTTTCGGCAGCCTGAGTGGGCTTCCGGCTTCCGCCAGAGGCCCACTCAAGCCATGAAACTTCATGCGCCATTGGCGCACCACGATCAGAGGCAAACGCATCGGCGCATGAAGTTTTTGCACATCATTTCCGGCTGCCCCGAAGGGGCGGGGAAATGGCGCATCCTAAATTCTATGTTTTTTCATAACAAAAAATGTAGTTCAGCGCTTCAACTTCCAGCGATTACTTACCCCCGCCGTCAGCAGCGCCGCCCCCGCCGCCAACAGGACAACCTGAGTTGCGGCCGCCGCCCCCGGCAGTGAGAAGGCCGGGTCCAGCGTCTCCAGGGTCAGGGGATAAGCGGTGAAGAAACTGCCATTCCACAGCCCCAGAGCCTCGGGCAGCGGCAGGGCCGCCAGCAGGAAGGGCACCGCCATCCACACATACACCAGCCAGGGCCGGATTTGGCCTGCCAGCCAGCCGCTCCCCAGCGCGAATACCAGGGCCGGCAGAAGGGTCACCAGGGCCGGGAGCAGCAGGCTCCCCCAGCTGTACCAGTTAAACATGCGGCCGTAGAACACCGCCGCCTCCGCCATGCACAGCAGGGTCAGCAGTACGCCCCCCGTCAGGGCCGCGGCGCACCGGGCCAAAGCGTACTGCTCGGTGGGCATCGGCGCAGCGTCCATGAGGATCGCCGCCCGCCGGGCCTTGGGCGAAGTATAGAAGGTCAAAAAGAACAGCATCCCGATCCACAGCAGGGGTATCATCCGGGAGAGGAAATCCCCAAAACTCCAGGGGGAGAAGGGCGCGGTGTGGGACACCCCCAGAATGGTCACGACATGCAGCACAAACGCCCCGTAGAGGAGCAGCACTGCGGCCAATCCGATAAAAAACTTGTTCCACAGCAGCCTGCGGCACTCGTATCGAAAAATCTTACCCAAGGTTCAAATCCTCCTCTATCAGCCCGCAGGCATCCAAAAATTCTTGGTAGGTCAGATAGGGATACATGGGATCCAGCTCTCGGTTGAACAGGTCGTGGAGAATCTGATCCATGGCCTCCTCGCCGCCCACCAACTGTTCCGCCTTCAGGATTTTCAGCGGCATCTCATGATACTGCCGCACCTGGGACAGGCTGTTGGAAATGGCCAGCTGCTCGTTTTCCGGCAGCATCTCCAGATACTCAGGATGACGGACATAGAAGTCCAGGTAGTAGTCGTCCACCGCCTGCTGCCACTGATCCACATAGTGCTCCCGGGCGTAGGCCTCGCCGTACAGCTCCTTGACGATGCGGTAGGTGGTGTAGACCGTCAGGCCCTCGGCGGACCAGGGGCTGGTGGAATCAGATGTGTCAAACATGTTGCCCAGACCCCACCACTGGTGAACCAGTTCGTGGATCATCACCTCGCCGGCGCCGCCGCCCTTCTCCTCACTGCCCAGATTGGCGGCGGTGAAGTCCGCCTCGTCCAGCAGGCTGGCCCCGGTGGTGGCGTAGCCGCCGCCGGCCACCCGGCTCTGAATCAGTTTCAGGGTTTCGCCGGTGCCGAAAGACAGGGTTCCATAGTGTTCGGTGCAGTAGTCCACCACTGCCTTTACCGCGTCCGCCGCCCCGGCGGCCTCCATGACGGCCTGGTGCTTGCGGCCGTAATAGAACTCTATGGTCATGCCGCCAGCTTCAATATCCTCCCGGATATAGTCCCCGGCGTAGAGGATCCCGCCGGCGCCGTTGTGTTCGTACCGCCATGTTCTGGTACCGTCCTCATTCTCTGCTATCACCTCCGCCTCGCTGGAACCGAAGGGAATGGCGATCATGGAGGCGGGCAGGGTGATCTCGATCTCAGCGGGATAGCCCGCCTCTCCGGGCATGACATTCATCACCCGGGGTGAGAGGGCCGAGTTCTCCAGGCAGAGGTATTCACCGCTCAGCTCCTTGCCGCCCTGCATGGTAGGCAGGCTCTCCTGGGGGAACCCGCTGTACTCCATGGTCAGCTCCACCTCTTCCTCGGCTGGGATGGTGACTTCCAGCAGGGCCTCATTGTACTCCTGGTAGTCGCTCACCGTGAAGGGCACGTCCGCGCCGTTGGCCTGGATATTGGAGATGGTGTAGCCCGGGTTGATGCCGAAGGAGATGCTCTGCTCCTGGCCGGAAGTGTTCTGGAACTGGTAGGATGCCCGGCCCGTCACCGTGCCCGCAGCAGCATCCGGGAACACCTGGGCGCTGCGGCTGAGGAAGGTGACGCCTTCGGCGTAAGGGATCTCATAGAAGGACATGACCGTCAGGTCCGGGTTGCTCTGGTCGATGAAGGGCTGGGCGGCGTAGGCGGTGCCGGAGCAGGCCAGCAGGACCAGTGCGACGGCCGGGCGGTAGATCCGCCGGACGCTCCGGGCCAGAGAGCCGAAGAGCCCCTTTCCGTACTGCCGGATGCAGAGATAGGAGACCGTCCACACTCCGGCCAGGGCCGAGAGCCAGGTGAGACGCATCCAGGCCACAGACCGGAAGACGCGGAAGTTGGAGAAGTCGTCGGACAGGGCCCACACGCAGGGGTTCAGCCAGCACAGCTGCCAGTCGTACGCCCAGACAGTGAGGCTCAATGCGCAGAAGGCGATAAACAGGACAATGGACAGATCCGCCCGGCGGGTGAACTGGTAAGCGGCAGCCGCCGCCAGGATGCCCAGGGGCAGGGCCAGCCCCAGAAACAGCAGATAGGCCAGTGCATAGTTCATGCCGTTGAAGACGGAGCCAATGAGCCCCGCACTGATGGGGAGCCATACCAGCATGGTGAGGGCTGCGGTCAGCACCGCGGCGGTCAGCAGGGCCAGCAGGCGCGTCAGCGCCGTGGTCAGGGGGGACACCACTGCGTCGGTAAGGATGTCCACCCGGCTGCGGCAGGCCCGGTCCAGCTCAAAGATAGCCAGCAGGCCGAAGAGGATGGCGCCGGCCACGCCCCCTGTAATGGCGGGATTGGCTAGATACATGGAGAGCATGGTGGTGGATGTGGCGGGCTTGTAGAGCACCAGCCCCAACACCGGGGAAAGGCCCGTCAGCGCCATGGTCAGCCAGGTCAGACGGCTCTGAAGCAGCCGTCTCAGTTCCAGTGGAAAGAGCCGCAACATCCTCATTGCACTGCCTCCCGGGAGATGAGATAGAGGTAGGCGTCTTCCAGCGTAGGCTCCTCCGCCTGGGCATAGGGCGGCAGTTTGTCCGCCACCGCCCGGCATCGGACGCCCTGACTGGTATTCACCCGGGCGGTGATGTGGAGCCCCTGCTCCTGTTTCTCGTCCTTCTCCCAAAAGGCACCCACATGGCCGGCGGCAGATGTAATCAGCTGCTCCGGCGTGCCGGTGAACCGGATCTGCCCGTGGTGGATGACCACGATCCGGTCGCACACCGACTGCACATCCTCAATGATATGGGTGCTGAGCAGCACCAGCCGCTCTTGGGCGGTGCGGGAGAACAGGTTGCGGAAGTGGATGCGCTCCTCCGGATCCAGGCCCACTGTGGGCTCGTCAAAGATCAGGAAGGGTGGGTCCCCCAACAGCGCCTGGGCGATGCCCACCCGCTGCCGCTGGCCGCCGGAGAGGGTGCGGATCTTGGCCTTGGCCTTCTCCTCCAGATTGACCGCCCGGATCACATCCCGGATTGCCGCCTGCGGGCTGCGCAGGCCCTTGAGGGCGGCCATGTAGTCCAGAAACTGGGTGACGGTCAGCTCATCAAAGAGGCCGAAGTCCTGGGGCAGGTAGCCGAGGCTGGCCTTCAGTTTCCCCTCAACCTTGTTCAGAGGCGCCCCGTCCACCAGAATGCTCCCCTCCGTGGGCATCAGGGCTGCCACCAGTAGTTTCATCAGGGTGGATTTGCCCGCCCCGTTGGGGCCCAGCAGGCCGATGAGACTGGGGGATTTCAGGTCCAGGTTCAGCCCCTTCAGCGCCTCTTTTCCGCTGGGATAGGTCATACTGACGTTTTGGATCTTGAGTTCCATATTGTCTGATTCCTTTCTGCTTAGGATGGAACAAGGATACCAGGGCAATATGGAGGGAAGATGGAGGAAATATGTGATTTGTGTGGAGGCTGGCGCTGCGAAGGCAAGATATCAAAAGGGCCGGCGGATCCTTTCTGGATTCGCCGGCCCCTATTTGTCTGCCGATGGGATTTTGTCACTTCTAAACCAGTTATTTTTAGAGAATGCTCCTAATTGAGAGGCTTTGCAAAGAACACATATTCCTTCTTTTCTTCAAACCCGTTTCTTTGATAGAAACCATATGCCGGCACGTCTCTTTCCGTAAGCAGGACGATATGTGTGATGCCCCTTTTTATTAACGCCTTTTCGATTTCCCGCATAAATCGTGATCCGATTCCGTTTCGCTGCATTTGGGGAAGGATGCCGAACTCTTCGATCCAGTACTCCGTTCCCTCACACCAGCTTTTCATTCTTCCCAGTGAAACACCAATTAAACTCCCATGGAGATAGATCCCATAAGACAGAGAATGATGCTCCCCCATCAGCTGGGTAATATACGCATGCAGCTGGTCTTCTTCCCATACATCATTCCAGGGTTCGCCTGAAAAAACAGCAAGCATCAGCCTTTTGACATCTTCTATTTGCTCAATCGTTATTTCTTGTATATCCATCTTATCCCTTCCGCCGCGCACTGTTCCTTTTATATCTTTCTGACGGCCAGATTATACCATATCCTCTCTGCAAAGATCAATCGGCAGGGTCAATCTATAAAATGCACCGCAGCCCGCACGCCGTCCTTCGTATTCTCAATGGTACATTCCGCCCCATGCCGGTCCAGAATCATTTTCACAAGGTAAAGCCCCAGGCCGCTGCCGCCGGTGGCCCGGTTTCGGGAGCCCTCCTCCCTGTAAAATGCCTCAAAGAGATGGGGCAGGGCCTCCTCGCTGATATGAGCCCCGGTGTTCTCCACCGTCAGAACCGGGCGGCCCTCCCGCATCCCACACCACACACGGATCTCGGCGCCATCGGGAGAGTAGAGGGCTGCGTTGGAGAGCAGGTTCCCCACGGCCTTGCCGAGGAGAGACGGGTCGCCGGTGACGGTGACTCCCGGCATCAGCGTGGACACCAGCCGCTGGTCCCGCTGCTCCAGCAATCCGGCATCCAGCGTCAGCTGCCGCTCAATAAGCGCGGACAAATCCACGCTCTCCTGCTTGACAGCCACAGACCCCGTTTCCATCCGGGAGATGGCCAGCATCTCCCGCACCAGATTCTCCATCCGTCCCGTCACCTGGAGGGAGCGCAGCAGGTATTTGTCCCGGTCCTGGTAGATGCCCACGCCCTCCAACATACCGGACAGCTGTCCCTTCAGGATGGTCACCGGAGTTTTCAGTTCATGGGAAGCGGCGTTGAAAAATGCCATCCGCTGGCGGTCCAGTTCCCGCTCCTGCTCTACCTCTCCCCGAAGGGCTTGGTTAGCGCTCTCCAGATCCGTGAGGGCTGCATCCAACCTCTGGGCCAATTTGTCCAAGCTGCGGCCCAGTTTGCCAATCTCGTCCCGACGCTTTTCCCCGCATTCCCAATGGAAATCCAGCTCCGCCATCTTCCCGGCAATGCCGCTCATGCGCACGATGGGCCGGGTGATGTACCGAGAGTAGAAGAACGCGCACAGCAGGGAAAAGGCCAGCAGCACCAGCACCAGCCAGGGCGCCATCTGCGCCAGCGCCCGCACGGCCAGGTTTTCCGCCCTAATCCGGGGTGTGACATAGAGGGTATAGCTCTCTTCCCCACCGGAAAAGCGCACCTCGGCGGCAATGGTGGCCTGCTCCGACATGGTGATGGTCGTGGCGTCCTCTGTCGGCCCAACCGCCGTCCCGTAGCTGACCACAGCGTCCCCTTCAGACGCGGCGACAACTATATTCTGCTCCCCGTACACAGCCTGAACCGTCAGCTTTGCCCCAGTGTCCACCAGCCGTCCGTCCGGCCCCACCAGCATGGCGTTGGCCCCGGAGGAGAGCACGAACTCATCCAGAAGCTCCCCACATTCTGTCGGCGTACTATCCGCCAGTTTCTCCATCAGGACATCCACTTGAGCGGTAAGATCGTCATTTACTACGGCGGTGTAGGTGCTGGGGGTGGCCCAGGCGATAAAGCCGAAAGTGACGGCCCCGGCAAAGAGCAGAATGCCGGCGGTAATGAGAAAGATGCGGGCGGTCAGGCTCTCATCAACCCACTTTGGCAGCACGGTAGCCCACCCCCCTTACGGTCTCAATGTAGTCCCGCCCCAGTTTGCGGCGGAGATTCTTGATATGGCTGTCCACCACCCGCTCGTCCCCGTAAAAATCGTAGCCCCACAGTTTTGCCAGCAGCATTTCGCGGGTGAATACTCTGCCCGGAGCGGCCAGGAAGGTGTGGAGCAGATCAAACTCCCGCGCCGTCAGCTCCAGGCGGCGCCCCTCCAGCAGGGCCTCACGGGCGTCCAGATTCAGGGACAGGTCCCTGTACTGAAGGTGATTATCCTCTTCTGCGCTTCCCCGGCGGCGGAGAATAACCCGAATCTTCTCCAGCAGCACCGGCATGGAAAATGGCTTGGTCACATAGTCGTCGATGTCCATGCCGAAGCCCCGGAGCTGCTGCTCCTCTCCCTCCAGGGCGGTAAGCATGAGAATGGGTACCTGGGACTGCCGGCGGATCAGCTCGCAGACGCCGAAGCCGTCGATTTTAGGGAGCATCAGATCCAGCAAAACCAAGTCAAAGGGCTGTGCGCCGAACAGGGCCATGGCCTCCACCCCGTCCCCAGCCGCAGCGGTCCCATATCCGGCGTCCTCCAGATAGGCCCGGAGCAGCTCCTGGATGTCCGGCTCGTCTTCCACAATCAGAATGTGTTTCATCTGTTATCACCTGCCCCAGTGTAACATGGAATTGTGAATTTATCATGGAGATTTCTCCAAAGGTCAAATGCAAACGGCCTCCGGACTTCTCCATGCAAAACGGGCCGGGAGCCTGTCTGAAGGCTTCCCGGCCCGCGCGATTGCTCTCTTCTGGGGCAGCTTCATTAATCGCCCGCTGTTCGGCGGCCTGTAAAGCCGCCGGGCCCGGACATACTGTCTCAGGGCGCAGCGGAAGCGTCCTCTCACGGCTGAAGGGCGGAGAGCTGCTTGCAGAAGTCCAGGGTGCCGAAGCCCCGCTCCAGCTGGGTGAGGAGAAAGGCCTCGCACACGTCGCTCATCTTCTTCTGGGAGGGGACATCCAGCCGGAAGGAGAAGAGCCGCTTGGGGTCGCCCATCACCACGTGGCGCATGGCGGCCAGGGCGGGGCCGTCCAGGGGCATGGACACCCCGTCCCCCACGCCGCCCCGGCAGCGGGCGCAGTGGAGCACGCCCTCCCGCAGGTGGAGCCGGGGCTCCTCCGGCTCGGGCGCGCCGCACACCGCGCAGGCGTCCAGCATGGGCTCGTACCCCGCCAGGGACAGCAGCTTGAGCTCGTAGGCCGCCTTCACCAGGGGCAGGGGCTTGCTGAGCTTGTCCAGGGCGTAGAGAGAGTTGAGAATCAGGGACAGGAGGGCCGGGTCCGCCCTCCCCTCCTCGGCCACCGCCTCCATCACCTCGGCGAAGTAGGAGCCCAGGGCCAGCTTCTCCACGTCCCGCCGCACCCCCCAGAACTGCTCCAGGGAGTCCCCCTGGTCCATGGACCAGTAGTCCCGGTACTCAAACAGGGTCAGCTCCGAGTACACCAGCAGCTGGGCCGCTGCGGAGAGCGGGCTGTTCTTCCGCCGGCAGGCCCGGGCCTTTACCGTCAGCTTCCCCAGGTCCCGGGTGAGGACGGTGAGGATTTTATCCGATTCCTTATAATTGACCTCCCGCAGGACAATCCCCTGGGTTGTCAGGTGCATATGCTTCACCACGCAGTATGTATATTCTCTCTTTCCCGGCCGAACCGGCCCGGCGAACAGGGGTTCGCCGGGCCGGGCCGAAACAGCGCGCTATGCGGTTTTGCTCTCCTCTGCCCGCTCCGCCTCTTCCCGCAGGCGGGCGTACAGGCTGTATGCCTCGGGCAGTCCGGTGGCAAGAAACAGCCGCCACATGGTCTCACAGTCCATATCCAAGCCCCCTCGCCCATAGCTTGGCCCGGAGCGCCCGGTTTATGAACGGTAAATTCTGCGGCGTTATTCGTCCCGATAACCGAAATTCTGAATCAAATTCACATTGTCGCGCCAGTTTTGTTTTACCTTCACCCAGGTCTGGAGGAACACCTTTGTACCCATAAAGCGCTCGATGTCCTGCCGGGCCAGGGTGGAGATTTTCTTGAGCATGGCGCCGCCCTTGCCGATGATGATGCCCTTGTGGGAGTCCTTTTCGCAGTAGATGGTGGCGTCCATCTCGATGACCTCGTCGTCCCGCTCGATGAACCGGGTGACCTCCACGGCGGTGCCGTGGGGGATCTCCTTGTCCAGGCAGAGGAGCAGCTTCTCCCGGACAATCTCGGCGCACACCTGCCGCTCGGGCTGGTCGGTGACCATGTCCTCGGGGAAGAGCTGGGGCCCCTCGGGCAGGAACTCCCCCAGCACCTGGAGCAGCTTCTCCAGACCCTCGCCGTTTCTGGCGGAGACGGGCAGGATGGCGTTGAAGCTGTGCTTCTCGCCGTAGGCCTGCATGACGGAGAGCAGCTCGTCCTTCTTCACGGTGTCGATTTTATTGATGACCAGCACGGAGGGCACGCTCAGGGCCTTGATGCGCTCGATAAGCTCCTCCTCCGGCCCGCCCACATGGGGGATGGGCTCCACCAGCAGCATGACCGCGTCCACGTCGGCCACGCTGTCCCGCACCACCTTCACCATGTAGTCCCCCAGACGGGTCCGGGCCCGGTGGAGGCCCGGCGTGTCCATGAACACGAACTGGCACTCCCCCCGGTTGAGCACGGCGCAGATGCGGTTGCGGGTGGTCTGGGGCTTGTTGGTGACAATGGCGATCTTCTCGCCCACCAGGGCGTTGGTCAGGGTGGACTTGCCCACATTGGGCCGCCCCACAATGGCGATCATGCCGGATTTTTTGATTTCCATAGGTTATCCTCAACTTTCTTGAGCAATTTTATTCACATGCGGCTTATTTTTTACCGGCCGCATATTTTACTGTCTGTCCTGCTTCTCCAGCAGGGCGCGAATGGCGGAGAGCTCCTCCTTCAGCTCGGAGAGCTCCGCCTCACGCTTTTCCCGCTCGGCCGCAGCCGCACCCACGATGATGCCCGGCAGGGCCATGAGGAGAAACAGCGACATCAGTTCGAGCAGGCCGCCTCCCGCACCCAGGCCGTTCAGCACCATGAGGATGGCATAAAAGATGGCAATGGAGAACAAACCTCCGCCGACAATGTATCCGTACCGCATGATTACCCCTCCTGTCCTCTGGTAATCCCCAGCTGCTCCAGGATGGCCTCTTCACGCGCCCGCATCTGGGCCTTCATGGGGCCCTCGTCCATGTGGTCGTACCCCAGCAGGTGGAGCACGGAGTGGACGGCCAGATAGGCCACCTCCCGGTGGGTGCCGTGGCCGTACTCTTCCCCCTGGGCTTTGGCCCGCTCCAGGGAGATGACCATGTCCCCCAGAGGCACCAGGCCGGTGCCCGGGTCGGCGTCCGCCTCGGTGGGGTGCTCCCCGGGCTGGAGGTCGAACATGGGGAAGGACAGCACGTCGGTGGGGCGGTCCACCTCCCGCTGCTCCAGGTTGATCTGGTGGATGCCCTCGTCATCGGTGAAGAGCACGTCCACCTCCCAGGGCACCGCCACCCCCTCCGCCTCCAGGGCGGCGGGAATGACCTGCCGCAGCAGGTCGGCATAGGGCTCGGCGCCCTCCACCTCGGTCTCAATAATCAGTTCATGGTTCACGGAGCATCCTCCTTCTTTTTCTCCGGGCTGTCCACATGCTCGTCCAGCACCCAGGGCAGGTACAGGGTGAATTCCAAATCAAAGTGGGGCTGCGGGAAGCCGGGCGCGCCCCAGGGGAGCTCCGCCTGGGCGTACCAGCGGCCGGCGGCGGGCTCGTCCACCTCCACCGTATAGCCCGTCACGGGCCTTTCCCTCCTCCCGGAATGCGCTTACCGCTTCTCCCGCTTGGCGTTGCGGCGGTTCTCGTCCTCCTCGTAGGCCTTGATGATCCGCTGGACAATGACGTGGCGCACCACGTCGGCCTGGCCCAGGCGGCAGATGGCGATGTCCTCCACGCCACCCAGCACCCGCATGGCCTCCTTCAGGCCGGAGACCTTGTCGCTGGGCAGGTCGATCTGGGTCACGTCGCCGGTGATGACAATTTTGGAGCCAAAGCCCATGCGGGTCAGGAACATCTTCATCTGCTCCCGGGAGGTATTCTGGGCCTCGTCCAGGATGATGAAGCTGTCGTCCAGGGTGCGGCCCCGCATGTAGGCCAGGGGGGCCACCTCGATGTTGCCCCGCTCCAGGTACTTCTGATAGGTCTCCGGCCCCAGCATCTCAAAGAGGGCGTCGTACAGGGGCCGCAGGTAGGGGTCCACCTTGCTCTGCAAATCGCCGGGCAGGAAGCCCAGCCGCTCCCCGGCCTCCACCGCCGGGCGGGTGAGGATGATGCGGTTGACCTGCTTGTCCCGGAAGGCGGCCACCGCCGCGGCCACCGCCAGATAGGTCTTGCCGGTGCCCGCCGGGCCGATGCCCAGGGTGACCAGGTTCTTCTTGATGGCCTCCACGTACTTCTTCTGTCCGATGGTCTTGGCCTTGATGGGCTTGCCCTTGGCGGTGACGCACAGCACGTCCCGGGCCAGGTCCCCGATCCGGTCCTCGTTGCCCGACCGGATCAGGGAGATGATATAGCGCACGTTCTGCTCGTTGATGGTCTCGCCCTTGGCGGAGAGGGACATGAGCCCCTCAATGGCCTTGACGCCGTACATCACGTTCTCCGCCTCGCCGGACACCTTCAGCTCCCCGTCCCGGCTCACCACCGTGACGCCCAGCTCCCGCTCGATGATGCGGATATTCTCGTCGAAGGAGCCGAAGATATTGACGGCCTCCTCCATTCGCTCCATGCTTATCGTCTGTTCAATCAAGCTGCTACGCTCCTCGCTGCTTCAGCCGGAAGAGCCTTGTTCCTCCGCCGGCTGTGTTTCATTTTCCTGCTGTCCCTCGTAGGGCACAAATCGTCCAATCTCCTCCCGGCACTCGGCCTGGAGCCGGACAATGAGCATGCCGCTCTGTTCCCGGGCGGCAAAATCCATGGAGACCACCTCTCCCCTCTCTCCCAGAGCAGCCAGAAGGTCCTCCTCCAGCTGCGCCCGGAGCAGCTTCTCCGCCGCGGCGGCATCCACCTGGGCGGTGACAGTCTCGTAGGCCCGGACCGTCTCTCTGGTCAGGGACAGGGGCATCTCCTGTCCGCCGGGCAGACGGGCGGTCCATACGTCGCTTATTTTATCATACCTCTCATAGGAAATTCCACTGTTTCCATAAAAATTGACCCGCCAACCCAGCAGACTCAGGGACCAGAGGGATTTCTCCTCCCCGGTATAGGACTTGACCTGGGCCGTCAGGGGGATTTCCGCCTCCAGGGTGCGCCAGGTGCGGGCGTACACCCGGCCCTGGGCCCGCACCTGCCGCCAGCCCAGGTCGATGCCGCTGTACTCCGCCCCCTCCATGTGGATGTTCCCGGTGATAAGCACCTGTCCCTCCACCACCGTGTCCCCTTCCTCCACGGCGGACTCGCCCCCCAGCACCTCCACCTGGGTCACAATGCCGGGCACCGAGGCTACCACATCCCCCAGCTCGGTCTCGTCCAGTACCTCCGGCGGCTCGATGCGCTCCCGCACCAGCACCTCGGCCACGGTGCCCCTCAGGTTGATGGCGCACCAGGACAGATCGTCCAGCTGCAGCAGCAGCTTCTGGGCCGTGGCCGCCGGGTCGATGCCCGGGCCGTACACCCCGGGGCGCACCCCCAGGCGGCGCAGCTCGGTGAGGATCTCCGCCGTGGTAACGGTCTCGTTGCCCGACACCTCCACATCCAGCACAAACTGGGACAGTATGCACACCGCCGCCAGGGAGAGCGCCAGCCCGGTCAGCAGGGCGTACCGCTTGCGGAACCGGGCCAGGAAGAAGGGGACGCCGCCGGTCTTCCGCCGCGTCACCTGGCAGGAGGCCCGCTCCCCCAGGGCCTCGGCCCGCCTGGCGTCCCGCCGGGGGACGGTGAGGGCCACCCGGCCTGTCTCCAGCCACTCCACGGCCCAGAAGGCCACGCCGTTCTGGGCGCACAGGTTGAGAAACCGCTCGGGAAAGGCCCCCTCCGCCTCCAGGCGCACGCTCCCCCGGAGAAAATTGATCACCTTCTGCATGCTCCACCTCCAGCGGCCCTAGGGCTTGTTTGAATATTGGCACTGTGCGCAGCGGCGAGGAATTTTGGCCGCTGGCAAGCAATTTTTTTGCAGGAATCCTGACGGATTTCAAGGAAAAATTGGGCCGTCCAGCGGTCAAAAGGTCCGCCAATTGGGCCTGTTGACAATGTTCAAGCAGGCCCTATGTCAGGTCCACCCCTTCAATCTCCCCTGTAATCAGCAGCTCGCTGGCGTTCATGGCCTTGAGCTCCAGCCCCCTGCCCCGGATTTTCAGAATCAGCTTGCCGCCTGAGACGTGGATCTCCTCCGTGCCGTAGGCGAGAATCCCCTTGTGGTTCTCCATCCGCAGCTCCCGGCTGCCGGTGATCTCCACCCGGGGCAGCCCGGCCACCACGTCCCCGGGCAGGTCCAGGACCTGGGCCGTACGCTCCAACAGCCCCTCCCGCTTCTGCCGCTTCTCCACCGCGCCCACCTCCTCGTCCTGTTATCCATATGACAAAATGCCGCCCCGCTTGCCTGTCCCACGCAAAAGAACCGGGACGGCCCCGTCTGGGCCGTCCCGTCAGCGTGTCGAAAAATCTCGGTTGAACAGAATCCGCCTGCGCCGGGGCGGGGGAGCGCGTGGGGGCAGCCGCCCGGCCCGGAACGGCGGCGTCTTCCGCCTCTATTCCCGCTCCCGGATGGTCACATGAACCGTGTCGCCCGGCCCCTTTCCAATCAGAGCCCGGATGTCCCGGCGCAGGCCGATGATATGCCCCGGCGTGCCCATGCGCACCAGACTGCCGTCGTACGCCGCGCCGTCAAAGGTGGCGTGAACCTTTACCCGGCCCTTTCCAAACTCGGCGCGCACGTCGTAGGGGAATTCCACATAGGCTCCGTCCATGTCGGGCACCTTCTGGATGACCGCGTCAAAGGCGTAGATTTTATCCTTCATTTCGCTTCAACAGCTCCTTCAGCCGCTCCGGCCGGTTGTCCTCCGGGTGGTCCAGCACGTGGTCCAGCAGGCGGCGCTGGGCCGCGCCGATGTCCGCGCCATGATACCCCATGGCCAGCAGATCCCCGCCGGAGAGGGCCAGCGCCCGGACGCTCCGGCACCCGCCCTCTTCCAGCATGTCCCGGAGGCCCTGGGTATATGCGCCGCCGGTCAGCGCGTCCCCCATGGAAGCGGCGGCGGCGCAGGCGTCCTCCCCCCGCTCCGCCAGGGCCCGGCGCCATCCGGCAGCGGTCTGGGGCATGGCTTTGAACAGCTCCGCACCGGCGGCGCAGGCCCGGACGGTGCGGCCGTCCAGCCGCAGGGCCTTGAGGAACCCCTCCGCGCCGGGGATGCTCCCCCCGTCCAGCAGCAGGGCGCACAGGGCCGCCCACCGCTCCAGGGGCCTGGCGGGGACGCGATGGAGGGCGGTCAGGCCGGGCCGGGCCTCCGGCCCCGCGAAGGCGGCCAGCAACCCCCAGGCAAACAGCCCCTCCCCCCGCTCCGGCCAGGGGGCGAGCAGGGTCTTTTCCAGCTCGGCGCGCACCCGCTCGGCGGACAGGCGGGCGGTCAGCCCGGCGCTCTTCCGCAGTGCTTCCGCCGTGGCCCCCTCAATGGCAAAGTCCAGCTGGGCGGAGAACCGCACCGCCCGCAGCATCCGCAGGGCGTCCTCCCCGAAGCGGCGCTCCGGCTCCCCCACGCAGCGGATGAGCCCGGCCTTCAGATCCGCCCGGCCGCCGAAGGGGTCGATAACCGCTCCGTCCGGCCCCAGGGCCATGGCGTTGATGGTGAAGTCCCGGCGGGACAGGTCCCCCGCCAGGTCGCCTCCGAAGGTCACCGCGTCCGGGTGCCGTCCGTCGGCATAGCCGCCCTCGGCGCGGAAGGTGGTGACCTCCACCCCTCCCGCCCCGGTCAGTACGGTTACGGTGCCGTGTTTGATGCCGGTGGGCACGGTGCGCTCAAACAGCGCCATGACCTCCTCCGGCCGGGCGGAGGTGGTCACGTCCCAGTCCCCGGGCGTCCGCCCCAGCAGCAGGTCCCGGACGCAGCCTCCCACCGGGTAGGCCTCCCGGCCGGCCGAGCGCAGCCGGGCGCACAGCGCCGCCACGCCGCCGGGAATTTCTCTTATCTCCACGCCTCTCGCCCTCTCTCCGGTATGTTTTTCGCTCTCCCCGTCTATAATGGTGGCATATGGAATTATCCTTGCCATTTTCTCCGGTTCATATTATAATAATGCGTACTGCCGGTGCATCTCAATGCACCGGCGGAAATACGCATTGCAGCAATGGCCGAATTCCATCAAAGCGGCTCCTTTGCACTGTTTTTATGGAATTGTGCGGCTGCCGCTGCGGGAAGAAACCGATTTGCGGTTTATCCAGCAGACATTATAATAAATTTTCTGAGCAAGGCCAAGTATTATTCTGAAAAAGGGAGTGCTCCCTGTGCCTGATTTTAATATTCAAGATTACTTTGTCCCCGGCTGCCACGCCCACCTGGTGGGCATCGGCGGCGTGTCCATGGCTCCGCTGGCCGAGGTGCTCCACGGCATGGGCATGGTCATCACCGGCTCCGACATGCACGAGAGCGCCACAGTGGAGCATCTGCGCTCCCTGGGCATGGACATTGCCATCGGCCACCGGGCCGAGAACCTGAAGGGCGCCAAGCTGGTCATCCGCACCGCCGCCGCCCACGACGACAACCCCGAGATCTCCGGCGCCCATGCCCGGGGCATCCCGGTCTTTGAGCGGGCCCAGGCCTGGGGCACCATCATGCGGGGGTACAAGAACGCCCTGTGCATCTCGGGCACCCACGGCAAGACCACCACCACCTCCATGTGCACCCACATCGCCATGGCCGCCCAGGCCGACCCCACGGTGATGATCGGCGGCACGCTGCCCCTGCTGGGGGCGGGCCACCGGGTGGGCCGGGGGGACACCATCATCCTGGAGAGCTGCGAGTACTGCAACTCCTTCCTCTCCTTCTTCCCCACGGTGGCGGTGATTCTGGATATTGAGGCCGACCACCTGGATTTCTTCAAGGACCTGGAGGACGTGGAGAAGTCCTTCCGCACCTTTGCCGACCTGGTGCCCGAGGACGGCGTCATTGTGGCCAACCGGGACGACGAGAACACCATGCACACCCTGGAGGGGGAGACCCGGCCCATGGTCACCTTCGGTCTGGAGGAGGGCGACGTACACGCCGCCAACCTGACCTGGAGCCGCGGCCTGCCCACCTTTGACATCATCTGGAAGGGCCAGCTCTTTGCCCATGTCTCCCTCCGGGTGCCCGGGGAGCACAACGTGAAGAATGCCCTGGCCGCTGCCGCGTCCGCCATTGTGCTGGGCATGCCCGCCAAGGCCGTGGAGGAGGGCCTGTCCGCCTTCCGGGGGGCCGCCCGCCGCTTTGAGCACAAGGGCAGCTACCACGGCGCCGAGATCTACGACGACTACGCCCACCACCCCGGCGAGCTGAAGGCCCTTCTCTCCGCCGTCAGCGGCCTGGGCTACGAGCGGATTATCTGCGCCTTCCAGCCCCACACCTACTCCCGCACCAAGGCCCTGTTCGACGATTTCGTCCAGGTGCTTCAGGAGCCGGACGTGACCCTGCTGGCCGAGATTTTCGCCGCCCGGGAGGACAACACCATCGGCATCTCCTCCCGGGATCTGGCGGCCCGGATTCCCGGCTCCCGGTACTTCGCCACCCTCCCCGAGCTGACCGAAGCCCTGGCGGAGCTGGCCCGCCCCGGCGACCTGATTCTCACTGTGGGCGCGGGGGATATCTACACCGTGGGCGAGGCCCTGGCCGGCCGGCAGGACTGAGAACACCCTAAAAGGCAGAAAAAGACCCTCTGCTCGGAACACAGACGTTCTGAGCAGAGGGTCTTACTGTTAAGGGTTACTTTTCCTCACCGGGCAGCGCGGTGAGCCAGCCGGTGGGGACGGCGGCGCCGTCCTGGAGGGCGTACATCCGGTAGCCCAGGGAGAAGCCGGTGACCTGCTCCGGGTCGATGGGCACGGGCAGGTACCAGGTGACGGCAAAGTGCCGCTCCTTCCCCGGCGGTGTCACGACAGTTCCGTAGTACACCCTCCCATCCTTAACAATCCGGGTCATTCTCTCATCCAGATCTGAAATCTGGCCCCAGTCCTCAATGTCAATCCGGGTTCCGTCGGCCAGGTAGACGCTCACCGGATAGTTGGCGGGGGTGCCGCCCCTGCTGGTCAGCTCCAGGCGGAGGCTGATGGCGGTCAGGTCCACGCCCGTCATGGACATGCCGCTGAGGGTCTCGGACATGGCGGCGGAGCGCTGGGGCAGGTTTTCGGGGAAGAAGGTCAGTTCCCAACTGCCCTCAATACTCTCCCCGGTGTACAGCGCAATGCCCATGTCCCCCGGCTTCAGGCGCGGCACGCTCTCTCTGGTGAACACGTCGCTGTCGGGGAAGCTGACGTCCAGATAGCGCCCGCCCTCGTAGGAGAGCTGGTTGATCCGGTAGCTGCCTGTCTCCTGGCCGTCAACGTCCATAAAGGGGGTGGGGTCTGTGACGCACTGGACCCCCTCGGCCATCTCGTAGAGGATGTGGAACACGCCGTTTTCATCAAAGCCGGAGGAGGAGATCCAGATAAGGTCGGTGCCCTCCAGCTTCACCGGGTTCTGGTCCGGCAGCAGCGCCCGGGCCTCGGTTCCATGGTTTACCACCTTCTTTGTCAGCTCCCCGTCGGTGAACAGGCGGCTGCTGCGGGCGGCGGTGCTCAGGGCCGCCTCCGGGAAGGGGATGCCCGTCAGCTCCCGGAACCCGGGCTGGAAGCTGGCAAAGGTCAGGGTCAGGCTGCCGTCCTCGTTGAAGTCCCGCTCGGTCATCATGGGCATCTCCAGCAGGGCGGTGCGGGTGGACTGGTCGTAGCTGATGCAGCTGCTGCCAAGCCTGCCGTTGTAGACCAGGTTCTCCCCCAGGCGGTCGCCGGTCAGGTCGGTGACCGCCACATACGCCCTGGTGCCGCTCTCGTCGCTGAGGGCGGCCACCACGCTGACCTTCAGCCCCTGGTCGGTGGCGGACACGCCGTCCACGGTCTGGACATAGGGGGCGAAGAGGCCCAGGTGCTCCATCAGCGCGTCCCAGTTGGTGCCCACCGCCAGGGCGGTGCCGGTGAGGGCGATGGCGGCCATCACGGCGGCCATACGGATTTTCTGTCTCATATAGATGCTCCTCTCCGAGGGGTCGGCATTGAGGGCGGCGTTCACCCTGCGCCGGATGTGGGCGGGGTTGATTTCCGGGCATGGGCCGGACAGCTCCATGTCCTTCCAAAGCCTTTCCATGCTGCTCACAGTGCTTCCCCTCCTTTCGTCAGGATCTCCCGGAGCTTTTTCCTGCCCCGGGAGAGGCGGATCCGGGCCGCGCCCGGGCTCAGGCCCAGGCCCCGTACCGCCTCGCTGAGTTTCTCGCCGTAGTAGTAGTGGCGGAGGAAGAGGGTCCGGTCCGGCTCCCCCAGGCCGTCCACCGCCTGCCAGAGCCGCTCCGCCTGGTCTTTGGCGGCGGCGGTCTCCTCCGGCCCCTCCGCCGGGGACGGCCCGTCGTCCTCCGCCAGGGGCACGGTGGGTTTTGCCCTGCGGAGGCAGTCGGTGGCCCGGTTGCGGGCCACCGTCCCCAGCCAGGGCCGCAGGCCCTGCTTGGGGTCCAGCTCGTGGGCGTGGGACCACAGGCTGAGAAACACGTCGGAGACCGCCTCCTCCGTATCCTCCCGGGTGGCGGCGGCGCCCAGGGTGCGCCAGACGATGGTGCTGACATAGGCGGTATATCGGTTGATCACCTGCTCCAGCGCCGTGCGGCTCCCCTTCTGCAGGCGGCGCACCAGCTTTTCATCCTCCATGCCGCCACTCCTCTCTTCCTGAAACCGGTTTCACCCTGATATACGGACGGACGGGGAAAAAGGTTTCACATCCCGGGAGAAATTTTTTGCTCTCTCCCCCGCAGCAGCCGGAACCGGTTTTTCTCCGCCTCCAGAATCCCCTCCCGCCGCAGGGCGGACAGCTCCCGGGACAGGGCGCTCCGGTCCGCGCAGAGGTAGTCCGCCAGGGCCTGCCGGTCAAAGGGGATGGAAAAGGCGTCGCTCCCCGCCAGAGCCGCCTGGGCGGAGAGGTAGGAGAGCAGCTTCTCCCGGATGGTCCGCCGGGACACATGTTCCAGCTTGGCGGACAGGAGGATGTTCTTCTCCGCCAGCACGGACAGAAGGTTGGTGACAAGGCGGCCGTGGAAGACGCAGGAGGAGGGGCAGACCCCCACCACCCGGGCGATATCCAGCAGCAGCACGGCGCTGTCCTCCACCGCCCACACTGACACCGGCAGGGCCGCCGTCCCGGCGCAGGCGTGGGCCTCGCCGAAGATGCCCGCCGGCGCCACCGAGGAGAGCACCGCCCTGCGGCCCTCCCGGTCCTCCCGGCACACCTGGAGCCGCCCGGACAGCACCACGCCCAGCCGGCGGGCGGGCTCCCCGGCCCGGAGCACCGCCTCCCCCCTGCTGAAGCGCCGCTCCGCCGCCCCCAGGCAGTCCAGCATGGCCTCCATGTCCTGCGCCCCGATGCCCGCGAAGAGGGGCGACTTCAGAAGCACCGGCAGAAATTTCCCCATGTTTTTTCCTCCCGTGTTGCAGCTGCAACAGAAAATTTGATACCAGTATAGTATGCTTTCCTTACAAATACAAGGAGGGTTTTCCCTATGATTCGGAAGATTATCAAGATTGACGCGGACAAGTGCAACGGCTGCGGCGCCTGCGCGGCGGCCTGCCATGAGGGGGCCATCGGCATGGTGGACGGCAAGGCCAAGCTGCTCCGCGAGGACTACTGCGACGGCCTGGGGGACTGTCTCCCCGCCTGCCCCACCGGAGCCATCACCTTTGAGGAGCGGGAGGCTCCCGCCTACGACCACGCCGCCGTCATGGCCGCCAAGGCGGCCAAGGAGAAGGCCGCCGCCCCCCTGCCCTGCGGCTGTCCGGGCAGCATGAGCCGTGCTATCCACCGTCAGGAGCGCCCCGCTGCCGCCGGTGAGATTCCCAGCGAGCTGCGGCAGTGGCCGGTTCAGATCAAGCTGGTCAACCCCATGTCCCCCTGGCTCAGTGGCGCCGACGTGCTCATCGCCGCTGACTGCACTGCCTACGCCTACGGTGCCTTCCACCGGGACTTTATCCGGGGTCGTGTGGTGCTGGTGGGCTGCCCCAAGCTGGACGAGGGCGACTACACCGACAAGCTCACCGAGATTTTCCGCCGCAACGACGTGCGCAGCGTCACGGTCGCCCGGATGGAGGTGCCCTGCTGCGGCGGCATCCAGCGGGCTGCCGAGCTGGCCGTGGCCAACTCCGGCAAGCACATTCCCCTCACCATCACCGTCATCTCCGCCGAGGGCGAGATTCTCCGCACCGTCCGGCAGTAAGAACGCCAAGAAAACGCAGAGAGCGCCCCGTCTCACAAACATGAGACGGGGCGCTCTTATTCTGCTTATTCGCCGGTAATCTGCACGGTCTCTCCGTCGGAAGAGGCGTGGAGCGTGCGGATGGGGTTGAGATAGCTCTCGATGATGCGGGTGGCGATGGGGTCCTCCAGGTCCTTCTGGATCTGGCGGCGCAGGTTGCGGGCGCCGTAGGTCAGGGAGTAGGACTTCTTCACCAGGTAGTCCAGCAGGCTGTCGTCGTAGGTGAAGGTGATGCCCTTCTCGGCCAGAGTGCCCTTCAGCTCGCCCAGCATGATGCCGGCGATGGCCTTGAAGTTCTCCTCGCTGAGCCGGTTGAAGTAGACAATCTCGTCCACCCGGTTGATGAACTCGGGCCGCAGGAAGCTCTCCAGGGCCTTCATGGCCCGCTCGCGGCCCTGCTCGGCGGCGGTGCGGCCGAAGCCCACGCTGCCCGAGCCCTTGGCTTCGCTGCCCGCATTGGAGGTCATGACGATGACGGTGTTCTCAAAGTTCACGTTCCGGCCCTGGGCGTCGGTGATGTGGCCGTCGTCCAGAATCTGGAGCAGGATGTTGAGCACGTCGGGGTGGGCCTTCTCAATCTCATCGAAGAGGATGACGCAGTAGGGCTTGCGGCGGACCTTCTCGGTGAGCTGGCCAGCCTCGTCATAGCCCACATAGCCCGGCGGGGAGCCGATGATGCGGCTGACCGCGAACTTCTCCATGAACTCGGACATATCCAGCCGGATAAGGGACTCGGGGGAGTGGAACATATCCATGGCCAGCCGCTTGACCAGCTCGGTCTTGCCCACGCCGGTGGAGCCCACAAAGATAAAGGACACAGGCTTGCGCTTGGAGGCGATGCCCACCCGGCCGCGGCGGACGGCGGCGGCCACGGCCTTTACCGCGTCGTCCTGGCCGATGATGTGCTCCTTGAGGCGGCTTTCCAGCTGGGCCAGACGCTCATACTCGGCCTCTTGGATCTGGCTGGCGGGAATCTTGGTCCACAGCTCGATGACCCGGGCCAGGTGGGCCACGGTCAGGGGCGGGGCGCTCTGGGCCTCCAGCTTGTCCAGCTCCTGCTGGAGCTGGAGCTCCCGGCTCTTGATAACGGCCAGGCGCTGGTAGTCCTCATCGCCGGTGGAGGCGTTGAGAGCGCTCCGCTCCTGGACCAGCTTCTGCAGCTCCCGCTGGAGGCGGGCCTGCTCCCGCTCGTTGTCCTTCATACCGGCCTCCTGGCCGCCGGCCGCGGACAGGGCGCTGTACTCGTCGGTGAGCTTGTTCAGCTCCCGGCGGATCTCCGCCTGGCGGCTCTCGTTGGCCTTCAGGTCGCTCTGCCGCTTGAAGTCCCGGCTGTTGGCCTCGGCCACCAGGGCCTCCCGCTCTTTGGAGATGGCCTCCAGGTCCTTCTTCAGCTGGGCCTCCCGGGCCAGGTTGGCGTTGTGGAGGTTAACGTCCGAGCAGGCCTCGTCGATGAGGTCGATGGCCTTGTCGGGCAGGTAGCGGTCGGTGATGTACCGCTCGCTCATGGTGACGGCCATGCGGGCCATCTCAGGGGAGATGGACACGAAGTGGTACTTCTCATAGTAGGACTTGATGCCCATGATGATCTTCACCGCGTCCTCAATGGAGGGCTCCTCCACGATGACGGGCTGGAACCGGCGCTCCAGGGCGGAGTCCTTCTCGATGTACTTGCGGTACTCGGTGAGGGTGGTGGCGCCGATGACCTGGATCTCGCCCCGGGACAGGGCGGGCTTGAGGATGTTGGCGGCGTTCATGCTGCCCTCGGCGTCGCCGGCGCCCACAATGTTGTGGACCTCGTCGATGACCAGGATGATATTGCCCAGCTTCTTGACCTCGTCAATCAGGCCCTTCATCCGGCTCTCGAACTGGCCCCGGAACTGGGTGCCCGCCACCAGGGCGGTCAGGTCCAGCAGGTAGACCTCCTTGTCCTGGAGCTTGTAGGGCACATTGCCGGAATAAATCCGCTGGGCCAGGCCCTCGGCGATGGCGGTCTTGCCCACGCCGGGCTCACCGATGAGGCAGGGGTTGTTCTTCTGGCGGCGGTTGAGGATCTGGATGGTGCGCTCAATCTCCTGGTCCCGGCCCACGATATTGTCCAGCTTGCCCTCGGCGGCCTTCTGGGTCAGGGAGATGCAGTAGTTCTCCAAAAACTTCCGCTTGGGGGCGCGCTCCTTGCCGTTCTTCTCCTCCCGGGGGCGGGATTCCTCCTTGGGCGGGTTGTCTCCCCCGCCCTGGGCGCCGCCGAAGAGCTTGTTGAGGAAGGGGAAGGTGGCGGTGCGGCCCTCGTCGTCCTCGCCGCTGTCGCCCTCGTCGCCCCCCTGGGGCACCAGCCCCTCCATGCCCTCGGCGCCGCCGAAGGCGGAGAGCATCTCGTTGGTCAGGCCGTCCAGGTCCTCGTCGCTGATGCCCATCTTCTGCATCATGTCCTCAACGGGCTTGATGCCCAGCTCCCGGGCGCATTTGAGGCACAGGCCCTCGCTCTTGGTCTCGCCGCCCTCAATTTTCTGGATAAAAATAACAGCCACATTCTTGTGACATCTGGAACAGAGTGTAGGTTGCATTATCGTGTTCAGCTCCTTTAAGGGGGAGATCTCCTCCCCTTGGGGCTTTGCTGTGCCCCGGAGAAAAAATTCTAGTGCGAAATTGTGAACTGGATATGAATTTCTGGTAATTTACTTGGTTTTTTATTTTCCGGCCCTCTGTGGATGGTCTCACTTCTTCTTGCCCAACACGCTCATATACAGCCACAGATAGTAGAGGAAGGCCAGAATGGTCAGAACCAGGGCGAAGGAGATCATGCCGGTGGCCCAGCTCCGGGGAATCTGGGGGAAGAGCACCAGGGCGGCGCACACCACAAAGAACACGAACGTGGAGACCTTGCCCAGCCAGTTGGAGGGGATGACGTCGTCAATCTTATGGAGCATGGACAGGGCGCCCAGGCCCATGGCGGCCTCCTTGCAGAAGAAGATGATTACCGCCCAGACGGGGATGATGCCCGCCGCTGTGATACACACGATAACCGTGAAGGTCATCAGCTTGTCCGCCAGCGGGTCCAGAATCCGCCCCAGGCGGGTGATCTGGTTGAAGTGGCGGGCGATATAGCCGTCGGCCACGTCGGTGACAAAGGCCAGGGCGTACACTCCCGCCGCCCAGTAGCGCGCCGTGGGGCTGGGCTGGAAGAATACCACCGCAAAGACCGGCACCATAGCCAGCCGGAGCAGGGAGAGAAAATTAGGCACATTCATCGTTAACACCTTCATTTGTGTGGAATGGCGGGGATGCTCCGTTACAGCCCCTGAAGCAGGGTTATGGGATTGGTGGTCATGAAGAACTTGAGCAGGTGGGTCTGCTGGACGGTCTCCTCCGGGATGAGCTTGCCGGAATACTGGATGAGCCAGGCCGCCAGGAAGAGGATGAGCACGCCCTTGATGAGCCCCATGGCGGCGCCGCCGGTCTTATTGAGGAAGTTCAGGCCGGGCAGCTTTGCCACCAGGTCCACCGCGTGGGAGAACACCTTCCACGCAATCAGAATCAGCGCAAAGGCCACGGTGAAAATCACCGTATAGGCCACCGACTGGGCGATGGCGGCGGCGACGGCCGCCGCCGCATTGGCAGCCACGGCGGTCATACCGTCCTGGACCGCCTGGTCGATGGTGTTCACCAGGTCCTCATAGAGCCCCATGTCCCTGAGCACGGACAGCACGTCCTGAAGGGGGTAGTCCTCCCCCTCTGCCAGGCCGGCGGCGTCCTCCGCCGGGCCTGACTGCTGGAACTGCTCCTCCAGCCGCTCCTCAATTGCCTGGGCGAACCTGGGCTCCAGGGCGGCGCCCACCTTGGGCGCCAGCAGGTTGGCCAGGAAGCTGGCCCCCACAAAGGCCACCACCACGGCCAGCAGGCCGCACAGGGAGAGCACAAAGCCCCTGGACGCGCCCCGCCAGGCGAAGAGAATCAGAATTACCGCAATCGCAATGTCAAATACCAAATAAGACATGGGAACCTCCATATGGAATCACAAGAAAGCGTTTTTCCCTCAGCCCGGGATGTAGAGCCGGGCTGTTTTTGCACCGATGAGCATGGCGGTGCCGTCCGGCCGCATGAGCACCTTCTGGGCGTTCTGGGTGCCGGACAGGCTGTCGTAGGGCCGGAGATCCGAGGTGTAGATGTCCAGCCGGTCGGCGGTGAGCACGGCGATATACCGCCCCGCCGCGGACAGGGAGAGCACCTGCTCCCCGATGTCCAGGGCGCCCGCCGCCTGGCCCGACGCGTCGGTCACCAGCAGCTGGGCCTGGGTACCGGCCCGGTACTTGCCCAGCAGCAGCGCGGCGTACCCCTCCCCCTCCAGCGAGAACTCCTTCAGGTACTGGTCCGGGTAGCTGTACGCCCCCGTCCGCTCCCCCAGGCTCCGCTCCTCCAGGGAGATGACAAACACCGCCGTATCCCCCAGCGCCCACAGCGCCCCGTCCTGCTCCCGCAGGTCCAAAATCACGCTGCCGTCCAGCGGGGAGGAGGCGTCCGGTTCGGTCTCCTCCTCGGTCCGGTCCAGCCGGTAGAAGTCCAGGCTGCTGGCAAAGGACCCGCCGCTCTGGCTGACGGTGACTGCGGCCAGGTACCCGCCGTCCTCCGTCACCACCGCGTCCATCACAAAGCCGCTGGACCGGTTCAGCTGGAGCACCGGCTGCTGCTGGGGGTTGTACACGGTCACAGAGCCCTTGTAGCTGGCCGCCTGGGTGACCACCGCCAGCCAGCCGCTCTCATTGACCCGGGCGGAGAGGATGGTCATGCCGTCCTCCGCGCCCAGGGAGAACACCTTCTCCCTGTCCCGGAAGAGGTAGAGGCTGCTGCCGCCGGCATCGTAGGCCAGGGACCACTCCCCCGCCGCCATGGCCACCGGCTGCTCCATCACGACCTGTTCGTTTGCATACTGGGTGCCGCTGCCGGAAAACAGCCGCACGCCGGTGGTGGAGCACACCAGCAGGTTCTCCCCCGCTGAGACGAAAATGTCCCGGGCGCCGCCCTCGTGGGCAAAGGACTCGGCCTGGCCGCTGTCGTTCCGCTCCAGGCTGCGGTAGGTGAAGTACCGCCGGATTGCGTCAAAATTCAGCCGGTCCCGGTAGACCACCAGGGTCACCGCGCCGAAAATCAGCGCCAGCGTCACCAGGAAGGCCAGCAGGCGGACCAGAATATTCGGTTTTTTCTTCTGCCCGCCCTCGGGCGCCGCCCGTCTGTCGTTCATGTGTATGCACCAAATTCCTTAAAAATTCTGCGTCTCAGAGCACGTCCTCCTCATACCACAGCTGCGTCATGTACAGGCCGCCGGGAGGCGCGGTGGGCCCTGCTGCCGTGCGGCAGCGGCCCTCCAGAATGTCGCTCACCGCCTCCGGCGGGAATTTGCCCTCCGCGGCGTACACGCAGGTGCCCACCATGGCCCGCACCATATTATAGAGGAAGCCGTTGGCGCACACCCGGCACGCAATCATGTCCCCCGAGCGGGTTATGTTGAAGTAGTGCACGGTCCGCACCGTGGACTGCACCTCCGTGCCCACCGACTGGACGGCGGCAAAGTCGTGGGTGCCCACAAACCGGTCGGCCGCCGCCTGCATCACCGTCTCGTCCAGGTGCTTGGGGTAAAACCAGGCCCGGTTGACGAAAAAGGCGTTGCGGATGCGGGAGTTGTAGATGCGGTAGGTGTACTCTTTTTTGATACAGGAGCCGATGGCGTTGAAGCCGTCGTGAACCTCAGTGGCCTTGACCACCACAATGTCCTCCGGCAGGCGGGTGTTCACCGCCAGGGGAAGCCGGTCGCAGGGGATGGTGGAGGTGGTGCGGAAATTGGCGATATAGTTTTCCGCGTGGACGCCCGCGTCGGTGCGGCCCGCGCCGGTGCACTTCACCGCATGGCCCACCACCGACGCCAGCGCCTTCTCCAGGGTCTCCTCCACGGTGACGGCGTTTTTTTGGATCTGCCACCCGTGGTAGGCCGTCCCCACATACATCAGTTTTAACGCTATATTCCGCATGACGGCCTACCTCGCCTTTCCTCTCTTCTTCTACTTTACTTCCCCTCCGCCGGCATAGCCGCCGGAGCCTACGCTGCAAACGTGCCACCGGCACGTTTGCTATACGCTGCGGTGCCACCCGTGGTAGGTCGTCCCCACATACATCAATTTTAACGCGATATTTCTCATAAAATCATAGAGCTTTCATTAGAAATTTCTTAAATTTCACAGGCCGAAGTGCCCCAGCACGCCCACGGCCACGCAGACCGCCAGCCCGCACACCAGGAACGCCACGTCGGCCCTGCGGTATTTCAGCTGGCGCAGGCGGGTGCGGCCCTCTCCGCCGTGATAGCAGCGGCACTCCATGGCAACGGCCAGCTCGTCCGCCCGGCGGAAGGCCGAGATAAACAGGGGCACCAGCAGGGGGATGAGGGCCTTGGCCTTGTCCATCAGGCCGCCGGTGTCAAAGTCGGCGCCCCGGGCCTTCTGGGCGGACATGATTTTGTCCGTCTCCTCAATGAGGGTGGGGATGAAGCGGAGGGCGATGGACATCATCATGGACAGCTCATGGACGGGCACATGGATTTTCTTCAGGGGGCCCATCAGGTTCTCCAGTCCGTCGGTGAGGAGAATGGGCGAGGTGGTGTAGGTCAGCAGGAAGGTGCACAGAATGAGCATGGAGATGCGCAGCACCATAAAGATGGCCGACCAGATGCCCTCCACCGTCAGGTTGAGGAAGCCCCACTTCCAGATGGTCTGTCCCGGCGTCCAGAACAGGTTGAGGAAGGCGGTGATGACGATAATCATCATGATGGGCTTGAGGCCCCGGAAGATGGTCTTCAGCTTCACCTTGGACACGGCAATGGCCGAGGCCAGCACCACCATCATAATGCCGTACCCCACCAGCTGCTTGGCCAGGAAGAGGGCCACGATATACATGGCGGTGAGGAGAATTTTGGTCCGGGGGTCCAGGCGGTGGAGAATGGAATTTCCGGGGAAATACTGCCCCAGGGTAATGTCCTTCAGCGCCACTTACACCGCCCCCTTCCGCGCTCTGTACGCCGCCATGACGGCCGCCTTGGCCTGCTCCATGGTGTAGGCCGTGTCGTCCACGTCCACGCCCAGCTTTCTCAGCCGGTGGAGCACCCGGGTCACCTGGGGCACGCCCAGGCCCATGGCAATCAGCTCCTCCTCGTGGGCAAAGACCTCCCGGGGCGTGCCGGCGAAGGGGATGCGCCCGTCGTTGACCACCACCAGCCGGTCCACCGTCCGGGCCACCTCCTCCATGGAGTGGGAGACAATGATGATGGTGGCGTTCTTGGCCACGTGGTAGTCGTGGATGTTGGATAGGATATTTTCAACCCCCACCGGGTCCAGCCCGGCGGTGGGCTCGTCCAGAATGAGGACGGAGGGCTCCATGGCGATGACGCCCGCGATGGCCACCCGGCGCTTCTGGCCGCCGGAGAGCTCAAAGGGGGACTGCTCCAGCATGGCGTCGGACAGGCCCACAAAGGCCGCCGCCTCCCGGACCCGGCGGTCGATCTCCCCCTCGGAGAGCTTCATGTTCCGGGGACCGAAGGCGATGTCCTTGTACACCGTCTCCTCAAAGAGCTGGTACTCCGGGTACTGGAACACCAGGCCCACGTGAAAGCGGGTCTGGTGAGTGCGCTCCTTGGTCTCCCAGATGTCCTTCCCCTCAAAGAGCACCTGGCCGGAGGTGGGCTTGAGCAGGCCGTTGAGGTGCTGAATCAGGGTGGACTTGCCCGATCCGGTGTGGCCGATGATGCCCAGGTACTCCCCCCGGTAGGCCGTGAAATCCACATCAATCAGCGCGCCGTGCTCAAAGGGGGTGCCGGCGGAATAGATGTGGCTGAGTTTTTCCGTCTGGATAATCGCTTCCAATGGCTTCAGTCCTTTTTATCAGTGGTGCATTCCTCTTATGGAGGTAACGCCCGCGGAATATACCGGTTTACCGGGTGAGCAGCTCATACAGCGCCTGGGCGCAGTCCTCGTCGCTGAGGGCGTCCAGGGGGGCGTCCAGCCCCTCCTTCCGCAGCTCCCAGCACAGCTCCACCGTCTCGGGCACCGTCAGGCCCACGGCCTTCAGCTCCTCCACCCGCTGGAACACCTGCCGGGGGGCGCCGTCGGCAATGACCCTGCCCTTGCTCATGACCACCAGCCGGTCGGCCTGGGCGGCCTCGTCCATGTGGTGGGTGATGAGCACCACGGTGATGCCCGCGCTCCGGTTGAGCTGGCGGATGGTGCGCAGCACCTCCTGCCGGCCGATGGGGTCCAGCATGGCGGTGGGCTCGTCCAGCACGATGCACCGGGGCCGCATGGCGATAACGCCCGCAATGGCCACCCGCTGCTTCTGGCCGCCCGAGAGCAGATGGGGCGCGTGCTCCCGGTAGTCGTACATGTCCACCAGCCTGAGGGCCTCGTCCACCCGGCGGCGGATCTCCTCCGGGGGCACGCCCAGATTCTCGGGGGCGAAGGCCACGTCCTCCTCCACCACGTTGGCCACAATCTGGTTGTCCGGGTTCTGGAACACCATGCCTACGGTGCGGCGGATGTCCAGCAGCTTGTCGTCGTTGCAGGTGTCCATGCCGTCCACGTACACCTTGCCGCCGGTGGGCAGCAGAATGGCGTTCATGTGCTTGGCCAGGGTGGATTTGCCCGACCCGTTGTGGCCCAGCACCGCCACAAAGCTGCCCTCTTCAATTTCCAGGTCCACCCCGTCCAGCACCACCGGGGCGAGTCCCCCCTCGGCTTCGTAGGAGAAGCGGAGGTTGTCGGTTTTTACAATGGAATTGGCCATCTCTTGCCTCCCATTCCCTGTTGTTCTTTAGCGGTCGGCCATCCAGCGGCCGGTGGCGCCGCAGGGCAGCGCCAGGCCGGTCTCGGTGACGCTCAGGCCCAGCTCGGCGCTCTCGGTGCGGCCGCCGTGCCGTCTGGACACCACGGTCTCCAGAATATAGGTCAGCACCGAGGGGGCAAGGCCCGTGGTGTAGGAGTTGATGAGGAAGAACAGGGGCTCGTCGGACAGCACCTGGGCCACCAGCTCCACAAAGGGGTAGAGGTTCTCCTCCAGCTTCCAGATCTCGCCGGAGGGGCCCCGGCCGTAGGACGGCGGGTCCATGATCACCGCGTCGTACCTCCGGCCCCGGCGGATCTCCCGCTCCACAAACTTGCCGCAGTCGTCGATGATCCAGCGGATGGGCCTGTCCTCCACGCCGGAGGACTTGGCGTTCTCCCTGGCCCAGGCCACCATGCCCTTGGCCGCGTCCACGTGGCACACGCTGGCGCCGGCGGCGGCGCAGGCCACGGTGGCCCCGCCGGTGTAGGCGAAGAGGTTGAGCACCGACACGGGCCGCCCCGCCTTTTTAATCTGCTCCCGGGCAAAGTCCCAGTTGGCGGCCTGCTCGGGGAAGAGCCCGGTGTGCTTGAAGTTCATGGGCTTGATGTTGAAGGTCAGGTCCCCGTAGGATATCTGCCAGCGCTCGGGCACGTCCTTCTTCTCCCACTGGCCGCCGCCGGTGGAGGAGCGGGCGTACCGGGCGTCGGGCCGCCGCCACAGCCGGTTCTCCCGGGGGGTGTTCCAGATGGCCTGGGGGTCGGGCCGCACCAGGGTGTACTTGCCCCAGCGCTCCAGCTTCTCCCCGCCGCCGCAGTCAATCAGCTCGTAGTCGTTCCACTTGTCAGAAATCCACATAAGCATATCCCTCAAAACATATGTGCATACAAAATCAGTATATTATATCACCCCTTCCGCCGGAACGTCAATTCATAACTCCCCCTATCCGCGGGATTTCCCGGGCGTTTTTCTCGGCACTCCGCCCATTCCGCCCCGCAAATCATTGTATCGGGCGGAGAATTATGATATACTGTCTGTGATTGCGAGCCTATTTTCGCAGAAAGACGAGGTGTCTCATTATGAGTGAGCAGCAGTTCCGCAGCGTGGCCTTCGGCGGATTTCATAAGCAGGATGTGCTGAACTATGTGGAGACCTCCTCCAGGCAGCACCGGGAGAAGGTAACCGCCCTGACCAGGGATCTGGAGGAGGCCCGCAGGACCGCTTCCGAGGCGGAGAAGAAGCTGGCCGACGCGGCCCGCCGGGAGGAGGAGCTGTCCGCCCGGGCCGAGGCCCTGGCCGCCCAGCTGAAGGAGAAGAGCGACGCGCTGGACGCCGTCCGGACCGAGCTGGAGGAGAAGGCCGCCCGGCTGGCGCGGGTGGAGGAGGAGCTCTCCGCGGCCCAGTCCCGCCTGTCCCGCTCGGAGGCGGACGCCGAGGCCTACGCCGGCGTCAAGGACCGGGTGGCCGGCATTGAGCTGGACGCCCACTACCGGGCCCAGGCCATCCAGGCCGAGGCGGAGAAAAAGGCCAGAGAGACCCGGGATCAGGTCCGGGTATGGCTGGACCGGGTGGAGGCGGGGTACGACCGCCTGCGCACCGACGTGGACGCCACCATCTCCCACGCCGCCGGCGAGCTGGACCGGGTGGCCCGCAGCCTGGAGCACATCACCGCCGAGTTCGCCGAGCACGACACCGCCCTGGAGAAGCTGCTCCAGGTCTGCCGCGAGGGGGAGCCCCCCAAGGCCCCCGAGCCCCTGACGGAGGAGTGAGCCATGGCGCAGACCGTCTCTCTCACCACGCAGCAGCTGCCCGCCGCCGCCCCCTCCCTCCGGGCCGGGGACAGGGTGCTCCTGTCGGGCGTCATCTACACCGCCCGGGACGCGGCCCACAAGCGCATCTTCGCCCTGCTGGACCAGGGTAAGGATCCGCCCTTCCCTCTGAAGGACGCAGTCATCTACTACGCCGGGCCCACCCCCGGCCAGCAGGGCATGGCGGTGGGGGCCTGCGGCCCCACCACCTCCAGCCGGATGGACCCCTACGCCCCCCGGCTGCTGGACCTGGGACTGCGGGCCATGATTGGCAAGGGCCAGCGGTCCCAGGCCGTGGTGGACGCCATCGTCCGCAGCGGCGGGGTGTACTTTGCCGCCGTGGGCGGCGCCGGTGCCCTTATTGCCAGGTGCATCAAAACGGCGGAGGTCATCGCCTTTGAGGACCTGGGCTGCGAGTCGGTCAAGCGGATGACCGTTCAGGACCTCCCCCTCACCGTGGCCATTGACGCCCGGGGCGGCAACCTCTACGAGACCGGCCGGGCCGCCTGGGCCCGGTAATGCGCTGAATATCTCTCAGCGGCGCGGAAGAGATTCCGCGCCGCTCTTTTCTGTCCCTCTTGCCAACGCCGTCCCGGGCTGATATAGTAAGCTCAATCAGTCTTGAGAGGAAGGATCCCATGAACGGAACCACCGTGGTGCTCAACGCCGCAAAAATGAACTACGATGGGAGGCTGGACCTCACTTCCCTGGCCCCCCATGTCACCATCTATGAAGACAGCACGCCCGAGCAGATTCCCCAGCGGCTCCAGGGCTGCGAGATCGCCGTGACCAAGGAGCTGCCCGTGCCCGCCGAGCTCATCGCCCGGTTCCCCGACTCGGTGAAGCTCATCTGTGAGGCGGGCACCGGCTACAACAACATCGACCTGGCCGCCGCCAGGGCCAGGGGCATCACCGTGTGCAACATTCCGGCGTACAGCTCCCAGCGGGTGGCCCACACGGCCGTCATGCTCCTCCTGTGCCTCAGCTCCTCCATGGGCGCCCAGATCAGGATGCTGGAGCGGGGCGACCGGAGCAATTTCACCCGCTGCCTGGGCCTGGACCATGTGGAGATCAACGGCAAGACCCTGGGGCTCATCGGCGCGGGCAGCATCGGCCGGGCGGTGATGAAAATCGCCCTGGCCCTGGACATGGAGGTGCTGGTCTGCAGCCGCACCCCCCGGGACTACGGCCCCGGCGTGACCTGCGTCGGCCTGGAGGAGCTGCTCCGCCGGAGCGACTACGTCTCCCTCCACTGCCCCCTCACCGCCGCCACCCGGCACCTCATCGGCCGGGACGCCCTGGCCCTCATGAAGCCCACCGCCTTTCTCATCAACACCGCCCGGGGCGCCCTGGTGGACGAGGCCGCGCTCATTGACGCCCTGCGGGCCGGAACCATCGCGGGCGCGGGCCTGGACGTGCAGGAGACCGAGCCCCCGGCGGCGGACAACCCCCTCTATGCCATGGAAAACGTCATCCTCACCCCCCACATGGGCTGGAAGGGCCTGGAGACCAGGCAGCGGCTCGTCTCCCTGCTGGCGGAGAACATCGCCGCCTATCTGGCGGGCCGCCCCGTCAACGTGGTGGGCTGAGGTCAAATCGAGGCAGATTTTTCCGCTCAACTGCAAGAAATCCATTGCAATTTCTGTATACAGCGGGTAAAATAAGAATTTAGCCGGCTGTCTCCGGGCGGCACGGCAGGAATGGAACATTTAAGGAGTGAAACAACATGACCGAAGAGCTGAACACCACCATGACCCAAAACTTCATCCATGATTTCATTGACGAGGACATCGCCCAGGGTGGTCAGTTCCAGGGCATGACCGTCCATACCCGCTTCCCCCCCGAGCCCAACGGCTACCTCCACATCGGCCACGCCAAGGCCATCTTCATCGACTTCGGCACCGCCGAGAAGTACGGCGGGCTGTGCAACCTCCGCATGGACGACACCAACCCCACCAAGGAGGATGTGGAGTATGTGGAGGCCATCCAGGAGGACATCCACTGGCTGGGCTACGACTGGGGTGACCGGTTCTACTACGCCTCCGATTACTTTGAAAAGATGTACGACTGCGCCGTGGCGCTCATTAAGAAGGGCCTGGCCTACGTCTGCGAGCTGACCCCCGAGCAGTTTAAGGAGTACCGGGGCGACGTGAACACCCCCGCCCGCTCCCCCTACCGGGACCGCCCTGTGGAGGAGTCCCTGGACCTGTTCGCCCGCATGCGCTCCGGCGAGTTTGAGAACGGCCGCATGACCCTGAGGGCCAAGATTGACCTCAGCAGCGGCAACTTCAACATGCGGGACCCCGTCATCTACCGCATCAACCACATGCACCACCACCGCCAGGGGGACAAGTGGTGCATCTACCCCATGTACGACTTCGCCCACCCCATCGAGGACGCCCTGGAGGGCATCACCCACTCCCTGTGCTCCCTGGAGTTTGAGGACCACCGCCCCCTGTACGACTGGGTCATTGCCCACTGCGACCTGCCCTCCAAGCCCCGTCAGATTGAGTTTGCCCGGCTGGGCATCAACTACACCGTCATGAGCAAGCGGAAGCTGCGCCAGCTGGTGGAGGAGGGCCGGGTCTCCGGCTGGGACGACCCCCGCATGCCCACCCTGTGCGGCCTGCGCCGCCGGGGCTATACCCCCCGGTCCATCCGCAACTTCTCCGAGCGCAACGGCGTGAGCAAGGCGGCCTCCACCGTGGAGTTCGCCTTCCTGGAGCACTGCCTCCGGGAGGACCTGAACGAGGTGGCCCTGCGCCGCATGGCGGTGCTGCGCCCCATCAAGCTCACCGTCACCAACTACCCCGAGGGCCAGAGCGAGACCTTCACCGTGGAGAACAACCCCAGCCGCCCCGAGGACGGCGTCCGCGAGGTGTCCTTCTCCCGCCACCTGTACATTGAGGCCGAGGACTTCCTGGAGACCCCGGTGCCCAAGTACAAGCGCCTCTACCCCGATGGCCCCGAGTGCCGCCTGAAGGGCGCCTATCTCATCAAGTGCACCGGCTGCGTGAAGGACGAGAACGGCAGCGTGGTGGAGGTTCTCTGCGAGTACGACCCCGACTCCCGGGGGGGAGATCCCGCCGACGGCCGCAAGGTGAAGGGCGCCACCATCCACTGGGTGGACGCCGCCACCGCCGTGGACGCGGAGATCCGTCTGTACGACAACCTGTTCTCCGACGCCGACCCCGGCGCCGGCGACAAGAACTTCCTGGACTGCCTGAACCCCAACTCCCTGGAGGTGCTCTCCGGCGCTAAGGTGGAGGCCAGCCTGGCGGATGCCGCCGCCCCCGCCTCCTTCCAGTTCCTGCGCCAGGGCTACTTCTGCGTGGACAGCAGGGACTCCTCCCCTGATCACCTGGTGTTCAACCGGTCCGTGAGCCTGAAGGACAGCTTCAAATTCTGATTCCCGGCGGCCGCAGGCCCTCCCCGGCTTCGGGGGCGGCCTGCGGCCCCTTTTTCTTCCACGAGGTGAGTGAACATGTACAATTTCCGCAACGACTACTCCGAGGGCGCCCATCCCGCCGTCCTCGCCGCCCTGGCCGCCCACAACGGCGAGCACGTCGTGGGCTACGGCGCCGACCAGTACTGCGCCAGGGCCGCCCAGCTCATCAGAGACCTGTGCCGCTGCCCCGGGGCGGACGTCCAGTTTCTCATCGGCGGCACCCAGACCAACTTCACCGCCGTCGCCGCCTTCCTCCGCCCCTGGGAGGGGGTCATCTGCGCCCACACCGGCCACGTCAACGGCCATGAGGGCGGCGCGGTGGAGGCCACCGGCCACAAGCTGCTCCAGGCCCAGGCCGGGCCGGACGGCAAGCTGACCCCGGAGCTCATCCTCCCCCTGGTGGAGGAGGGCCGCAATGAGCATGTGGTGCTGCCCAGGCTGGTCTACATCTCGGACGCCACGGAGAACGGCGCGGTGTACACCCTGGCCGAGCTGGAGGCCCTCTCCTCCTGCTGCAGGGCCAACGGCCTGCTGCTGTTCCTGGACGGCGCCCGGCTGGGGGCCGCCTTCGGCGCGGCGGGGAACGACCTGACCCTCCCCGACCTGGCCCGCCTCACCGACGCGTTCTACATCGGCGGCACCAAGAACGGCGCCCTCATGGGCGAGGCCCTGATCATCGTCAACCCCACCCTTCAGGAGGGCTTCTTCCGCATCAAGAAGCAGCGGGGCGCGGTGCTGGCCAAGGGCTGGCTGCTGGGGCTCCAGTTCCATGCCCTGCTGGAGGACGGGCTCTACTGGACCATCGCCCGCCACGCGGTGGACATGGCCCAGGCGCTCCAGACCGGCCTGGAGGCGCTGGGGCTGCCCATGGCCCCCCGCTCGGCCAGCAACATGGTGTTCCCCGTGGTGCCCGACAGCCTGCTCCCCGCGCTGGACAGACTGTGCACCTACGAGGTGTGGACCCGTCAGGACGCTGACCACACGGTGGTCCGGCTGGTGACCTCCTTCGCCACCCGGCAGGCCGACGTGGACGGCTTCCTCTCCGCGCTGAAAGAAGCGCTGTAACCCGCTATCATCCCCATCTTCCATGAGGTGACCTATGAACAGACAGCCTTCCGCCCCAGGGGCGGCCCAATTCTATGACCGGTTCGGCCCCTTCCTGCTGGCCGGGCTGGCGGCGGTCATCATGGCCCTGGTGCTCTTCTCCGGCGGCGGGGCGGGCCTGTCCAACAACGGGGACTTTGGCCGTGTGCTGAGCACCAACTCCCTGGACTATGCGGAGAGCACCGGCTCCTTTGCGTATGAGGACACCTTCCGTATGGTCTTTCAGGGGGATTCCGCCGGGGAGAAGCTGTGGAACCTCCTCTTCAATCTGGACAACACCGCCGCCTACCCCTCCATCCACCTGGTGTTCGTCCGGGCCTCCCTGGCGGGCAACCTGGCCCTCAACGTGCTCACCGGCCAGAGCCTGGACACCTACCATATCCAGGTGCTGGGCCTTATCTACCTGCTGTGCTATGCCGGGCTGCTGCTCCTGCTCTTCCGCTCCTTCAAGCTGCCCTCCCTGTGGTGCGACCTGCTGGCAAAGCTGGCCGTCCTCTTGGTCCTGTGCGACGAGGGGTACATCACCTACTTCAACTCCCTGTACAGCGAGCCGGTGCAGATGCTGGGCCTGCTGTCCATGGCGGTGTTCGGCCTGCGGCTGCTCTCCCGCCGGGGCAGCCCGGGCTGGAACGCGGGGTGGTACTTCCTCTCCTGCGTGGTGTACGGCTGGAGCAAGTTCATCAATCTGCCGGCGGCCGCCCTGTGCGCCCTGGGCATGGGGGCGGTGCTGTTCCTCCGGGCGGAGAAAAAATACCGGAAGTGGCTGTGCGGCGGCGCTGCTGCCTGCGTGGCCGTACTGGGGGCGGTGTACCTCTCCCTCCCCGGCTGGATGGACTATGAGACCAATTACAACGCCGTGTTCTACGGCGTCCTCAAGGACACCACCCCGGAGCAGACCGAACAGTACCTCTCCGACCTGGGCCTGCCGGACTATATGGCGGAGTACGCCAACTCCAACTACTATATGGACCGGGCGGCCCCCGCCCGGGAGAGCGAGCAGTTCCGGGCGGACTTCTCCCAGGTGTCCAAGTTCGACCTGCTGTTCTTCTACCTCTCCCACCCGGGCTACTACCTGGAAAAGCTGGACGTGGCCATGGCCCACACCGGCTTTATCCGGCCCTACTACCTCTCCAACCTGGACGGCACCCACCCCCGGCTCACCTTTGCCGGCCGCTTCGGCGGCTGGAGCTGGCTGAGGAGCCAGCTGCCCGTCAACACCTGGCTGGCAGCCGGGCTCATCACGGCGGCGGGCTGCTGGGCCCTGTGGCGGGCCGCGGCGGGCCGGAAGGGCGCGGGGCGGGATAAGCGCTCCGCCGCCCTCCTGGTGCTCACCCTGCTGGGCGCCATGGCCTACCAGTTTCTCATCCCAACGGTCACAAACGGCGAGGGGGACCTGGCCAAGCACATGTTCGCCTTCGCCCAGTTCATCGACCTGCTGCTGCTCCTGCTGCTGGCCTGGCTGGGGTACCGGCTGTCTGTGCCGGAGCGGGCAGGCCGTCCTGCCGCTGTGCTGGCGGGGGGAACCGCCGGGGCGCTGTGCCTGCTGCTGGCCGTGCCCGCCGGAATCTCCCTGGTGCGGGAGCGGCTGCCCCACGACAATCTGGAAGCTGGGGCCTACGTCCAGCTGGGCGTCTGGGAGGGGGAGTCCCTCCTGTGGCAGGCTGTGGAGCAGCAGGAGGACGGCAGCTGGCTGCTCCTGGCGGCGGAGGCGGTGGACAGCCGCCCCTTTGACCGGGACGGGGACCTGGGCAGCAGCCGGTGGAGCGACTCCGACCTGCGGGCGTGGCTCAACGGCGACTTCCTCACGTCCGCCTTTGACCAGTCGGAACAGGAGATGCTGGTGACGGGCAGCCATCGTGTGCTGCTGTCCATCGCGGACCGGTCGCTGGCCGACTCCGGCTTCAACGACTTCTTCGCCTTCCATGTGCCGGCCTACAGTGACCGGGGCATGGAGGAGGCGGTGGCCATGGACTGCACCGACGCCGTCCGCCTGCCCGACATCGGCCTGATGGCCTCCCTGTCCCGGGCGGGGCTGCTCTCCGGCCCCCCCTGCTGGATGGACACCCCCTACTTCAACAACGGCTCCATGGTGCGTATCCTGGGCGCCGACGGGTACTTCTACATGCGGGACGCCGCCGACACCTGGGGCGTCCGCCCGGTGGTGACCCTGGCGGCGGGGACGGAGCTCACCGGCTCGGGCAGTGTTGGAGATCCCTTTATCCCGGAACCATGATAAAACGACTGCCTGTCTCAGAGAGACAGGCAGTCGTTTTATTTCTCCAGCAGGCGCTTGTTCACCCAGGCGCGGCTGTGCCAGCGCCAGAGGAAGAGGCCGGCCCGGATGCACTCGTCCGCCGCCATGGCAATCCACAGCCCCGCCAGGCCCATTTCAAACACCACGCCCAGCAGCCAGCTGCCGCCCACGCCCACCAGCCAGGCGTCAATGACGCAGATGACGATGGGGAACCGGATGTCCCCGCAGGCCTGGAGGGCCCGGCACATGGTCATGTTCACCGCCCGGCCCAGCTCCAGGGGAATTTCGATGAGCATAATGGTTCTGGCCAGGGCCAGGACCTGGGGGTCTGTGGTGAACAGGCGGTAGGCCGGCTCGCACAGCAGGAACAGCACGACGGACATGGCCCCCGAGATGACCATGGAGCAGAGCACGGTGCGGTACACCTGCCGGTTGGTCTCCTCCACCTTCTCCGCGCCCATGAGCCGGGCGGCCACCACCTGGCAGGCCTGGCTCATGGCCGATCCGAACATGTAGGTGACGTTGGCAAAGATGTTGGCGTACACCCTGGTGTTCACCACAAAGGCGGCAAAGCGGTTGCACACAGTCTGGATGCAGATCTGGGACATGTTGTAGCTCACCGACTCGCCGCCGGCGGGCACGCCGATGCGGAGCAGCCGCCGCAGCTGCTCCCTGGGGAAGGGCCGCAGCTGGGAGAAGCGGATCACCGGGCCGAATTTTTTCCAGAAGAGCACGGCGATGATGACCATGCCCACCATCCGGCTCAGGCCGCTGGAGATGGCCGCGCCGGCAATGCCCAGGGCGGGCAGGGGCCCCACGCCGTTGATGAGGATGTAGTTGCCCGCGATGTTCAGGCAGTTCATGAGCACGGAGATAACCATGGTCTCCTTCATCATCTGGCTGGAGCGGAAGAAAGCGGTAAAGGTCAGATACACCGCCTGGAACACCATGCCCGCGCCGATGATGCGCATATAGAGGCAGGCTTTGTCAAAAATCTCCTCATGGACGCCCATCAGCCGGAAGATGGGCCCGCAGCCCAGCACCAGAATCAGGCTCACCGCCACGCCGAAGACAATGTTGGTGAAGAGGGACACGGTGTAGGTCTCGTTGATGCTTCTGGTGTCCCGGGCGCCGATGTACTGGGAGATGAGGATCATGGAGGCGGTGCACACCACGGAGAACACCAGCAGCAGCAGGTTGGTCACCTGGTTGGCGTTGCCGATGGCTCCCACACCGTTTGGGTCCACCCAGCCCACCATGATCTGGTCCGCGTTGCCCACCAGCATCTGGAGCAGCAGCTCCACAAAAATCGGCCCGGTCAGCAGGAGAATGTTGTTCTCCCGTCCGCCGGACGCTCTGGGTTTTGTCATCGTCTTTTCCATCGCACACCTGACCCTCCGGACAATGCCGCAAATACAAATGGGTGCGCCTCAGCAGAGGCACTGCCTATTATCATGCGTACTGTAACAATGGTTGAATTGCATAAAAACGGCTCAGAGCCGTTTTTATGCAATTGCGCGGCTGCCGCCGCGCGAATAAACCGATTTGCGGTTTATTCAGCAGACATTTATTATAGAGCACAGGCGCGATTTTTCAATTGTGAGATCTGACGCATTTGGGCGCCTCTCCGCCCGCCCCTTCTATTCATTCCGGCCCACTCAGCCGCTCCGCACAGTCCTCCAGCTCCGCGAAGGAATTCACCATCTGGTAGCGGGGCCGGATCCGGTCCTGAAGGTAGCTGGGCAGCTGGTCGAAATACTCCTCCGCGCCCGGCTCATGGCGGAAGAGGGCGTACATATCGTTGTATTCCCGTCTCATGCTGCATCACCTCCCCCACAGTGTGCACAGAAACGGGGCAATTGATGCGGCGTGTTCTGCCTGAGGGCAGCAAAAACCCCACAGCCTGACGGCTGTGGGGTTTTAAATTCTTAGTAGAATTTCTTGCGGTTCTTGCGCGCGGCCTCAGACTTCTTGCGGCGCTTTACGCTCGGACTCTCATAGCACTCGCGCTTACGCACCTCGGCCAGGACGCCCGACTTGGCGCAGCTGCGCTTAAAACGCTTCAGGGCGTTCTCCAGGGACTCGCCCTCTTTCACACGGACTTCCGACATTGATTTCCCCTCCCTCCGACGCGGCAGACCTGTCTGCCACGAAAGGGCCACAGGCATAGGCGGTTGCGCCTACTAGATATGGCTTTAACAGTAGTATTATATGAAAAATTCAGCGTCTTGTCAAGGGAATCTTTTAAAGGGAAAAAATTTCCCTTTCCCTGCGCCGCCCTGCCCCGGATTGGGAGCCGGTGCGGCCGGCGCCTCACTTATTTTGCGATCAGGTTGACCAGCTTGTTGGGCACCAGGATGGTCTTGACCAGGTTCTTGCCCTCGGTGAACTTCTGGACCTTGGGGTCCTTAAGGGCCTCGGCCACCACGGTGTCCTCATCGCTGTCCATGGGCACGGTGATGGTGGCGCGGAGCTTGCCGCACACCTGGACGGCCATCTGCACCTGGGCGTCGATGGTCTTGCTCTCGTCGTAGGCGGGCCAGGACTGCTGGCAGGCCATGCCGCCGGCCTGGGCGGCGTAGCCCAGGGTCTCCCACAGCTCCTCCACCATGTGGGGCGCGAAGGGGGAGAGCATGAGCAGCAGGGCGGCGTAGTCGCCCTTGGAGCAGCCGTTGGCGTAGAAGTCGTTGACCAGGGCCATGAGGGCGGCGATGGCGGTGTTGAACTTCATGGCCTCGATGTCGTCGGACACCTTCCTGATGGTCTTGTGGATGGCGCTCTCGTTGGCGGCGGAGTAGCCCTCCCCGCCGCTAAGCTGCTCGGACAGGTTCCACACCCGGTCCAGGAAGCGCTTGCAGCCCTTGACGGCGTTGTCGCTCCAGGAGGCGGCCTTCTCAAAGTCGCCGATGAACATGATATAGGTGCGCATGGTGTCCGCGCCGTACTGGGCCACCACGTCGTTGGGGTTGACCACGTTGCCCCGGCTCTTGGACATCTTCTCGCCGCCCTCGCCCAGGATCATGCCGTGGGAGGTGCGCTTCTGGTAGGGCTCCTTGGTGGGCACCACGCCGATGTCGTAG